>JANPES010000187.1:0-5613 GCA_031423035.1 Cyclobacteriaceae bacterium | reverse complement strand
TGCCCAGCCGATTGATGAAACGTACAATCAGAAAATCCGGGAGTACACTACCGATACCCGATTCCTCCCCGCATCGGTTCTAAACCTTACCGATGACCCTACGGTTCCTTCACCCAGAAAACATTTTGGTGATATCATCGGAGCGCCCGGTGTCATGCACCACACCTCGGAAATCTATGGGTACTACAAGAAACTGGCGGACGCCTCTCCTTACCTCGACATGCAACAGGTCGGAACCACGGAAGAAGGCCGGCCCATTCAACTGGTGATCATCGGAAACGATGATGCGATGAAGCGCCTTGATCATTATAAGAAACAATTGGATCTCCTGGCCGACCCAAGGAAGGTCGGAAGTCAGGATGTAGCCAAAATCACTGCAGACAGCAAGCCCGTGTACTACCTCAACGGCGGACTTCATAGCCCGGAAATGGGTTCGCCAGAAATGCTCATGGAATTGGCCTATCGGCTGGTCACCAGTCAGGCGGATGATATCAAGACCATCCGCAACAACATCATTATCCTGATCAATCCGGTTTCAGAACCCGATGGGCGCGACAAGCAGGTCGACTGGTATTATAGATACACCAAAGCCCGGACAGATTTCGAAGAAGACTTTCCCTTTTCTCCCCCCTACTGGGGAAAGTATGTCTACCACGACAATAACCGTGACGGTCCAGATTTCCCAGCAAATCACCAAAGCAATTTTTAAGAGCTACTACGAATGGCACCCAACGGTGATGCTTGACTTGCACGAATCCGTTCCACTCATTTATATGTCTACCGGAACCGGTCCTTACAATGAGACCATCGATCCGATCACCGTAGGAGAATGGCAAGTGATGGCCAATCACGACGTAACGACATTGGCCGCGCAGGGATTGCCTGGCGCTTTTACGTGGGCGTTCTACGACGGCTGGTGGCCGGGATACGGGATCTGGGTGGCGAACAATCACAACTCCATCGGTCGATTCTATGAGACCTTTGGAAATGCCGGCGCCAATACCTATTTGCGAAATCTTTCCGAAGAAAAATATGCCGGAGACCTTGTCACCAGCAAGGAATGGTATCGGCCCGATCCGACAACACCCTGGGTAAAATGGTCGTCGCGGAATAACATTAACTACATGGAAGCCGCTACCATCGGTTCGCTTTCTTATATGGCAACCAACAGCAAACTTCTGCTCACCAATTTCTATCAGAAGGGCGTTAACAATATCCGGAAAGGCAAAGAAGAGAAACCAAGAGCGTTTGTCGTTCCAAAAAGCCAACGCGATCCGGCCATGGCCGCCTACCTGGTCAACCAGTTGCGGGCACAAGGAATAGAAGTCCACCGCGCTGAAACAGGAAAGAAGGAAGGTGACTATGTTGTCTTGCTGGATCAACCGTATAGAAACCTGGCTGTCTCACTTCTTACCAAGCAGAACTATCCCAAGGAAGCCAAGTTCCCTCCTTATGATGACATCGCCTGGACGCTGGGTCTGATGTACGGAGTTGATGTGAAAGCGGAAGACAGCGTGACCTACAACCTGGCAGAACTGAAGATGCTGACCGCTGACGCAAAATATTCTGGAAAGGTAGAAGGAGAAGGCACGTATGTACTCAATTACAAAGCGCAGAACACGGTACTCTCGGCGATGTATTGGATCAAGGCCCAGAACAAGAACGCGTCGCTTGCTGTACTTGACAGCACAACGGCAATTTCCGGACAAAAAGATACGCTGTCGGCCGGATCGGTGCTTTTCAAAGGCATTACAAAAGATCAGGCCACTTCCATCAGCACACAATTCAGTCTTGACCTGATTGGCGTAAAATCTGCCCCCACCACAGCCCGGCAGCACAACGTTACCCTGCCGCGCGTCGCCATTTATCACACCTGGTACAGAACCCAGGATGAGGGCTGGTCACGGTATACTTTTGAGCAACGTGGTATTCCCTATACGTCGATCGACAAGGATGATCTGCGGGCGGGAGAGTTGCGCAAACGATTTGATGTCATTCTCATTCCAAGAACAGGAGGGAATACCAGCAGGTTCATCCATGAGATCGAGAAGAAGTTCGGGCCCATGCCGTATACCAAGACGCCAGAGTTCCCGTCGCATGGTTATCCGGACTCAACACCTGACATGACGGGGGGTCCAGGATTTCCAGGGATGGAACAACTCAAACAATTTGTTGACGCGGGAGGTGTACTGGTTTCGCTTGACAATTCCACACAGGTGTTGGCCGAGACGGGGATTGCCCGTGAGCTGGAATCTTATAATGCGGGAGGGCTATTTCATCCGGGGTCGATCGTACAAGTCAAGGCACGCAAACCCGGGCATCCTGTGTTATATGGTTTCCCCGAAACGTTTCCCATTTACCGTGGCAACGGTCCCTTGTTTCAGGTGGATAAAGTCAACCGCGGTATGATTCTGCTGCAGTACGGCAATAAGCCACTGAAAGACGAAGAGGAATACACGGGCCCGATCATGGGAATGCCCGATCGGAAAGAGGCGAAGAAAGACAAGAAGGAAGACAAGCCGAAGGAGATTCCCTACGTGCTCTCCGGAATGGTGCGCAATGAGCAAACGATCATCGGCCAGGGGAGCATTTTCAATGTTCCCTCAGGCGCCGGTCGCGTGATCGCATTTACATTTGATCCGCTCCATCGGTATCTCAATCACCACGATGCTCCGCTGGTATGGAATGTGCTGATCAACTGGGACCATCTGAAATCCAAATAGCGATTTGGCAGTGCAATCCTTGAAATCAACTGCCTGAGTGCTATTTGGTGACTCACCAAATTTTCACGCGCTTATCAGGGGCCAGGTAAAGCGAGTCACCCGGCTTGATGCCAAACGCATCATAGAAGGCCGGAATGTTCCGCACAACGCCATTCACCCTGAATAACGCCGGTGAGTGGGGATCTGTATTGACCTGCATCCGCAGTGATTGCTCGCGGGCCTTGTTCAACCATCCCTGCGCCCATCCCATGAAAACACGCTGCGTTCCGGTGAATCCGTCCATGACGGGCTCTTCCTTGCCGTTCAAACTCATTTTGTATGCTTTGAGGGCTATGCTCAAACCGCCAAGGTCTCCGATATTCTCGCCCAAAGTAAATTCTCCATTGACATTCAAGTCCGGGAATACTTTGAACTCATTGTATTGGCTCACCAATGCGGAAGTCCGCTTCTTGAATTCCTCCTTATCCTTTTCCGTCCACCAGTCTTTCAGCACACCGTCACCGTTGAACGTACTGCCCTGGTCATCAAACCCATGCCCGATTTCATGACCGATGATGGCCCCGATTGCCCCATAATTAACTGCATCATCGGCGTTCAGATCAAAATAAGGAGGCTGCAAGATCGCGGCAGGGAATACAATTTCATTCTTGGTGGGATCATAATACGCATTGACCGTCTGCGGCGTCATCTGCCATGCTGTCTTGTCAATGGGCTTTCCGATCCGGCCGACCTGCTCCTTGTGGTTCGCCAATTGTGAACTCTGAATATTGGCCACCAGGTTATCCTTTGTGATGGCAACGGCACTATAATCTTTCCACTTGTCCGGGTACCCGATCTTGGGGGTGAACTTGGACAACTTATCGAGGGCCTGCATCTTGGTTTCCGCACCCATCCAATCCAGTTCGTTGATGCTGGACTTATATGCCTCGATTAGATTTCCGACCAACTTGGTCATCCTTTCCTTTGCTTCGGCTGGAAAATGCTTCTTGACATATACCTTGCCGACGACTTCGCCCAGGTTGCCATTCACTACATCAACCCCGCGGCGCCAGGCCGGTTGCTGCTCTGTTCTCCCGGTCAGCACCGTACCAAAGAATTTGAAATCCTGCTCATCCAATGCTGAGGTCAGCTGGTTTGAAAGGGAGTTTATGACATTCCATTTGAGATAAGCCTTCCATGTGTCCAATTTTGTAGCAGGAATCAAGTCGTTCAACGCCAGTACAAACGTGGGCTGACAGATGACGATGCGCTCAAGGCCGGTGACCCCGCTTCCATCGAGAACCTGCCTGAACTCCACTTTCGACAACACGTTATCAAGGGAATCAACCGGGTAGTTATTGTACATTTTGACCATATCCCGGGTCTCCTCCTTCTTGATATGCTTTGCTGCAATAGCCGTCTCAAGGGCCATGATGTCAGCGGCAAGTTTTTTTCCATTCGCTAATCCTGCCAACTCAAGCATCTTGCTGATGTGGTCAACATACGCTTTTCGGATCTCGGGAAATTTTTCCGTGTCGCTGAGATAATATTCGCGGTCAGGAAGACCCAAGCCTGCTTGAAAAGTGTAAAGGGCGTATTCAGTTGGGTTCTTCATATCGGAATCCACAAACATGGCAAATGGGCTTCCGTATCCGTAGACGCCAGCATAGCCAAAATAATCCGCAAGGTCCTTTTGATTCGCGATGGCGTCAATCTTTTGAAATTCAGGAGTAAGGGGCACAATCCCCAATTCATCCCGATGTTTCATATCAAGGTACGACGCATAGAGATCTCCTACTTTCTGCTCATCCGTGCCCACCGGCTGCGTCACCGCAGAGGCTTCCTCAATGATTTTCTTCACGTCTTCCTGTGATCGCTCGTGTACCATTCTCCCGACTCCATAGCTGGACTTGTCTGCAGGAATCACGGTGTTCTTGATCCAGGATCCATTTACATACATCTGGAAATTGTCGCCGGGCCTGACCGTAGTATCCATGTTCTCGCGTATCAATCCCGAAACCAATGGCCTTGTGTTGTCCTCCTTTTTCTCTGTCGAACAAGCGACAACAAGGGCCGAAAGGATGAGCATCTTGGATAGTGTTCTTTTCATTTTGAGCTGATTTTATTGCTGGCGTGGAAAAACGAATGGCAAATATACACAGTCAACGGATTAGTTGTGGCCAAGTTTCAGATTCACTATTCCCCCATTCCGCGCTATTCAGCCGGCAGCTAGTCAGGTTGGGGACTGAAAGATATACTGCTGTTGATCTAGTGTAAGGCTGCCTAGCTTATCGCGGCACCAGGGTCCACTTCGCCGGAAGGCTGAAGGAGTTTTACTTTTCCTTCTGCATCTGTTGCCGTTAGAATCATCCCTTGCGATTCCAATCCCATCATCTTACGTGGTGCCAGGTTGGCGATAAAGGTCACCTGCTTCCCGACCATTTCCTCTGGAGTATAATATTGCGCAATGCCGCTCAGAATAGTCCGTGTATCCAGTCCACTGTTCACCGTGAGTTTAAGAAGTTTATTGGATTTCTCCATTTTCTCGGCAGCAGTAACCCTGCCGATTCGAATGTCGAGCTTCCCAAAGTCATCAATCGTTACTTCGGGCTTCAATGGTTTCACCGGCTCTTTGCCCGGCGTCGTGTCAGGAGGTTTTGTATCCATCAGTTTCTGAATTTGTGCTTCAATGACAGGGTTCTCAATTTTTTCAAACAACAGGCTGGATGTTCCCAGTGCGTGACCTGCAGGCAACAATTCTACGGAACCCGTTTCCTCCCAAGTCAACTTCTTCAGGATGAGCATATCGCTCAATTTTTTTGCCGTGAATGGCAGGAAAGGTTCAGCGAGCACCGCGAGGTTTGCTGCCACCTGAAGTGTCAGGTTAAGAATTGTTCCTACCCGGGGCAGG
>JANPES010000186.1:0-6006 GCA_031423035.1 Cyclobacteriaceae bacterium | reverse complement strand
TACATTTGCGAAGTTCAATCCGCCCTTCAATCCAAGTGATACAGATGCCTGCGCCATCGCCGCACCGATACCAAGGACAACAAGTAAAGTTGAAATTGCTAATTTGATTTTGTTCATAGAAGTCAGTTTTTAGATTTGCTTTCATAAATACCAGGCAGCAAAAGTAGGTAACTGATTAGTTTTTTAAAAATTATCAAATTTAAAGATGCTTTTTCGCGCACAGACGAAAGAAGAACTGCTTCAGACCGATAATTACGGAAGGTGTGTCTCACGTTTATTACAAAAAAACCGCCGGGGTATTCCCAGCGGCTTATTCTGGTATCTTGTTTCTTAGCTGCCGAAGTTAAATAGTTTGAATCCCAGAGAAAGTTGAAAAACCTGATTCTTGACTGCATCTGAACCGGCCTCATCATTAATTTCTGAAATACCCATGTTGTAACGGGCATCAATAGTGATGTTACTGATATCAAGGCCGGCACCAAGGGCAACACTGAAATCCGAAGACTTGTAAAGGCTCTTGACGTCAACTCCACCACGCGCAGCACTGGTCAGAAAACCAAACTGTGGCCCCGCCTGAAGGTTAAGTCCTCCAACGAGATACAATTTCAGTATGATCGGAATATTGACATAACTAAAGTTCTGATCAACGCTTGAGCCGCCATTGATTGTAAAGTTCATTCCTTGCTGCGAGTAAACGATCTCAGGCTGGATCGCCAGTTTTGCGAATTTTGCTGAAAGGAAGGCTCCCAGATGATAACCTGTTCTGCTGGCAAAGGCAGTACCTGGGGAATCCGCATTTACATTGGCGAAGTTCAGTCCTCCCTTTACCCCCAATGAAACTGCTGCTTGCGCAACGGCAGCCCCAATGCTCAGCATCACGAGTAGTGCGGTAATTGAAATTTTGATTTTGTTCATTTTGATTTGGTTTTAGTACGCGTATGGTGATTTACCTTTTGCGTATCTAAAAAAATCATGCCACCCCAAGTTCCGGGTTCTTGCCTTGAATGGTGCGGTAAAACGCCAAAAGGGTTTCCATATCCAGTTCAAGGTTGTCCCCGGGAATCAACGGCTGACCAATAGCGATTTCCTTTTTTCCAAAGTTAAAGCCCACAGGTACAATCGGAACGTGGGCTCCTTTTGCAATAAAATAAAATCCTGTTCGCAGCTTGGCTACCTTTTTCCGGGTTCCTTCCGGTGCCATAGCCAGGATAAACTTCTCATGCATAGCGAAGATCCTGACAACCTGGTCCACCATATCATGGCTGCTGCTCCGGTCAACCGGGTGACCGCCGAGCATTCGAAAAAACCAGCCAATCGGGGGCTTAAATAATTGACTCTTCCCCAAGAATTGGGCGTTCTTAATGCGCAAAATGCTGCGCGTCGCAAGGCCAACCGGAAAATCCCAATTGCTGGTGTGTGGGGCTACGGCAAGGATGTACTTCGGATATCCGTCGGGCAACTTCCCGTTAATCTTCCATCCGAAGATCTTAAATAATAGCAAGTAGAGCGGTCGAAGCATCGTCAAATGAATAGCAACTGGAA
Organism: Cyclobacteriaceae bacterium; assembly: GCA_031423035.1. Classification (GTDB taxonomy): domain Bacteria; phylum Bacteroidota; class Bacteroidia; order Cytophagales; family Cyclobacteriaceae; genus ELB16-189. The sequence continues at coordinate 4,464 of JANPES010000186.1, read as the reverse complement.
ATCCCTAACCAAAGAGCGCATCGATGGCCTTGTCATCGGCCCGGTGAGGTATCGTAATCTGCAGATCGTCCGCCAACTTCTGGGCTCGGTCCGCAGTAATCATTGCACCGCTGTTGCGGGCCCACGAACGACGGGCAATTCCATTGTTCACATCAAACGACAACATACTCTTTACCTTCCTGTCGGTGTCCACAGTCCCATCCAGGAGCATGCCAAATCCCCCGTTGATCACCTCGCCCCAACCGACACCTCCGCCGTTATGAATCGATACCCAGGTAGCCCCACGGAAAGAATCACCGATGACGTTGTGAATTGCCATGTCTGCCGTAAACTGTGATCCGTCATAGATGTTGGATGTCTCCCGGTACGGGCTATCCGTACCCGATACATCATGATGATCGCGGCCCAAAACAATTGGACCAATTCTTCCTTCGCGGATAGCCAAGTTGAACGCCTCGGCAATGCGAACTCTGCCCACCGCATCGGCATACAGGATCCTCGCCTGTGAACCCACGACCAGTTTATTCTCCTTTGCGTTTCGAATCCACTCTAGGTTGTCCTTCAATTGGGATTTTATTTCATCGGACGAGGTCTTCAACAAGTCCCCCAGAACTTCTGCCGCCAGTGCATCCGTGACATCCAAATCTTCCGGCTTGCCGGAAGTGCACACCCAACGGAATGGGCCGAACCCAAAATCAAAACACATCGGCCCCATAATATCCTGAACGTAGGAAGGGAATTTGAAGGTCAGCCCATCGTCAGACATCACATCGGCGCCTGCTTTGGATGCCTCCAGCAAAAAAGCATTTCCATAGTCAAAGAAATAAGTTCCGCGGGCAACATGATGATGAATGGCTGTAACCTGCCGGCGTAAGGAATCCTGAACCTCTTGCTTGAACACCTCAGGGTCCTCAACCATTTTTCTGTTGGCATCGTCAAATGACAAAGACGCCGGATAATATCCTCCAGACCATGGGTTGTGCAGCGAAGTCTGATCAGACCCCAGATCCACATGCAGTTCTTCAAATGCAAATCGCTCCCACACATCTACAATATTGCCAAGGTAAGCCAGCGAGACGGCTTCACGGTTTCGTTTTGCTTCCGCTACGCGCTTGACAAGTATGTCCATATTATCGGTCAACTCATCCACCCAGCCCTGCTCATGCCGCTTGTGTGCAGCCTTTGGATTTATTTCTGCAATCACAGATATGCATCCGGCAATTTTACCAGCCTTGGCCTGAGCTCCACTCATCCCACCCAAGCCTGAGGAAACAAACAGCTTGCCCTCCAGTCCTTCTCCCCGTTTGGCAATCTTTCGGCCTGCATTTAACAACGTGATGTTTGTGCCATGAACAATGCCTTGTGGCCCGATATACATATAAGAACCCGCGGTCATCTGACCGTATTGGGTTACCCCCATGGCATTATACTTTTCAAGATCGTCGGGGCGGGAGTAGTTCGGAATCATCATCCCATTGGTAACCACCACACGCGGCGCACCCTTGGAAGAAGGAAAAAGTCCCATTGGATGACCCGAGTACATATGAAGTGTCTGCAAGTCGGTCATGGTGGCCAGGTACTTCATCGTGAGCACATACTGGGCCCAATTCTGGAAGACAGCCCCGTTGCCTCCATAGGTGATCAACTCATGTGGATGCTGGGCTACAGCGGGATCCAGGTTATTCTGAATCATCAGCATAATGGCTGCTGCCTGCTGTGATCGGTGGGGGTATTCATGAACAGGGCGCGCGTGCATGGCGTATGTGGGCCGGAACCGATACATGTAAATCCGGCCAAAGGCCTTGAGCTCTTCATAAAATTCGGAAGCAAGGATTCCGTGATGGCGGGGATGGAAATACCGCAAGGCGTTCATGATCGCGAGTTTCTTCTCCGCCACTGAAAGCAGGTCCTTTCGGCGAGGGGCATGACTCACCGAATCGTCCCATGGTTGAGGCTCGGGAAGTTCATCCGGAATCCCCCTTACGATCTCCTCCTGGAAAGTCAGTTCATTTGCCATTAGCCCAGTTTCTTTTCAAAATGTGTTTGCTTGAAGTTCTCTATTGTGAATTTATACCCAAGGTCAAAAATCTCTTTCGCTTTCCCAATATCATAACTACTGTATTTATCCAGCCCGCTGGGCTCAATGACAAGGTCGCATAGGTTCTTGCTTTGCAGCGTATTAGCCCCGATAGCCATAAGCAGGCTTCGCTCAATGACCAGCTTCATGTTGGTGACGTCAAATGACGAGCTTACTTTGTTGCAATGTGACCCGATCAGAAAGTCACATTTCCCATGAAGGGCCCTGGCCGGCAAGTTATCCAGCAAGCCACCGTCAACATACAAATTGCCGTTAAAAGCCATTGGGCTAAACACACCGGGAATGCTGCACGACGACAAGATGGCCGGAACCAGTTCACCTGAGTCAAAATATATCACTTTCCCCTGCCTTATCTCCGTGGCGGCAATTGTTAACGGGATTTTCAGTTTTGAGAAATCAACGGGCAGCCGGTTTCTAAGAAGTTGCCCTAACCCATCCATGCGAAGTAACCCGCCCGGAGCAAGTGAAGGGCGAACGGAATTGAGAACAGTGACCTGGCTGGTGATCTCCAGCATTTCCTTCGGCGTATATCCCTGGGCGTAGAGCGCACCGACAATAGATCCGGCGCTGGTACCTGAAATTCTTGTGACTTTAATTCCGAACTCTTCCAAGGCCTGTATCACGCCAATGTGCGCAGCTCCCCGCGCACCACCACCGGAAAGGACGAGCCCGATATCTCTCATGTGTATTCCCTAGAGGTCAGCCAATGCGAAGGTCTTATCCACCCGCACACCTTTTTCGGTATGCTTGACTGTGCAGCACTCATGTATCGGGTCATGTTCAAAATACAAAACATATTTGTTGTCTGCGGCCAATTGCAGGAACTTATCTTTCTCATCCATAGTCAGGAGCGGTCGCGTGTCGTAACCCATTACGTAGGGCACCGGGATGTGCCCCACCGAAGGAATCAGATCGGCCATGTAGCACACCGTTGTTCCTTTATAAGGAATCATGGGCAGCATCATCTTCTCGGTGTGGCCTGAGACAAAGAGGAGGTCCATCAAGGGCAACGGAGAAGGCTGATCCGAGTAAGCCATGCGAAGATGCCCGCTCTCCTGCATGGGTGAAATGTTCTCCTTCAGGAAACTGGCTTTCTCTCTTGCATTGGGCTCGGTGGCCCAAAGCCAGTGTTCCGGATTTGTCCAGTACGTTGCTTTCGGAAAAGTGAGCACCAATTTTTCGTTTTCTCGGCGCACGCCTCCACCGCAATGATCAAAGTGAAGGTGCGTCAAAAACATCTCAGTAACATCTGACGGAGAAAATCCTGATGACCCCAGCGATTTAATCAGGTTGTCATCGCCGTGGAGATAATAGTAACTGAGGAACTTTGCATCCTGCTTGTCGCCAATCCCGTTATCGATCAGAATCAATTGATTTCCGTCTTCAATCAGCAGGCAACGCATCGCCCAGGAACAAAGGTTGTAGGCGTCCGGAGGGTTTAGCTTTTGCCAAAGGGATTTGGGCACCACGCCAAACATCGCCCCGCCGTCGAGCTTAAAGAAGCCGGTATTGATCGTATGCAGTTTCATTGCCAGATTCGCGTTAACAGTCAACCGGATGTTTATTCTTCCCGTGTATGGATTACTCCTTTACAACACCCATGGAAGTAAACTTTTCAATGCGTTGCTGGATGCGCTCCTGAGGAGACAAAGCGGAAAGGATCTTCGCTGTTTCCAGAATAACGCGCTTCAATTCAGTTGACATCCACTTCATATCGGTGTGTGCGCCACCCAGGGGTTCTTTGATGATTCCATCGATGAGGCGAAGTTCCTTCATGTCTTTGGCGGTCAATTTCAATACTTCGGCAGCCTGCTCTTTGTAATCCCATGTTCTCCATAAAATTGAAGAACATGACTCTGGCGAAATGACGGAATACCAGGTGTTTTCCAACATGAATACACGATCACCAATGGCAATACCTAACGCGCCTCCGGAAGCACCCTCTCCGATCACAATGCAAATGACCGGCACTTTCAGCATAAACATCTCTTTCAGATTGCGGGCAATGGCCTCACCCTGCCCTCGTTCTTCCGCCTCCAGACCCGGGAATGCACCCGGCGTGTCAATGAAGGTGATAATCGGTTTGTTAAACTTCTCGGCAATCTTCATCAGACGGAGGGCCTTTCTATATCCTTCCGGATTTGCCATCCCGAAATTCCGCATCTGGCGTTGCTTGGTATTCCGGCCTTTCTGCTGGCCGATCACCATAAATGTTTGCCCTTCAATCGTGGCGAGCCCACCCACCATCGCTTTGTCGTCCCCTACATTGCGGTCGCCGTGGAGCTCGATAAAATCCGCAGTAATTTCATAAATGTAGTCTAACGTATAAGGCCTGTCCGGATGCCGGGAGAGCTGAACGCGCTGCC
>JANPES010000185.1:0-6111 GCA_031423035.1 Cyclobacteriaceae bacterium | reverse complement strand
GCGCTGGGCGTAAAGGTCTGGGGAGACGGGGGCGGCATAAGCCTCAAGCACTTTGTCAGAACTAACCGGGCCCTCGAAGGCATAGGCTATTTCTGGCGCGGCGGCGTACGGATCACTGCACTTTATGAATACCATTTTGACTTTAAAGGAGCCCCAGGCCTGAAATGGTATGTCGGCCCTGGAGCACATGTTGGCTTCTACAATGACAATTACGACAATAACTATTACAACAACGGCAACGGATACTACTACGGGCCTGGTACTTATATCGGAATCGATGGCGTGATCGGACTGGACTATAAATTCAATGGTGCGCCAATCAACCTTTCGCTTGACTGGCAACCTTCCTTTGAATTTGGTTCCAACCGGGGCTTCGCAAATAGTTGGGGAGGATTAGGCATCCGCTATACTTTTTGAGTTTCTAAACAGCGTTCTAATAAAACAAGAGTCAGGCAAGTGCCTGACTCGATTTGTTACAAAGCAACCGACATCGAGAATATCCATGAGAAAAACCATAAAGATCGCACTGTTCATCTCTGTCGTTGTGACCATAATATTTGTTGGAGGTCGGTGGATCGCCTTTTGGCAGATTGAAAAACAGTTTGTGGCACAAATTGAATCGTTGCGTGAATCGGGTATTACACTCACCTACAAGGACCTCGACATTAATCCCTGGGCCGGGAGTTTTCGCCTTTCTGGGATCGAGACACAAGACTTGGGTATGGATTCTGTATGCCATTCGACCGCTGTCGCTAAGGAAATCATTGCCGAGGGAATCCGTCTACTTCCCCTTCTCCTGAATCACAAACTGGTTGTTGAATCCCTTGTGGCCGTCAAACCACACATCACCTATGCAAAACGCAAAGTCCAGCAACAAGAAGAGGCGACTGCCCCAGGTTTCCTCAAAGGAATTGAAGTCCACCTTCTCCGGATAGACTCAGGTACGGTGACGTTGATCAATAACCGCTGTGAAAAATACCTTACCACCATACTGGACATTGCCATTGACGAATTACAAATTGGTGGGCTTCACCTTGATTCCCTGCATTGGAACGTAGGTGGCGTCGAAGCGAAATCAGTAGAAGTCGATTTACCAACTCAATTTTATGCCTTCAGCGTAAAGAAATTCACTTATTCCATGTCTGAGCGGTCCATCCGTGTTGATTCCGTTCGCATGGTACCTACTCTGGACCGACTGGCCTTTGCCCAGTATTCCAGGCATCAAACCGATCAGATACAATGCACCATTCCCCGCATCGACATGGGCGGGGTCACCATCAGCGAGTCGTTGCCAACCGCGCTTGCGATACATCGTATTGACCTGAGCTTCAGGCTTGACATTTACCGCGACAAGCGGTTCCCCAACGCACCACGAGCGCCAAGCATACTGCCTAAGACCTTCATGCATAAGCTAGCGTTCGCGCTAAGTATCGATTCACTCAATCTCTCGCCCAGCTCAGTTACCTATGAGGAGGTTCCGGAAACTGGCGGTGTCCCCGGCACGATCAGTTTCAATGGCATCATAGCAACGATAGCCAATATAACGACCGATTCCGTTGGGGAAAGCGTCATGCAGGTCAACACGCGCTTCATGGATACCGGTAATCTGGATGCCCGCTTCGTCTTCCCGATGGCACCGGGAATACCAAACTCCGTACAGGCAACCCTATCAAATTTTTCTATGCGGTCAATCAACCGGATGTTGCTGCCCCTCGCCAGTTTGGAGATCCAGTCCGGGGAGCTGCAGTCGCTAAAGCTGGCGTTTCAATACGATGACCAGCAAGCCACCGGAGAGCTCGACTTGCGGTATACCAACCTGAAAGTGCATAGCGTACTTCACAATAAGAAGCGCTCAACCAATAGGCTGGTAACACTCCTGATCAACACGATGGTTCAGAATAACATGGACCGTACGGACCAGAAATACAAGCGCACCGGCATCATCCAGTGGAAGCGCAACCCACAAGCCGGGTTGCCGAGCTACTGGTGGAAGTCGATACTCTCGGGGCTGAAGTCGGTGTATAGTTTGGAAAAGGTGTTGAGTTTCTGACGGGGGCTGGATACTAGATACTGGTTGCTGGATACTGGAGCTCCAGCAACCATAAAACCAAAAACCAAAAACCAAAAAAAGCCCCGACTTTCGTCGAGGCTTTTTCAATTATACGGCTCTGTATGTTACGACAGATCTTTCTCGAGAACGGAAATCCTCTCCAGAGCTGCCTCATTGCCCAGTGAATAGGCCAGTCTGTACAATTCAAGCGCTTCACGCTTGGTATCTTTCTTCTTGCGGGGGGCGAACTTGGTTCGCTTGGCTGCCTCCTCAAGGGCTGCTGCCTGCGCATAGTACAGGTTGCCTACCTTGATCCTGTTCTGCTCGTTGATGTCCTGAACGAGCTCTTCCAGGGATGCCACATCGGCTGCTTTCATGCGAATCAATTCATCCCGGCTCGACACAATGGAGTCTTTCTGAATCAGCCGCGCAGAGAGTACCTTGTTCTGCTCACGCAACGCAACAATGTTCAATTGAAGTTCGAGAAGTTCATTGGAACGCGCTTCCAGATCAGCCTTCAGCCTCTTGATTGTAGCTGCCGAAGAACGCCTTGAGCTCTTCGCATTGGCTTCCATCGCAGTCAATTTGGCCTGTGTGGTTTTGATGTGCGTATTAATTGCCTCCAAGCGGCTTATATAGTCAGCATACGTAATCCCTTCGATGACATTCGCCTGCAATGCATGACGACTGATATCGATGGAGTCCAGCAGGATGCCGACCTCGTTTAAGGCCGTTTCCGCCTTTTTGCTTTCTTCCAAAGCATAAGTCAGGGAATCGGTCTTCAATTGAAGACGTGTGCGCTCTTGCGAGTCACAGCTAATAAAGGCGCTTGCTACGCCCAGTACGAGAATAAATACTTTCATGTTGGTTGATTAAAGGGTTTTGTCGATGATTTTTTCTACCGAATCCAGGATCTCCTGCTTCGTTTTGCCTAGTTTGACCTGAAGGCGCCCGAAGAGTTCGTCTTCTGCACCCTCTACATAAGTAAGATCGTCGTCCGTGAGCTCGGCATACCTTTGCTTTAGCTTACCCTTCAGGATACTCCAGTTGCCCATCATTTCTGTCTTGTTCATGGTTTTATCGTTTAGTTGTCCCCAACTCACTCAAAAAACAGTGCCAGCCAGCTTGCAAGCCTCAGTTGACTTGCTCCTAATATTATTATAGAGTAGAGTAGAACAGGTGGGGGATAATTCTCTACAGGGGCTGGGGCAGTCTTCAGTCAAGTGACCTTTTTGGCTCTGATTAAACGTATTCACATATAAATGCAGTTTTCTCTACAATTGGAAAGAAGACTTCCGAGCTTTATGATCGCCACTTCCATTCGCCAGGAACTCAAGAGCGAGTACCCGCTCACCCACGAGCAGATCGAATACTTCCAGAAGCACCGATACCTTAAAATTAAAAATGTCTTCAGCAAGTCGGTTCTTGATTACTATAACAAGAACATCGGGGCCAAGGTTGCCGAAAAGAGTAAGGAAAAGCCTAAGCCGGATGTACGCGACACGTATGACAAGGCCTTCCTCCAGATCTTCAACCTGTGGCGCGAAGATGGCGACATCCGGGAACTAGTCTTTAGCAAGCGCCTTGCTGGCATCGCTGTCGGGGCTCATGGAAACTTCCGGCGTACGTATCTACCACGACCAGGCGCTCTTCAAAGAAGGCGGCGGGGGCATCACGCCCTGGCATGCAGACCAATACTACTGGCCGCTGGAGACCGATAAGACCGTGACTCCGCTCCACGCCGTACCCCTAGAAATTGGTCCTTTGGAATTCAGCGCCGGCAGTCACCAGATCGTCGAGGGCCGTGACCTGAAGATCAGCGACGAAAGTGAAGTCGCCATCCAGCAGCGTCTCCGCGTCACCGACTACCCCCACATCATTGAATCTTTTGACCTTGGCGAAGTCAGTTTTCACTTCGGTTGGATCTTTCACCGTGCAGGAGCCAATACAACAAATCAAATCCGAAGGGTGATGACCGCGATCTACATGGACAAAGACATGAAACTGAAACAGCCGGAAAACAAGAACCAGATTGATGATTGGAATACCTGGTGCCCGGGGGCGGTGGTTGGGGAGGTCATGATACGGAGTTGAACCCGATTGTGGGGTGAATCGATTCGGTGATTCGATATGCAAATTAGCAATTTGAAAATTATCATCAGACGCGTGTTCCTCCCCTCTCCTCTGGTTGGGGGCCGGGGGTGAGGCCAGTACCCTCAAACGCATATTCAACCTAGCAAGTGAAAGCAAAATTCTTCCCAAGCGCTTTGACATTCGGTATTCAATTTTCAATATTGCTGTGTTCAAACCACTACCCTTTGATCAGACCCTTCCTGTCGATTGCCCTGGCTTCGCTCCTGATCGACGCCCACGCTCAACTACCCTCCGTCGTTTCTGGCAAAATCACCCGGATCGAAAACTTTGCTTCTGGCTATGTCCAGCCCCGTAATGTCGACGTCTGGGTCCCTGCAGATTACAGCCCCAGGAAGAAATACGCTGTCCTTTACATGCATGACGGGCAAATGCTGTTCGACTCCACGCTGACGTGGAACAAACAGTCCTGGGATGTGGACGATGTGGTGAGCTGGATGGTCAGGGAAAGAAGGATAAAGGGCTTCATTGTCGTGGGAATATGGAATATCTCCTCCATTCGCCACGCTGACTACTTCCCTCAGAAGCCATTCGAGTCGCTCACACCCGCCGAACGGGATACGATTTACCATTCAGTCCGCATGAACGGTGCAGCCATTTTCGGTGGAACGAAAGTGAAATCCGACAACTACCTGAAATTCATTGTCACCGAACTAAAACCCTACATAGACAAAACTTTTTCTACCCGCAAAGACCGAGCAAACACCTTCATCGCCGGCAGCAGCATGGGTGGCCTCATTTCGATGTATGCCATTTGCGAGTACCCCGAAGTCTTCGGAGGCGCTGCGTGCCTGTCCACACACTGGCCGGGGATCTTCACTGTCGAGAATAACCCCATTCCGAAATCATTCATCAATTACCTCAAGTCAAACCTTCCCAATCCCAAAACGCATAAGATTTACTTTGACTACGGCACGGCCACCCTTGACGCGCTGTATCCTCCGCTTCAGGCAAACGTAGATGAGGTGATGAAATCCAGCGGTTGGACATCCAAGCACTGGATGACCCGCGAATTCCCTGGTGAGGATCACAGTGAGAAGGCGTGGAAGAAAAGGCTGGATATTCCATTGGGGTTCTTGCTGGGGAAATGAGACAGTGAGATGTTGAGGTGTTTACGTGCTGAAGTGTTGAGGTGTGTGCCCGCTGACCTGGCTCGTAGTACGGCTAAGGTGGGGTCCACTTCGAAATTTGATATTCGATATTTCAACATTTATCTACCTGGATATTCTCAGAACTCAAAACCATAACCACCACGCACCATTTCCTATTGATTGACTGTCTGGTTATCCGTACGACTTGTCCTTGCCTCTTGCAATTACAAGCATCATAGCCCACATTCGTCACATGGTTTCCGGCCGGGGCCAGCTGTGCCAGACAGATTTCTGGTTATCACTAACATCTTGAAACATGAATCGACTTTCAAACTCCGCCACAACCTTCCAGGAAATGGACCCTGCAGCATGTCGTCGCATAAGCGGCGGCGTAGCCTGGTATGTACCCATCCTATTCGGAGGCGCGCTCTTCCAGGTACTTTCGCATTGGGATCATTTCAAACAAGGACTAAGCGGATCACCCGAGCAGCCTGAACAATAATTCCAGTAACCACTAACCAACATTCTATATGAAACTCAGTGAACAATTCATTCAACTTAATCACCATGACATGCTCACCGTATCCGGCGGAGATTTCGCCTACGACTTTGGGTTTTTCATTCGTGAACTCGGTGTTTATGCATGGAACGGCGGCCAGTTTGGAGGAATCCAGGCCGTTGCGCTTGACCTCGGTCTGAATTACCGTCCTCTTCAATAATAGTCAAACCAGAGAGGTCACGTTTGTGGCCTCTCTTTTCAATTCACACGCATGACAAAAGCCACAAAAATAATTCGCGCGATCGTTCTTTTTGTGATTA
>JANPES010000184.1:0-11973 GCA_031423035.1 Cyclobacteriaceae bacterium | reverse complement strand
GACCCATTGAAGATTTAATGAGCCACAGGCCAGCCGCCCTTCGTTACGCGTTGGTTGCCGCGCTCGGCGGTTTTCTCTTTGGATTTGACACGGCAGTTATTTCAGGCGTGGAGAAATCCATTCAGCAGCTCTGGTCGCTTGATAATTTTTCACATGGCTTTACGGTGGCTGCCGCGCTTATAGGCACAGTGATCGGTGCCCTGGCCGCAGGGGCTCCAGCAGATCGGTATGGGAGAAAGCGGATGCTCCAGGCGATCGGTCTCCTGTATTTAGTTACCTCCCTGGCGACGGCACTTACCTCCTCGTGGTTGCCATTTGTATTTTTTCGGTTTCTCGGAGGAATTGGCGTAGGGGCTTCTTCAGTCATTGGCCCCATGTACATCTCAGAAATTTCTCCTGCTGCTTACCGAGGCAGGCTTGTTGCGCTGTTTCAGTTCAATATCGTCTTCGGAATCCTTATCGCTTTTATTTCGAACTACCTCTTAAACGGAATTAGCGAAGAATCCTGGCGGTGGATGCTGGGCGTTCAGGCCATACCCGCTTTCGGCTATTTCATGCTTGTCTTTTTCGTCCCGGAGAGCCCCCGCTGGTTGATGAAACAGGGGCGTGAACAAGAGGCCGCCACAGTACTTCGTATGGTCGGTGAGGAAGATCCGGTATCCACCGTGAATCAGATTCGCAACACACTCCACACAACTACAGGCAGCGAACTGCTGTTCTCAAAAAAGTATTCAAAACCAATTCTTCTCGCTGTTTCGCTGGCGGCATTCAATCAACTGTCGGGCATTAATGCGATCATGTATTACGCTCCGCGAATTTTTGAAATGACGGGCTTAACGAAAGACAGCGCCTTACTTCAGGCCGTTGCTGTGGGCGCAACCAACATGATCTTTACACTATTGGCCATCGCGGTCATCGACAAATTTGGCAGGCGCACCCTTTTGATCGCGGGCTCGTTCGGCATGATCATATTTCTGGGTCTGGTGGGTCACACACTATTTGGCAGTCCCGCAGGCGGTTATGGTGTAATGATCTATCTGATTGGCTTCATCGCGTTCTTTGCCTTTTCACAAGGTGCGGTCATTTGGGTATTTATGGCTGAGATATTTCCTAACAGTATCCGATCAAAGGGCCAGACTTTAGGAAGTTTTACGCATTGGATAATGGCAGCCGTCATCTCCTGGATGTTTCCCATCCTCGCCAATGGCACTGAATTTGGAGGCGCCTATGCATTTTCCTTCTTCAGCCTGATGATGTTTGCTCAATTGATCTTCGTATGGAAAGTGTTGCCAGAGACCAAGGGTCAATCGCTGGAAGGAATTCAGCAATCGCTGGGTATTGACTAGCTATCCTTTTTCTTTCGGTCTTTGACCGGGACGACCAATTTCAATCCAGACCATATTTCGTTCACCGCACAGACTTTGATATCTACCAATCCGTTGGCCAGTGCGAAATCCCGGATCACGTTTTCATTTAGGTCGGTGGGAACTTTCGATGCCTGCTTTGGCCATGAAACCCAGATCATGCCATCGGAGTGCACCGTCTTCTTTGCCTGCAGCACTTCCTTTTTGTAGACATTCAGCGATGTCATGAAAATGTGCACAAAATCCACAGCAGTCTTCCCTGCTTTGGTTTTGACCACAACATGCTCTGGTAATGGGCTAATCCATTTCCAGTACCCTTCAGGCTCATTTCGCACGAGCATGCTTGCTCCTGGTTTTATTCCCAGTTTTTTGGTAAGCGGAGTTTCTGAGTATCCTGCCATACGATTCTGTCTATTAAATAATCCGGGAACAGCAGCAAAAAAAACGCCCCTCCCGATGTGGGAGAGGCATTCCTTATGGTGTTATAGGCAACTAGTTGTTCGCCTTCTTGTTCATTTCCGCATCAAACGTCTGCTTGAATTTCTCATAATCGTAGTCGATTTTCAGTCGTTCATCCTTGCTCAAGCGCTCGTTATACTGCTTCACGAGGTCGTCGGCTGAAAGTTCGATGGCGATGTAGGTTTTGTAGTTACCCTCCTTGGTCTGTACCAATTTCTCGCAGATTGTTCGCACACCCTGAAGCGTCTGTTCAACTACCTCCCGGTTCAACTGTTCAAATCGCTGCTCAAGCTCTTCACGCTTATTCATTTCCCTGGAATTTGTGTAGTTATCCGTGACGGTCTTCACCGTAGTCTGGATCGACTGGGCCAGTTCATTGCGCGCATTGGTCAACGCCTTCTTCTTAGAGGTGACTTGATCCATGCTTTCGCCGATGGAATTGGCACGGAAGATTTTGCTATTTGTAAAGAATTCCGCGCCCGAACAGGGGACTACCACTTCCTTTTCCCCATCAGGTATGGGTGCCTTTGACTTACAGCCGGATACGGCGATCGCTGCTGCGATGGCCAATACACTGGAGAAACGCATTAAATTTTTCATATCAGTTTTATAATTTGGTATGCAAGTTACACAATGCAATTAACAGGCCACATCGCTTTTTTCAGGAATTGGGTCAAAATTGAAGGGAAAAGGCCATATTATTGCAAAATAGCATTTAGGAGCTCAGGCAATTTTTCTTTCTCCAGGATCTCCAGTGACTTGGTATATGCCTCCTGACTGGCCCTGTCGTGATCCAGGCTGAAGCCCTTTATCCGCTCCAGGGTTGTGGCATAAATTTCCTTGCTGTCTTTAAGTGTGCTCACCTGGATGATACTAGTCACGTAGGTGATATAAATGCTGCCGGAAACAGCGCCCTTTTCAGAATCGGATGTGACATCCATCCATAGCTCTGCTTTTGCCTTCTGATCGGTGAACTCAAAGCCTTCTTTGGCCAAATAGTTCTTAATCTTATTGGTAATCTGTTGATTGGCCCGGGGGGCACCGAAGTTCTTTTCTACTGACGTGACATATACCAGCGGTCGCTGCACTTCCAAAATAATTGACACCTTCGGCACCGTCATTTTCGCGGAAACCAATGCGAAAATGGGTGACGGGTTTGCCCCTGCAAACGAAAGTAAATTAACGCTTACCCCCACGGACTGCTCCAACTCACGTGAACCGATCTTGGTGAGCAGAACCTTTGCCTGGCCTTCAACCGAAGTCTTGTAGTCTGGGAACACATCGCCCGATCCTTTATCAAATTGAGCTTTCAACGGCAAATCCGACATAATCCGTTTGGAACTCTTGCTGACGGCATGTACCATAACGGATTGGCTGCCCTGCGCGACGCGACGGTTGAGCGAAAGCTGCGAGGGGTTGGCGGTCAATTGAATATCATCCAGCAGTTTTTGCATACTGGCATAAATCTCGTTCGTGAGTATAATCTCTTTTCCCTCAAAGGTCAGGGTGATTGGTTCAGCCAGATATTTCTCGACGGCCCGGAATCCCTGATAGTAAAATCCGAGGGCCTGGATAGTGTTTAGATCGCGTTCAGATTGTTTTGCCTTCGTAAAATAATCCAGTGCAAGGGTAACAGCATCCCGTTTTTGCTGCTCTTTGATTTCACGGTAGCGCTGCTTCGAAAGCCGATAATATACCCAGTAGTTTTTATCGTCCTCCCATGAGTCAGCAGCTTCAAACTCCTCAATCTCATCCGCAGCTGTGGTCTGAATCATCTGCTCATACTTCTCACGAAACTCCTTGTTGTTGTCGATCTGTGTGAGCACCGACGTTGAGGATACGTTAACCTTGATCTCAGAGACCAAATCTTCCAGGGCACTCTTCTTCGCTTCCTGTACGTAGTTGTTCACTGACCCTTTTGCTGAGTGTCCAATACCCACGAAATAAGAATCGGTCTGAGGCTTTACGCTGAGCCATGCGGGGCGGGCATTCTGGGCATTCACTGCTGTCTTGTTAACGGATGGACTGCAGGCGACCAGTAGCAGGAAAGTAAAAAACAGGTATTTCACAGGTAGAATCTGATTAGTGGTTTATAACCCACATTCATGCCAAAATATGAGGAATTCAATTTACTAGTCTAAAATAAGCGCTCCGCTTCCCAACCAGGATCTGACGAAAAAGATCAATCCCCGCCTCCCGAAGACGCAATCTCATAAGAGGTCATTGCAGCAGCAAAGTACTCACGGTTAAGACGTGCAATATTTGTAATCTTAATTGCTTTGGGGCATTCCGCCTCACAAGCACGTGTGTTCGTACACGCACCAAATCCTTCTTTGTCCATCTGAGCCACCATGCGCTCCACACGCTCTTTGCGTTCCGGTTTTCCCTGGGGCAACAAAGCAAATTGAGATACCTTCGCACCGACAAACAACATCGCAGAAGCATTCTTGCACGCGGCAACACAGGCTCCGCAACCAATGCAAGTAGCCGCATCCATCGCTTCGTCAGCCACTTTCTTTGATATGAGTACCGCGTTGGCATCGGCAGATGCACCTGTATTGACCGACACGTACCCACCTGCCTGCTGAATCCGGTCAAATGCTGAGCGATCGACAACCAGGTCCTTGATTACAGGGAAAGCCGTTGCCCTCCACGGTTCAACAACGATCGTATCCCCATCCTTGAACGTGCGCATATGAAGCTGGCAAGCTGTCGTCTGTTGGGGGCCATGGGGACGTCCATTGATCACCATGCTACACATCCCGCAAAGTCCCTCGCGGCAGTCGTGGTCAAACGCGACGGGTTCTTCGCCTTTCTTGATAAGGTCGGTATTTAAAATATCAAACATTTCAAGGAATGACATATCAGGAGAGACATGTCCGAGTTGATAGGTCTTGAACCCACCCTTCGACTGTGTGTTCTTTTGCCTCCAGACCTTGAGCGTTATCTTCATGGCTTGAATCGTTATTCGTTGTTGATTGATCGTTGTCCGTGGTGACTACTTGTAACTCCGTTGCGTAAGTTTCACATTCTCAAAGATGAGGGGCTCCTTATGAAGTTGTGCTTGCTGCCCCTCGCCAGTATACTCCCAAGCTGCTGCGTGCGCATACTCATCGTCCTTGCGCATGGCCTCCCCATCGGGAGTGGCAGACTCTTCACGGAAATGGCCGCCACAGGATTCTGCACGGCTGAGCGCGTCATCCACCATCAGTTCGCCGAGTTCAATGAAATCTGCAACGCGTCCGGCTTTTTCCAACTCTGCATTCAGCTCACTGCCGCTGCCCAGCACATTGACATTCTCCCAGAAATCCTTTTTGATCGCCTGGATTTTCACTTTCGCTTTCTTCAAGCCAGGCTCGTTTCGCGACATGCCACAGTATTCCCACATGGTCAATCCCAATTCACGATGAAATTCGTCAACGGTCTTCTTTCCTTTGATGGAAAGCAGTTTGTCCACGCGGCCATTAACCGCATCCATGGCCTCTTTGAATTCCGGCCGGTCAGTGCCTATTTTTTCCCAAGGCATAGCCGCCAGGTAATCGCCGATCGTATACGGAATCACAAAATAGCCGTCGGCGAGCCCCTGCATGAGGGCGCTTGCACCGAGGCGGTTGGCGCCATGGTCGGAGAAATTACATTCGCCAAGCGCATATAAGCCTGGCACGGTGGTCATGAGGTTATAGTCCACCCACAGTCCACCCATGGTGTAGTGAACGGCCGGGAAGATCATCATCGGCATCTCGTAGGGATTATCGCCTGTGATCTGCAGATACATATCAAAGAGGTTGCCGTATTTCGCTTCAATGGTCTTGCGTCCATCGCGTTTGATTGCGTCGGCGAAATCAAGGAATACCGCAAGCCCTGTGGCGCCTACGCCGCGACCTTCGTCGCATACATTCTTTGCATTTCGCGAGGCCACATCGCGAGGCACCAGATTACCGAAAGAAGGATACCTGCGCTCGAGAAAATAATCACGATCGGCTTCGGATAATTTAACGGCGTCTTTTGCTTTTAGACCCTTCACTGCCACCTTGGGCGCCCAAACCCTGCCATCGTTGCGCAGGGACTCGGACATAAGTGTAAGCTTCGACTGGTGGTCGCCAGACACAGGAATACAAGTCGGGTGAATCTGGGTGAAGCATGGGTTTCCAAACAAAGCTCCCTTCTTATGCGCACGCCAAACAGCCGTCGCATTGCAATTCTTGGCACTGGTTGACAGGTAAAACACGTTGCTGTAACCGCCCGTACACATAAGAACAGCGTGCGCTGCATGCGCTTCAATCTTCCCGGTGATCAGATCACGGGTAATGATGCCGCGCGCCTTGCCGTCGACGATGACGACTTCAAGCATCTCGGTGCGGTTATACATCTTCACCTTGCCACTCGCAATCTGACGGTTGAGTGCGGAATAGGCTCCCAGCAGGAGCTGTTGGCCGGTTTGTCCCCGGGCATAAAATGTGCGCGATACTTGTGATCCGCCGAAAGAGCGGTTTGCAAGTGTGCCTCCATATTCCCTGGCAAACGGCACACCTTGTGCCACACACTGGTCAATGATATCCACACTGACTTCGGCCAATCGATGCACGTTTGCTTCCCTTGCACGGTAATCGCCACCCTTGATCGTATCGTAGAACAGGCGGTAAACACTGTCGCCGTCGTTCTGATAATTCTTCGCCGCATTGATACCTCCCTGAGCTGCAATAGAGTGTGCGCGACGCGGGCTATCCTGATAACAGAAGGCCTTCACATTATATCCCAGCTCACCCAGCGAAGCAGCGGCAGACGCACCGGCAAGTCCGGTTCCAACAACAATTACATCGTACTTTCTTTTGTTGGACGGGTTTACCAATTTCAGGTTGAACTTATGCTTAGACCACTTTTCAGCAAGAGGTCCCGCAGGAATTTTTGAGTCTAGCTTCGTCATTTCTTTGGGTGTCGTTACGTACTCAGGACAAAAACATCATGATAGGAATGAGGGCAAACAAGGCTGGGATCAGCACGGAAAAGACCTTTCCGACAATGCTGATAGCTCCATTGTATTTTAAATGGCTTAGGCCCAAAGTCTGGAAAGCGCTGATAAAGCCATGCCACAAGTGAAAAGCGACCGCTGCCATGCAGACGGTGTACAAGGCAACATACCATCCCACCTTAAACCATTCGTTTACCGTGGTGTAGATATCCCGAACCGGTTTTCCATCATAGTCGAGAATGCTCATTTCCCCGTAGTGCATCTGTGCCCAGAAGTCTTTCAGGTGAATTACAAGAAATACCAGGATGATCGTTCCCAGGATTCCCATATTCCGGGAAGACCAGATAGAAGATTGGCTGTTATTGACCTTATAGCCGACTCCACCGCGCGCTTTTCTGTTTTTCACCGAAAGTATGGCAGACCAAAGAATATGGATCAGGATAAGGCCGAAATTGACTTTTGATACTGTTTGAATCAACGGATTGGTACTCATGAACTCAGCGTAAACGTTGAAGGCATGGCCTCCATCATTCTTCAGTAGTTGGAGATTCCCAATAAGGTGAACCAGCAGGAAGGTAATGAGAAACAAGCCTGTAAGGGCCATCACCAATTTTCTGCCCAGCGTGCTGGAGAACATTTCTAGAAACCACTTCATAAGGTATTATTGAGGTTTTTCGGGTGAACCAAAAATACTTCCCTATGCTTTAACAAACAAACCCCTACTTTGTACTGATTACCCGCGGTATTTCTTTTGGCCTTTGGCGCTACCAGACTACTTTTACCCTTAACCACTGCCGCGCATGTATTTGATTTTTGATACGGAAACCACGGGTATTCCGCACAACAAAACTGCCCCCCTGACTGACCTGGATAACTGGCCAAGAATCGTTCAGATTGCCTGGCAGTTGCACGATCAGCACGGTGCGCTCCTTTCTCAACACGCATCTATCATCAAGCCGGAGGGGTTTGACATCCCCTTCAAGGCCGAACAAATCCATGGAATCTCAACGCGCAGGGCCACGGATGAAGGTCAGCCGCTCGGTGAGGTACTCACCACCTTTAGAGCCGATCTGGACAGGGCCTCCGTGATCATCGGCCACAATATTGAATTTGACATCAATATCCTCGGAGCAGAACTTATCCGGCAGTCTCTTCCCACCGAACAGTTGCTCGCGGCTGCCAAGATTGACACCAGTATCGTTTCCATCGACTACTGCCAATTGACAGGAGGCCCTGGAGGCAGGCTCAAGATGCCCAGACTCAGTGAATTGCATCAAAAACTTTTCGGTAAACCGTTTGAGGATGCTCATGACGCCTCCTACGATGTAGCGGCAACTGCCCGCTCATTCTTCGGCTTGATTCAGAAGAAGATTGTCAATCCATTTGATGCCACCTCTCCTGAAGAAATTGAGTACGAGGAGCCCAATCTTGAGGCTGGCAACAAAAGTAAACGGGAGCGAAAGAAAAAAACAGAATATTCCTCCACGGAAGGCACTGAAGGGCTAACCGAAAAACCGTTTTGTCACTTGCATCTCCACTCGCAATATTCGGTTTTGCAGGCTACGGCAGATGTTGAGGAAATCGTGACCAAGGCAAAGGAATCCGGAATGGCGGCCGTAGCGTTGACAGATCTGGGCAATCTGTTTGGTGCATTCAAATTCGTGACCGAGGCCCTCCAGCGGGAAATGAAGCCCATTGTTGGCTGTGAATTTTACGTGGCAGATGAACGAAAGAAAACCAAGTTCACGAAGGACAATCCGGACAAGCGCTTTCAGCAAGTATTGATTGCCAAAGACAAAGAAGGATATCATAATCTGGCAAAGCTAAGTTCATTGGGCTTTATCGAAGGACTGTATGGAATCTACCCACGCATTGACAAAGACCTCATCAAAGAATACCGAAAAGGCCTTATCGCGACGACAGGCGGACTACATTCAGAGGTAAACCATCTTATCCTGCACGTGGGTGAGCGGCAGGCAGAAGAAGTCTTTGTCTGGTGGCACAAGACCTTCGGAAAAGATTTTTACGTGGAGCTAAACCGCCACGGCATTCCGGAAGAGGACCATGTAAATCAGACGTTGCTTCGGTTTTGCGAAAAATACAAGGTCAAATACTACGCTGCGAATGAAGTCTTCTACCTGGAGAAAGAACAGGCCAATGCGCATGACGTGCTCCTGTGCATCAAAGAAGGCGAGTTTCAATCTACACCCATCGGTGAAGGTAGAGGCAAAAGATATGGGTTGCCGAATAGCGAATACTATTTCAAGTCGCAGGACCAGATGAAGGCCCTCTTTCGGGACCTACCCGAAGCCATTGAGACTATTTCGGAGATCATAGGTAAAGTGGAGACCTATACCCTGGAGCGAAAGGTGGCGTTGCCAAAATTTGATATTCCAAAGAGCTTTAAGACCGAAGACGATTACCTCAAACACCTCGCTTTTGAAGGTGCTGGCAGGCGCTATCCGATGATAACACCTGAAATCAAGGATCGGTTGGAGTTTGAACTGGAGACGATTAAGAAGACGGGCTATCCTGGCTACTTCCTGATCGTTCAGGACCTCACGTCCAAAGCCCGCGAGATGGGTGTGGCCGTCGGACCAGGCCGGGGTTCATCTGCCGGATCAGCCGTTGCCTATTGCATTGGAATAACAAACGTCGACCCCATTGCATACGACTTACTGTTCGAGCGATTCCTGAATCCAGATCGTGTCTCCCTTCCCGATATTGATATTGACTTTGACGATGAAGGCCGGGACAAAGTGCTGCAATACGTAATTGAGAAATACGGACACAACCAGGTAGCCCAAATCATTACCTACGGTACCATGGCAGCCAAGTCATCCATTCGGGATTGCGCGCGCGTGATGGAGTTGTCCCTCGCCGATGCTAACTATTTGGCGAAGATGATTCCGGACCGGCCAGGCACCACACTTTCCAAGGCGTTTGAGGAAGTGAAAGAACTGGATGAGATTCGAAAAGGAACAGACAAACGATCTGACGTATTGAGGCAGGCAATTATTATTGAAGGCTCGCTCAGGAACACGGGCACGCATGCTTGTGGCGTCATCATCACGCCGGAAGACATGACCGATTTGATACCTGTCTCAACGGCTAAAGACTCCACGATGCTCGTCACCCAGTTTGACAACAGCGTGGTTGAAAACGCCGGCATGTTGAAAATGGACTTCCTGGGACTCACGACGCTTACAATCATCAAAACGGCGCTCAAAAATATTAAGCGTCGTCATGGCGTGGATGTGGATATGGAAAAGATTCCGCTCGATGACGCAAAGACTTACCAATTGTACCAGCGGGGAGAGGTCACCGGTACCTTTCAGTTTGAAAGCGATGGGATGCAGAGCTATCTCAAGGCGCTGAAGCCGGATAAATTTGAAGACCTGATCGCTATGAACGCGCTCTATCGTCCAGGTCCAATGGAATACATACCCAACTTCATTTTACGGAAACACGGCCGCGAGGCGATTCGCTACGACCTTCCTGTAATGGAGGAGTTTCTCAAGGATACCTACGGCATCACCGTCTACCAGGAACAGGTGATGTTGCTTTCCCAGAAACTGGCCAACTTCTCAAAAGGTGATGCCGACGTGCTTCGCAAAGCCATGGGCAAGAAGCAGAAGGATGTGCTGGACAAGATGAAAGACAAATTCATCGGGGGATGCAAGAAGAACGGACACGATGAACGCATCGCTGACAAAATCTGGAAAGACTGGGAAGCCTTTGCGCAGTATGCCTTTAACAAGTCTCACTCCACTTGTTACTCCCTGGTGGCCTATCACACCGCCTATCTCAAGGCCAACTATCCGGCAGCGTATATGGCAGCCTTGCTCACACACTCCCAAAGCAACCTGGAAAACGTCACGTTCTTTACGGAGGAGTGCCGAAAAATGGGGCTGGAGGTCTTGGGTCCACACGTGAATGAGTCCGGGGTTTTCTTCGAAGTCAATAAAGCCGGGGCCATCCGATTTGGGTTGGGTGCAATCAAAGGAGCCGGCGACGCCGCCGTAGAGTCCATTATCGTAGAGCGCGATGCACATGGCCCTTATAAAGACATCTTTGATTTCGCCACCCGACTCAATCAGCGATCCGTAAACAAGAAGACATTTGAATGCCTTGCCTTATCTGGTGCTTTTGACTGTTTCACGGAATACCATCGCCGGCAATATGTCTATGCGAAAGAAGGCGACATTAACCTCACTGAGAAAGCCACCCGCTTTGCCGCCAAACTTCAGCAGGAAACGCAGAGCTCTCAGGTGAGTCTCTTTGGCGGTCCCTCGGGTGCCGAGGTTCCTAAGCCTAAAGTTGAATCCGTTGAGCCGTTCAGTGAGATTGAAAAACTGCATTTTGAAAAGGAAGTGGTTGGCGTATACATATCCGGTCATCCGCTCGACAACTTCAAATTTGAAATGGATACATTTTGCTCCGCACCCATCGCCGCACTCAACGACTTGCAGGGATCCGAAGGAAAGGAATTCAAGATGGGTGGAATTGTAGCGAGTGTTGAGCATAAAATGACAAAGACAGGTCGTCCATTCGGTAAGATGATCCTGGAGGACTATAGTGGGAAATTTGAGTTCGTCCTCTGGAGTGATGACTACCTTAAGTTCAAGTCATTCCTTATGCCCGGTCTATTCCTGTTTATTGAGGGGAATGTGCTAAGAAAGACCTGGGGCGAGCAAAACCTTGAATTCAAGATCCGACATGTTGACCTGCTGAACGAAATCGGTGTTAAACGGGCTAAAGGGCTGGAAGTCCGGGTTTCTTCTGATTCCTTGAATCCCGGGCTGGTCCAAGAGCTTGAATCCATCTTCTCAGAGTTTGGCGGGGCTACACCTCTTTATCTGAAACTTAGGGATGACAAAGAGAATATTAGTGTTGACCTGCTATCCAGAAAATTCCGGGTCAAACCAGTCAATGACATGGTAAGACGCATGAAACGCTTGCCTATGGTGGAAGTGACTGTGGTGTACTAGGGGCCGGGTGCTGGGTACTGGAATTTTTCGGGCTCTTTTATCGTCCACTGTTGGCTTGGCGACATATGTGCCGGAACTCCAACTTTGGCCATTGGACCATGAACTTCCTGAGTTATCTTTGCGTTCTGAACTTAAACGACAACAAAAACAACTAAAAACATACGGAAAATGGGAAAAGCGATTGTACTTA
>JANPES010000183.1:0-45848 GCA_031423035.1 Cyclobacteriaceae bacterium | reverse complement strand
GGAAATAGTCGTATTCGATGGCGTATCCAGGACGGAACATACGAACATTTTCAAAGCCAGGGATCTTGGTCAAAGCTTCGTATTGCACGTTTTCGGGCAATGAAGTAGAAAATCCATTTACATAGATCTCAACCGTGTTCCTGCCTTCAGGCTCCACAAAGATTTGGTGTCTGTCTCTATCAGCGAACCGACTTATTTTATCTTCTATGGAAGGACAGTAGCGCGGGCCTATTCCTTCGATTCGCCCCTGAAACATGGGAGATTTGTCAAAGCCCTTTTCCAGCTCTTTGTGGACATGCTGGTTTGTGTAGGTTATCCAACAGCTTAGCTGCTTTTCTGGTGCTTTTGTTTCTTCTAGGAAAGAGAACTTTCCAGGGTTTTCATCTCCCGGTTGCTCTTCCATTTTAGAGAAGTCCAGGGAACGGCCATCTACCCTTGGGGGTGTTCCAGTTTTCATCCGTCCTGAAGTAAAGCCTATCTGTTCAAGGCATGCTGTAATACCAGTTGAAGCTTTCTCGGCTGCCCTACCCCCCCCAAAGTTCTTTTCACCAATATGAATCTTTCCATTGAGGAAGGTTCCATTCGTCAGAATGACTGCTTTTGCTCTGATTTCCAGGCCCAGGGCAGTCTTTATTCCTATTGCATGGTTATGTTCCGTGAGGATCTCAATCACCATTTCTTGCCAGAAGTCAAGATTCTTGGTCTTTTCAAGCATTGATCTCCATTCTTGGGAAAAGAGCATTCGATCGTTTTGGGTCCGGGGGCTCCACATCGCAGGTCCTTTTGATCGATTAAGCATTCTAAACTGTATCATTGACCTATCTGAAACAATGCCTGAATAGCCCCCAAGCGCATCAATCTCCCGGACAATTTGTCCCTTAGCAACACCACCCATTGCTGGGTTGCACGACATCTGGCCGATGGTGGTCATGTTCATGGTCACCAAAAGTACCCTGGATCCCATATTGGCTGCCGCAGCTGCAGCCTCGCAACCCGCATGACCAGCCCCAACCACAATGATATCGTACTCTGGAAACATAGTTTTTGTATTGTTTCACGTGGAACTATGCCCTGGAAAGTCTGGAGAGAGTTTCACGTGGAGATTAAGCCCACAAAGATAGGCAGGCTTCCTCTTTTGTTCGCATCTGCAACGATTGTCTGCCAGTTTTGTCATTATAGCCCAAGATATGAAGAAGGCCATGGACCATGACTCGCCTTAGCTCAATCTCAAACTCTTGCTTAAAGACCTTCGCATTTTCACGGACACGAGGAATGCTGATGTAGATTTCACCATTCACCGGGGCGCCTTCTGAATAATCAAAAGTAAGGATGTCAGTGAAAGCACTATGCGATAGGTATTTCTTGTTCAGCGAGGCTAAGAAGGGATCTGTTGAAAAAATGTAGAGAAGCGATTCTATTTTCCTTCCCTCCTTTTGTGCAATGGAGGAAAGCCAATTAGTGGTTTTCCTGGCGTGAGTAAGCTTAAAGGAAATCCCCTTCGATGTGAAGGTAATTTCAGGCATTCATATAGAAGCTAAGCTCGACAATACGGCCACCCTCTATGAACTTGACATCATCTGCCAGGTTCTTCATAAGGAAGATTCCCCTTCCACCCGGTTTTTCCAGGTTTTCAGGAGAAGTGGGATCTGGCAAATGGGTAAAATCGAAACCCTTTCCCTGATCCTCGATTCGAAACATAAGTGTTGAACCGTCCACAAGTAGCGACAAAAGTACGTTCATGGTTGAATCATTTTGGCTTCCGTGCTTAATCGCATTGTTGACGGCCTCTGTAACAGCAATCATGATGTTGCCATACATGTCATCATCCAAGTGAAACTTCTCCCGCGCATTATCAATGAAACTCTCGATCATCCTGATATTTTCAGTCAGTGCTGGCACTTCTATCCGGATGCTATTCATAATGTTTTACTTCTGGTTGCCGAGGCGTTTGAAATACTCATTGACCTCTTTCTTGTAGTAAGGATACAGTTTTGGTGGAATGGTCTTGAGCAAGTCTACTTCTTTTTCCTTTAACCGTAAATATTCCTCAAAAGCCTTCGGAATTTCTTTCTGATATTCTTTGGCAGTTTCTCCTTTCCGCTCTTCATCTAGTTCCTGTTCCCTCATGGACTTCTCTGATTCCAGAAGACGCGTGATAATTTCCTTCTGTCGGCGAATGGTTTGTTCTGTCAGTTGCTTATTTACCAAGTCCATCTCTGTTTGCTCCATCTTAGCAGGCAGATCATTACCCATCGGCTTTCCTCCCTCCTGCTTCATCTTATCCTGCATTTCCTCAAGCGCTCTCCGAATTCGCTCCTGTTCAGCCGCCATTCTTGCCAGTTCTTCAGATAATTGACGACCGCTCTTGCCACTCTTTTTGATCTCTTCCATTTGCTGATTGAGCTTCATCTGCATATCACCAAGACTCTTCTTTCCTTTTTGCTTCTTGCCTTTGCTCATCGAGGGCATTGCATTCTGCATCATCTCCATCATCATTTCGAAGTGATCATTCAGCATTAAAGCAAGATTGTTTATGCTGGTCATGGACAACTGCATGTCAGCACTCGCGTTGCTCTTTTTGCGTTCTCTGATATTTAGGCTCGCCTTGTCAAGGTGATCGTTGAGTTCTCCGATCTCCCGCGTCACGATGGAACCCATGAAAGGATCCTTCTTGGCTAGGGCTAACAAGCTGTCTTCCAGTACTTTAGAGTCATCCTTGATCTTGAGCTGGTTCTGCGAAAGCTTAACATAAGCAGGATCACTTTGCTGAATAGCGTTGAAATCTTTAATGAGCGATTCCTGATCATAGGATAATTTTATGAGTCCATGAATGATCTGGCGGAGCGACTCCAGATTTTGCTGATCAATCTCCATTTCCATGGAATTCTGCATTCCCTGAAGTTGCTCTTTCATCTTCTGCATCTTGTCTACAGATTTCTTCTGAGGCCCGGCTGCTTTTTTCGCATTCTGCTGCTCCAATGCCTCTTTGCTCTGTTTCTGCAATTCCTCAACCTGGTCCATTTCTTCTTTGCTTGGTGTGTTTTCAGGCTTGTCTAGCTCCTCCCCCAACTTGTTAAGCTCTTCAATGGATTTTTCAAACTCATTTCCCCTTTCCTTCAGCTCTTCCTGGTCCTCGGCAAGTTCCTCCTGTGTTTTAGTTTTTTGATTTTCTCCTTTTTCACCCCCCAAGGCCTCTTTCCCTTCTTCCTCACCTTTTTCTTTCTTTTGTTCGTTTTTACCCTCCTGCTCCCCCCTACTCAAGTCTTCTGTTTGCTTAAGGATGTCTTTTTGCTTTTCCAGCTGCTCGTCAATTTCCCGTATTGCCTGGTCGAGCTTGTAGTCATATTGAAGGCTCTTGAAAAGTTCCAGGGTTCGTTCCAGTTCCTTCTCGAGGTTAATCTCTTGTCTGTCCATTTTTTCCAGCATCTTCTGCATCTGTGAAGGATCCTGATTCTCGCGAAGCATTTTCTCCAGTTCCTGAAATAGTTTCTTTGTCTCCTCGTCTAAAAGTTCGTTCATCAGCTTCTGAATCTGCTCTGACTTTTCCTGAATCCGTTCATTCTGTTCAGAGAATGCATCTTTCTTTTCCTCGAGCCTTTTGTTCTGCTCATTAAGTTCTTCAATCATCTTGTCGAGACTTTTCTTTTGCTGAATGAGATCCTCCAGCATCTTGCGATCCTGCCAGTCAAGTGATTGCTTACCTTTTAGCCGTTGCTCTGCTTCTTCTATGGACTCCTTCAAGGATTTGGCTTTGGACAAACTTCGCTCAAGTTTATTTTCGGCAGTTGATTGCGATCTCTTGATTTCCGCTTTGAAAGCTTCATCGCTCGGGAGTTCAAATTCGTAAGACGCTGATTTTGTTGACTTAGGGCCATGTACGCCATCATTGTCCCAAACCTCCAGGTAGTATTGGAGCCGATCACCGGCACTTAGATGTAATGAATCCAGGCTCCAGTTATAAAAGAAATTCTGTTGGGGTTGATGGCCAACGATCTCAAGTGGAATACTTCCAACAATTTTCTCTCGCTCCTTACCGCTCAGTTGGTAATGCAGCTCAAGCGCGGTCAGACCATAGTCATCTTGAATCGTCCCCCCAAGAAGGATTGACTTGAACAAGATGGAATCACGTAAATGATCAACTATCAAACCGGGAAACTGATCCTTAATTATTTCAACCTGGTAGGTTATTTTGTCTTTATTCTTGCTGCTCTCATTGTCTAGTGTGATGGTATACCCCTCCGGGTCAAAAAAACCTTTGCCGTAGGTAAAAACCTGATTATCAACTTCTTGCATGGGTGAGAGTTCTTTGCCAGAGAAGAAAAACATGAATGCGCGTTCAGTATTAGATGTGCTTATCTTCCAGATAATCTTTGTTCCTTCCGGGACCTCAACAGACCCTATGTTCCGAAGTGTTTGAGCGGGCCTTTGGATATAGCGAGGAAAGGTGAGCTTAACGTCCAGCGCAAGCAACTCAGGCCGATTTACAATACGAAGGACGAGGGGATCAGAGTAAAATCCGGCAGCTTCAATTTGAAAACTGAAGTCTTGTTGTGGCTTTTCAAATACGTAGCTGAATGAGCCGGCTTTAAGCGCCTGCATCTTAACACGACGCTGATTGATAACCAGATAGGCAGCATCCGGAATCGCTTCACCCACCAGATGAACATGCAACTCAAAATCCTCATTGGGGAATGTCACAAGTTTTTGGTTTTCAACCACAAACCGGAAAGGCGCTTGGGGCGAAAATTCCTGATTGAAATGTATAAGTCGCTCAGTGCTCTGCGTGATAATTTTTTGATTAAGAAGAGCAATCATGGCCAATACAATGAAAGGCAGAGCCAGATACTTTAGGTACCTTTTGTTCTCGCGAAAATCAACAACGCTTTCAAAGGAAAAGGCCTCGAAAAGACTTGCCTTCTGCGCAAGGCTTGCCTGCAGAAGGGCACCCTGACTCTTGGTCATCAGTGAGAGTTGCAGAAAATTTACCAAGCGATCCTGGATATCAGGGAAATGATTGCCAATCATGCGGGCGCTTTCCTCCTTTCCTATTCCCCGACCAGATAACCACCAGAGCAAAGGACCCCGGAGGTAGCGGTAAATGCAATAGATAACCGATGCAAAAAAAAGGATGAAAAGTGAAAACCGCACTTCCTTTCCAAGCCACAAATTGTACTCAATAAGGCTAGCGAGCAGATAATAGGCCAACAAGAACGTCAATGAAAGAATTATGCCCCGGATAAAGACGTTGACATAGTATTTCCTACGGAAGGAAGATATCTTGTCAGAGACACTATTTTGCTGGCTGCCCATCAGGCTAAAAACGTAAGTAGGCGGATGTTAGTTTATCGCTTCTAAAGATAGTATGACAGAATGTAAATCAAGAGAGAACCACGTTGGACTTAGGAATTAGTCCCCTCGATTGGAGGGCGCCAGTCAAATTCATGCTGAAAATATTCCAGTACTTGCATTTTGAGAAGTTTCTCTTGTTCTAACAGATCAAACCGAGGCAACTTTTTTACTAATTTCCAGTGGGGCCATCCATCACTGTCCAGACCCTCAAGTTCATAGTACCCGGCATAGCTGAGGACTTTGCATATGGCAATGTGCATCAGGTCTTGCTTTTGTTCCTTGGTAAAAAATTGTTGGCCCTTTCCCAGTTCCTGAACGCCGATTAGAAATAGTGTAGCGTTGAGATCCTTTGGTTTTTGCCCAAGCAGGCGTTCTATTTCAAGCAGGAGGGAATGCCAGCTTCGATCCAGCGTAAGATCACGCTTAAGCATGGTGCAACGCTTCCCAGTATTCAAAAGCCCGGCGCAGATGAGGAATAACAATTGTTCCTCCTACCAACGTGGCGATACCCATGGCTTCATTTACCTCTTCAGAAGTAAGGCCCACTTCTTTGCATTTGCCAAGATGGTATTTTACGCAGTCGTCACATCGAAGGACCAGTGAGCAGGTTAGGCCGATTAATTCCTTGGATTTCACGTCCAATGTGCCGGCAGCATAGGCATTCGTGTCAAGATTGAATATTCTTTTCAGGATCAAGTTATCGGCAGCCGTGATTTTCTCATTCATCCGCTGACGGTAATCGTTAAATTGTTTGACGATATCCATAAACTAATAGTTTACCCAAATATCCCTTTACCATGGGGGAAAACCAATGCGAAAGGCAAATAGCATTTTTGAAGATTTTCTATCCTTGTTTTTTCCACAATACTGTGCGGGATGCTCGGGCTTTCTGGTCAAGGGTGAGGATACGCTTTGCACCAAATGCCTTATGGAATTGCCTAAGACACACTATCACACACGCTTTGAAAATCCATTGCTCAACAAACTGGCCGGGCGACTGCCAATCCGACATGGCTTGGCTTTTCTGAAGTTTCAAAAGGGCGGCGTTGTCCAGCATTTGCTTCATCAATTGAAGTACAACAATCATCCGGAAATAGGGGAGCGGCTGGGAAAAGCTTATGGGCGGGAGCTTGCGGAGGCCTCGTTTGGAAGTGAATTTGACTTGATTATCCCTGTACCACTTCACCAGGCGCGCTTAAGACATCGCGGATACAACCAGAGTGCCTACTTTGCCAAAGGTCTCAGCGAGTCGATGAACATCACATGGGATGAATCGATTTCCATCAGGAAGATGGCTACAGCATCCCAAACGCGCAAAACAAGAGCTGAGCGCTGGGAGAATGTTCATCATGTTTTTTCAATAGGTAGCCATATCGACTTATCTCAAAAGCGCATTCTACTTGTTGACGATGTGATCACCACAGGAGCAACCCTCGAGGCGTGTGGGCGTCAACTTCTGGATTCCGGTTGCGCTGCTGTGAGCATTGCATGCATCGCTGAAGCGCAATGAAAAATTGGGGAGACATAAAACAAGAAACCCCTCGTGGGAGGGGTTTCAAAAGAAAAACTTTGTTGTGATTAGTAATTGGATCCTGCGCGAATCATAGCACAGCGGAAACCAATTGTTGCGGTTGCGGAGTCCTCATCCAGGAATCTGCGGGTTCCTGGGGACATCCAATAAGCAACATCTTTCCACGAGCCGCCTTTAAAAACGCGCGCCTTATCTGTGATAAGTGAAGTAAATGCTGTGGGGTCCTTCTCAATGTTATTGTAAAGATTATCCCGTCCATTTCCAGTAGCACCATCAAGGAAACCATCGCGACGAATGGGATTCAGGTCGTCAAAATCCTGGTAGGAGAGAGGTCGATAGACATCCATAACCCACTCACTTACGTTGCCTGCCATATTATACAATCCAAAATCATTTGGGGGAAACTCATAGATGTAAGAAGTAATAAGGGCCCCGTCATTGAGACGACCAGCGATACCGGCATAGTCACCGCGTCCACGTTTGAAGTTGGCAAGGAAGAAGCCCATCTGCTTTCCATAGGGGTTGCGAAGCGCGTGGCCGTCCCAGGGATAAATCCGCTGGTGCGTCTGCATCTCTTCCAGCCACTGTGTTCCGATAAGCGCTTGAGCGGCGTATTCCCATTCCGCTTCAGTTGGAAGGCGGTAAGCAGGGATTACAACACCCGACTCAAGGGGTATCCGGCCACCTGCAGGAACCTCTGGCAAGTCTTGCCCCGACTCTTTCAATAATTGCTGATTGACAGCATTCGTACGCCACTTGGCGTAGTTGGTTGCCTGCTTCCAGCTAACACCAACCACGGGAAAATAACGAAAGCCCGGGTATCGAAGATAGTGGTCTACATAAGGGTCGTTAAAAGCTAGTTTTCCGACCCAAACCGTAGTGTCTGGGAGGGCGGCCTGGTAGACTTCCTGAGAGGAATCTTTTGCCAGGTAGAACATGAATTCTAACCAGTGGATATTGGCAATTTCCGTTTCATCCATGTAAAATGAAGCGACAGAAACAGTACGCTCCACGTTGTCCCGATAGGACATAACGTCTTCTTCAAAGGAGCCCATAATGGCCCTTCCACCCTCAATAAAGACGGTATTCGGGGCATCTGGCTGGCCTTCAAACGGAGTCACCTTAAACCCGCTTGTTTCCTCATCATTGTAGTTGAGGTTTGTGGCAGTACTCATTTGCCCGGGATTAATGGCAGTGGGCTTTCCACCCTTCTTCCCAAAAAGGGAACAAGATGCCATTAGAAAAATGCAGCCAACTACTAACAAAAGACCTTTTATTTGCTTCATTGTTTGAATGTTATGGACTAAAGCAACCGCTAATATAAATAGATAATTGTGTGTTTTCCAAGGTGTAGGGGAATTTTGATAAATCCTTAATGAAGGTAAGTTCCCTTGATTTGCATAACGGTCCACCAGAATGCACTATTGTACTGTGTCCTTATAAATTGATATCCGGGCGGTGATTACGCGGCCAGTTCGATCAAATGACCAAGTAAATTTAGGGCAGTTTCGACCGAGTCGATATCCTCAATAAAAAGTGTTGGCCGGCTAACTTGATCTTTCAACCTGCATCGCTTTGAGTTTGCCTGGATTAGCCCGAGAACCCTTCCGAATATTTCGGACTTGAAGTACTCATCCCGCATGACAAACGTTGCGCGCATGCGGCCGTTCTTCAAACTTACTTTTTCAAAGCCTAATTGTTCGCAGCACCATCGGAGCCGAACCGTATTGACAAGTTGAAGAACAGATGGGGGCAATTCTCCAAATCGGTCTTTCATCGAGTTGATGAAGTTCCCCAAGGATATTTCGTCAGTGACATCATCCAGGGTAGCGTACAATTGCAGGCGTTCTCGCGTACTGGCCACATAAGTTTCCGGAATGAGAATCTCCAGGTCGGTCTCAATAATGCAGTCGGGTACAATCAGCTTAGCTTTTTCTGACAACTCTACTGCAAAGAGTTCTTTGAATTCACTTTCTTTCAATTCCTGGATGGCGTCGTCGAGGATCTTGTGATATGTTTCAAACCCGAGATCATTGATGAAGCCGCTTTGTTCAGCTCCTAAGAGATTCCCGGCACCCCGGATATCCAGATCACGCATTGCCACTTTGAATCCATCACCGAGGTCCGAAAACTCTTCAACGGCTGATAATCGTTTGCGAGAGTCGGAGGAAAGCACGGAGGTTGGCGGAGTTAACAGGTAACAAAACGCTTTCTTGTTCGACCTACCTACCCGACCGCGCATTTGGTGAAGGTCGCTCAACCCGAACATGTGCGCCTGGTTGATCATTATCGTATTGGCATTCGGTATGTCAAGTCCCGATTCGATAATGTTTGTGGAAACCAGCACATCATACTCTCCTTCAATAAAGCGAACCATGACTTTCTCCAGTTTGTCGCCTTCCATTTGACCGTGAGCGATGCCGATGCGGGAGTCAGGTACGAGTTTATAGATGGTATTTGCGATACTTTCAATATCACTCACACGATTGTGGACGAAGAAGACCTGGCCCCCACGACGGATTTCAAAGCTAACGGCATTGCGAATAATTTCTTCATTGTAGGTCTGGAGCTCTGTTGTGACTGGCTGCCGGTTAGGCGGCGGGGTTGCTATAATGCTCAGGTCACGCGCACCCATCAGCGAGAAATGCAGGGTTCGGGGGATGGGTGTTGCTGTTAGCGTCAAGACATCTACACTAATGCGGAGCTCTTTTAGTCTGTCTTTTGCTTTGACGCCAAATTTCTGTTCCTCATCAATGACCAGAAGTCCCAGGTTCTTGAACTGCACATCCTTGCTGATGACCCGGTGGGTTCCAATGAGAATATTCACTTTTCCTTCGTTGGTATCGAGCAGAATTTGCTTGATTTCTTTTTCTGACTTGAACCGGGAAACATACGCTATGCGCAAGGGAAAATTTGATAGCCTTTCAGAAAAGGTACGAAAATGCTGCATGGCAAGAATCGTCGTGGGGACGAGAATGGCGACCTGTTTCCCGTCTGCTATGGCCTTGAAAGCGGCCCGAATCGCTATTTCTGTTTTCCCGAAACCAACATCTCCACATACGAGGCGATCCATTGGGTGGGGTGACTCCATGTCCTTTTTCACATCTTCTGTGGCCTTTGCCTGGTCCGGAGTGTCCTCATAGATAAATGAGGATTCTAGCTCTGCCTGAAGAAAACTATCTCCCGAAAACGCGAATCCTGGCGCCTTCTTGCGTTTGGCGTATAGTTCGATAAGGTCGCGTGCAATGTCCTTAACTTGTTTTCGAACCCGCGCTTTCTTGTTTTCCCATTCGTCAGAGCCAAGTTTGCTGATCACCGGCGGTGTACCATCGCGTCCCGAATGCTTTGAGATCTTATGAAGCGAGTGAATGCTGACGTACAGCATGTCGTTGTCGCGGAAGACGAGACGTACCGCTTCTTGTTGCTTGCCATTCACTTCTTTTTTTTCAAGGCCAGCAAATTTGCCAATGCCATAGTCAATGTGGGTGACGAAATCACCAGGCTGAAGACCCTGCAAATCACGAAAAGTAAGGGCTTTCGATTTTGTAAATTTCTCCTTTGTCCTGTAGCGATGGAAGCGGTCAAAGATTTGGTGATCTGTATAACAGACCAGCTTGAGCGTGTGATCGACAAATCCATGGCAGAGTGGAAATTCAAGCGGTTGAAATTTCAATGCAGGCTGAATCTCTTCGAAAATTCCCTGCAAACGATCAAGCTGCCTGGGTTGTTCGGACGCAATAAAATTGGAGTACCCTTGTATTTGGTGATCAATCAGGTTCTTGGCGAGTAGCTCAAAATTTTTGTTGAATGAGGGGTGAGGGGATGACCGGAATTCGATTGTTTTTCCTCCAGTGAAGTAGGACCTGCTACCGAATTCAATAATGGAATGCGTACGGAGCTGCTCTACGAATAGTTCGGGTGTAACGAACAGATGTTGGGGCTCCAGCGCGACTTTGGTATTTCCACTTTCTGCCAGGATACGATCAAACCCAGAGCTGACCTTTTCAAAGCAGGCGCTTAGAATATCTATCGTGCGCTGTACATCCTTAATCCAGAGTTTTGCACCCTGAGGGAGAAATTCCAGAAGTGTTTGACGATCTTCTTTTACAAGTCGCGTCTGCACATTTGGCATGATGTTGACTTTGTCAACCACATCCACCGACAACTGAGAGCCGGGATCGAAGCTTCGTATGCTATCCACCTCATCTCCGGAAAGTTCGATACGATATGGCAAGTTATTGGCGAAGGAAAAGACATCAATAATTCCACCGCGTATGGCAAACTGCCCGGCCTCGTAAACAAAGTCTGTCTTTTCAAAGTCATAAGAGAACAGGAACTCTTCTAGAAAGACGTGGTCAAGTCTGGTTTTAACTTCGACAACGAACGTGTTGCTCGCCAGGGATTGCCTGGTAATTACTTTTTCGGACAGCGCGTCTGGGTAAGTAATGATAAGTTGCGATCCGGATAATGTACTGAGGCTGTTGAGTGCCTCCGCCCGCATCAACACGTTGGCATTTTCTGTTTCGTCGTATTCATAGGGCTTCCGGTATGACATGGGAAAGAAGAAAACCTCTTTCTCACCCAGAAGATTTTGAGCGTCGCTGAAAAATGAGGCGGCTAGCTCTTTGTCATCAAGAACGACCAAGTGGGTGCTGCGGAGACTATAATGGACCGCTGCAACAATTACTGCATCCAGGCTTCCCGTTAGGCCCTTGAGGCGAAGGGGTTTTGAGGAAGACGCACGAATCCCCTCAGCCAGGTTTTGAACCAGGCTATCCGATTGATACAGGGAAAGAAAATCTGCCGCCCTCAAGGTCCGTCGAAGGCTGCAAAAGTAGGCGGGTGGGATACAGCCTCCAAATGACTGCGACAATTGGTTTCACTTTGCTAAATTTGACCATGGATAATGTTAAGCTCCTTGTGCTGTTTCTCATTATTACCTGTGTACTATTCCTGATAATAGGACTATTCAGGCCGTGGGCGATGCTGTGGTGGGAGGATGTTCAGAACCGGAGCAAAGTCATCAAATCCTATGGTTCGTTGGCAATATTGTTTGCATTGGTGTACAAGACACTCCAGTATTACTATCCTTGATCAAGATTATCTCAGACGCTCAGCGATGAGTGCGAGTGGTTTTTCACCTCGCGTACAAATCAAATAGCGCTCCCCACCTTCTTGAAGTCCTGTTTTCCTTATTATTTCTTCCACTGACAATGGATGATTTCGCCTTAGAATGTTGACATAGCCACCGCTGAACTTCATTTTTAACTTTTTGTCAAGCCTGACAAGTTCAGTTACTTTAAATAGTCTTCCTGGAAATTCCCGGACTTTTTCATTTGATGTATATAGATGCGTGTCGGGCGCAAGCTTCTTCAACCCGAAGGTCTCACCAACAAGCTTAAATGCGCCGGCTTTCAAAATCGCGGCGTTTGGTTCATATAGGTAAGCGAGTGGGGCGGAAAAACCTGGATGAGCACGCTTTTCCTGAGACCAGGTAAATGCAAAGGGCATAGGATCACCTTGTTTGTCGAGATCAACAGCATGAATCGTTGGCTCTTCGGAGGATTCGTTCCTTAAGCCGATCAGGAGCTCCTTGCACTCATTTTCAACGGCAAGGACAATAAATTGATCCACCTTTTTCAGCTCCTGATAGGCATGTTTGAGGTCGAGAAGGGGCGAAGACTTGATCAAGACATGCTGAGCCTTCTTGAGTAAGATTGATTTCAATGAAACAATGTCGGGGATACTGTCTTCCAGCCGAATAACTTTTCTGCTTCCCTCACGCCGTGAGGGATCGGCATAGAAGAGATCAAAAGCCATTCTACTCTCTCGAAGAAAAACTTCAGCCGTCATGTGATGGTAACTTATATTTAAGGCACCAAGCAGCTCGTGATTGTGCTTTACAATTTTCAGCAGTTCTTCATCAGGTTCTACATAGTCAACAATAGAAAATACTTGACTGAGGTAATATGCATCAACACCGAATCCACCGGTTAGGTCTGCTGCATGATGTCCACGCACAAGAAGAAGTTTATACATGGCCGAGATCTGTGATGAGCATTGCTCAAGGTTGATAGCGGGTGGGTAAATGATTCCTGGCATGTTGTACCAGGCCGGAAGCCTCTCTTTTGCTTTTCGTCTGCCCTGAATTTGTTGTGCAACCCAGACAGCGGGTACACCTAAAATCTCTTTGTGTTTGAGCAGAAGCTTTTGAACATCAGCCTGCTCGTTTGATGCAATGAACTTCTGGACATCCACGCCAGATAAACTTGAAATCATGTCTTTCATCACACCATATTCACTGTATCCTTGGTAAATTTACAGTCATCAAGTTAATCATGATATACAATCTGTAATGATGGGAATCAAGGTCGCGCTATGAGAAAGCCCATCGTTGTTATTTTCATCACCATTTTCATCGACATGTTGGGCTTTGGAATTATCATTCCGATCCTCCCGATTTTCTCCAAGGAACTTGGCGCGGAGAACTACCAGGTTGGGCTTATTGCGATGAGCTTTCCCATCATGAATTTCCTTTTTGCGCCGTTTTGGGGTTCGCTGAGCGACCGGTATGGGAGAAGGCCAGTGATTTTAGGAAGCGTGTTTATTACCACGCTGGCGTATTTAATCTTCTCACAATCTGTCAATTTATGGGTACTCTTATTTTCAAGAATTTTGTCAGGGATTGGCTCGGCCAATCTTTCAGTAGCCCAGGCGTATGTTTCGGACGTTTCCCGCCCTGAGGAGCGCGCAAAATCAATGGGCATCATTGGCGCAGCATTTGGCCTGGGGTTTATTATTGGCCCAACCGCAGGAGGTTATCTCAAGAGCATTTCTTCGTATGGACATGTAGAATGGGTCGGCTATGGTGCAGCGGCTTTTTGTGTACTCAATCTCGTGCTTGCTTTCTTCTTCTTGCCGGAGTCATTGAAAGAAAGAAAGGCGGATCTGAATTTCAATTTCAAAGTAATTTCGGGCATTACGAAAGAACTGGGCAAACCGGTGATACGTGAGCTGCTGCTGATCAATTTCATTTTTATTACCGCCTTTATGATCATGCAAATTGCGGTGACTCTGTTTTGGCGTGAGGAGATTGACCTTACGGAGATTCAGATAGGCTACATGTTTGCCTTTATCGGTGTTGTTACCGTGATTGTTCAAGGCGGGATGGTGGGCCGCCTGGTCAAACGGTTTGGTGAGCGCCGCCTGGTCAAAGCGGGCATTTATTTTTGCATCGTGTCCCTTGGGATGATACCGTGGGTTACGCCCGAAACGTTTATTCCAATAGAGTTGATTGCGTTTGGGCTGTTGGCGCTCGCCAACGGCTGCATCACACCCTCGATAACATCGCTGCTTTCCAAGTCAGCGGATCCACAGGATGTTGGCCAGGTGCTCGGTGTTAACCAGTCTTTTGGCTCAGTGGCTCGCGCTGCCGGAATGGCACTCGGTGGATTTATCTATGGAATCGAATTTCACCTGCCTTTTCTTGTGGGTGCCGTGATCATGATTTCCTGTATCTGGTTGGTAGGGGCGATTCAGTCAAGCGATCCCCCAACTACAGAATAAAGAAAGAGAGAACGCCCGTAAGGATGAGAATACCACCCGTGATGATACCTGCGTTGTGCTCAATGGCGTGCCAGTTCAGTTTGAGAAGTCCTTTGTACGTAATCCGGACCCAGGTCACCATTCCGGCTACGGTAATCACCGTATAACCTATGGCCAGCGCGGCCGCGAACCAAAACCCTTGCGCTCCGGCCAGTAGGAAGTACGGCTCAATTTCAAAGCAAGGCGAAAGGAACATGGCCAGGGCAAGCGAGAAAATGATCCTATTTTGCGAAACCTTTTCTGGGTTACCATGCATATGAAAGTGATGATGCCGGCTATGTTGGTAGATATAGAATATGCCCAAAGCGATCAGCATACCTGGTGCTATGTGGGCCGTAAAGCTTTCCACCGCATCAGCCAATGTGGATCCGAGAAGGGCCAGCGCCATCCCGATAAGCACAGTGCTGACGGCATGTGACAGTCCTGCGATAAGCGTCACCCGCGTAGTTTGGGCAAGCGTCCATTTTTCTTTTTTCCCAATCGCCAGAATAGGGAGCCAGTGATTTGGGATGATGGCATGGAGTATACTGAGAAAAAGACTGCCAGCAATCAGGGGGATCATTTGCCAAAGGTAGCACGGAGGTTACTCTTCCGCGCCACTGTTCTTCATTTTTGATAAGAGCTTGTAAGCATTCCTCGTAACAACCTTTGTATTTTCTTTATCAAACCCTGCTGGTAATATGACTTCGACGAAGCCATTTTCACGAAGGCCCGACGTTACTTCGACTAGCCGAAAGAGATCTTTGGCCACCTGAACAATGATGAGCTGCTGCTCTTCAAAATTCAGCACGGCCTCTTCCGGAAGAGAAGACATTTGTTGTGCTGTCGTTTGAATAATGGCCTTCAGATACATTCCAGGAATTAATTCTCGATCTTCTTTATCCAGGTGACCATGAATGCGCACAGTCCGTTCGGCGCTGATCTCCCGGCCGATGAGAAATACTGTGGCGGTCCTTTCTGCCGATTCCTGAGCGAGTGTAAAACGTATTTTCTGTCCGATTCTTACTTTAGAGATATCTCGCTCAAAGCAAATTAGTTCAGCATGCAAATGCTCCGTGTCGACGATTGTAAACATTACTTCTGTGGGATCGACAAATGATCCAACGGCGCTGTTCACATTCGTAACATAGCCTGTCATGGGCGCTCGCACCTCAATCGAGGAGCGGATCTGCTCGGGTTGAAGATGTTCAGGATCAATGTTGAGCATTCTTAGCTTGGCAACGAGACCGCTGTTTCGGGCCCGCATGCTGGTAACGTCAGCCAATGATTTCTGAAGCGTCTTTTGTGCGTTCACATTTTCGGCGGCTAATTGCTTCTGCCGCTCATACTCAGTTTCAAGAAACGCAACCTGACTTCTTGTATCCAGGTAGTCTTGCTGAAGTTGAATGTATTCCGGGTTCTCAACGATTGCAATGACCTGACCCTTCGAAACACGCATGCCCTGCAAGAGTGTTGTTGATCGGAGGAATCCCCCCAATGGCGCGGTAATATTGACGAGGTTCTGCGGAGGGACATCTAGCTTACCCGTCACGGAAACGCTTCCGCTCAGTGACCGGCTCTGGACGAATCCCATTTCAATTCCTGATGCGGTTAGCTGCTCACGTGAGACAACAACACTGTCTCCGGACACGGATGCAAGTTTCTGCTCACTCACAGGTGGCGCTTCCTTTGTTCCGCAAGCAATCAGTGTCATGCTTAAAACAAGAATCGAAAATTTGTTCATATCATTCAGTTTTTATAATACTTTCCAGACAAAAACTCTAACGTAACAATACTTTGATTGTATTGAAGAATAGTTTGCAAATAGGTTTCTTCAATCGCCAATGCCTGCTGAAGATTGAGGCGATAGTCGGCCTGACTAATATCTCCTGCCCGGTACGCCAGGTTGGATTGACGAAGAATCAGTTCTGCATTTGGCAAGGCAGAACGGTTGTAGTATTCCAGGCTGTTTTGGTATTTGTAAAATTGCTGAACCGCGCTGTTCCATTCTCCATAAAGTTGCTTTTCCAGGTACTGCGCGTTGAGCTGTGCGGCGGAACTGCGGATAGATGATGCTTTTACCCGGGCATGAGCGGGGATAAACCAGATAGGAATGGCAACTCCGACCAGAAAACCACTGAACCGATCATCGGTTGAAAAATATCGATCCGTCCCGTCTAACTGCTGCTGAAACCCAGTAAGGGTTTGATTGAAGTAACCAACTGTTAAATCCGGAAGAGCTTTATTGCTGTCAACTTTTTTTTGCTGGTAGGCAATATTGCTTAGTGAATGTTGGTAGGCGAGCATTGGATTGGAAGCGACCTGGGTGGAATCATCTACAAGGGTAGTGCTAAGTGGCAAATAGGCGCTCGGCATGATCGCTATTTCATCAGGGGTATTCATAAGAATCTGCAGTTGAGAGCCGTAGGTGCGTTGGTCGGCCTGATTTTGACGGATAAGATTTTGCACTTCATTGTAACGGGTTTCCGAGGACGTCTTTTGAAGGAGCGTCGCTTCACCGGTTTTATACTGCAGTGATGTGATTCGGACGAGGTCGGCAAAGATGCTGTCCTGCCTCAGCAGCAGCCCATGCTGGGCGTGAAGGTATCTCAGCATTTGATAGACTTGCTTTACCTGATACGTCAATTCATTTTCAGAAGTGGACCGCTTATACTCGCTGCTTTGCACATGCATTGTGCCCAGTTTCGCCTGACTTGTAAACACTGTGGGAAATGGAATGCTCTGTGTGAGTGTAAGGTTGTTATCCTTGTTCAAGCTATTGTATTGTCCATACATCAGCAGGGCTTGTGTTTTGGGAATCTCTGTAGCGGTACGCTTAAGCTGCTTTTGTACATCGACCTCAAGGGCAGATGATTGAAGCCCCAGATTGCTTTGAAGGGCCGTTCGAACGGCTTCGTCCAGTGTAATCGGCCGACCTTGACCATACCCGGCCCGTGGGGTAACGGTTGCCATTGCAAGGAGCAGGATGGCCCAGATCGTTCTGCTCATCTGTTGACGTTTTATGGTTACCATATCATTTCTTTTTGTTCGGAATGTTTTCGATGAGATAATACAAACAAGGGAGTACAACAAGTGTCAGCATTGTGGCTGTGATCAGCCCTCCGATGACTACTGTTGCCAGGGGTCGCTGCACTTCAGCACCTTCACCATGTGAAAGCGCCATTGGGAGGAACCCGAGTGACGCTACTGCTGCCGTGATAAGCACAGGACGCAACCGTGTTGTGGTTCCCTTCAGAAGTAGTTTTATCATGTCTGTTTCACCTTCTCGTTTGAGGTGATTGAATTCCGCGATCAGTACGATTCCATTGAGGACCGCGACACCAAACAAGGCGATAAAACCTACACCAGCGGAAACACTGAATGGCAGATCACGAATCCAGAGGGCAAGGACTCCCCCAATAGCGGAAAGTGGAATTGCCGTATAGATAATCAGTCCTTGCTTAAGCGAGTGAAAGGTGAAGAAAAGAAGCGCAAAGATGAGCAAGAGGGCGGCGGGCACAGCGACAAGAAGCCGGGCCCTCGCTTCCTCAAGATTCTTGAACGCTCCGCCATAGGTA
The DNA here is from genome assembly GCA_031423035.1 of Cyclobacteriaceae bacterium. Classification (GTDB taxonomy): domain Bacteria; phylum Bacteroidota; class Bacteroidia; order Cytophagales; family Cyclobacteriaceae; genus ELB16-189. The sequence continues at coordinate 27,806 of JANPES010000183.1, read as the reverse complement.
GGAAAATATCCGGGAAGGAACTTAACCTCCAGTTCGATTTTTTCCTTTACTTCATCGACGATACTTTGTATGTCTCTTCCTCTTACGTTAAAGCCAATGGTTATTCTTCGTTTTGCGTCGTCGCGTTGAATTTGGTTTGGACCTACCTGTAATTCCACGTCTGCAACTTGAGAAAGAGGAACCTGTGTTCCGTCGGGTGAGGTAATGAACAGACGCCGGAGATCATCAATGCTTTGACGTTTTTCATTCTCCAGTCGAACCACCAGGTCAAACCGGCGCTCATTCTCATAAACGATACCCGCACTCTGTCCGGCAAAGGCCATGTTGACGGCTTGGTTGACAGTCTGAATGTCAAGCCCAAACGGAGCCAGCTGATCTCGTTTGATACGAACCACAATTTGCGGCAGGCCGGTAACCTTTTCTACGTAAAGGTCTTTTGCCCCGTGGACACTTTTTACAATTTGGCCGATCTTGGAAGCGTAGGAAGTTAGTTGTTCCAGGTTTTCACCATAAACTTTGATGACAATATCCTGGCGCGCCCCAGTCATCAATTCATTGAAACGCATTTGGATGGGTTGCTGGAATCCAAAATTCACACCGGCAAGAACTTCCAGTTCTTTGCCCATTTTTTCAGCCAGTTCATCCCGACCCTTTGCTTTTTTCCACTCCGCCTTATCCTTCAGGACAATGATCAGGTCTGCGGCCTCCAGCGGCATTGGGTCTATGGGTATTTCGGAGGAGCCGATTTTGCCAATCACCTCCTTCACTTCATCAGGAAATTTGCGGAGCAGGATTTCGCTTGCTTTGGTTGCTGTTTCTACGGATTCAGAAAGGCTGCTGCCGGTGAGAATTCGTGTTTCAACCGCGAAGTCACCCTCATCCAGGGTAGGAATAAATTCTGCTCCGAGGGTCAGGAAAAGAAGGATACTTCCAGCAAAAAGTCCTGCGGCAATGGTAATCACTTTCAGCCGGTGATGCAGGGCCAAACGGAGAATGGGGTCGTACAAGACGTGAATAAACTTAATCACACGATCAGAAATTGTTACAGCGCCGCTGATCTTCTTGCTCAGGAACACAGAACTCATCATGGGCACATAGGTCAGCGAAAGAATAAATGCACCGGCGATAGCAAAAGAAACGGTCTGTGCCATTGGGCGGAACATCTTGCCCTCGACACCAACAAGGGTCAGGATTGGCAGGTACACAATCAAAATGATTATTTCCCCAAATGCAGCACTGTTCATAATCTTGCTGGCGGACTTACTCACCTCCTCATCCATTTCCTGTTGTGAGAGCACCGTGCCCATTCGACGAACTCCCAGGTGATGCATGGTTGCCTCAACGATAATTACGGCGCCGTCAACGATGAGCCCGAAATCAATTGCGCCTAAGCTCATGAGGTTGCCAGAGACGCCAAACACATTCATAAGGCCAATGGCGAAAAGCATGGCCAGCGGAATTACCGAGGAGACAATGAGGCCAGCGCGGAGGTTTCCTAAGAGAACAACGAGAACAAATATGACGATCAGCGCCCCCTCAGCCAGGTTCGTGGTTACCGTACTGATAGCTTTGTTGACGAGCTTGGTCCGATCCAGAAACGGATCGATGGCAACACCCTCCGGAAGGTTTTTCCTGATTAGTTCAATGCGATCTTTCACGTTCTTAATAACCTCCGAGGAGTTGGCGCCTTTTAGCATCATTACGACGGCCCCGGTGACCTCACCTTGCGTATTGCGTGTCATAGCGCCATATCGGATGGCGCTTCCAAATTGCACCTTTGCGACATCACGGAGAAATATGGGATAGCCCGTTGTTGTGGTCTTAAGCAGAATGCCTTCAAGATCCTGAAGGCTCGTGATCAGCCCCTCGGACCGGATGAAGTAAGCATTTGGTTTTTTGTCAATGTAAGCTCCGCCGGTATTTTGATTATTCTTTTCGAGTGCACTAAAAATGTCATTAACACCAAGATCAAAACTGCGCAGCTTGTCGGTGTTAATTGCAATTTCATATTGTTTCAAATGGCCGCCGAAACTGCTAACATCAGCAACGCCTTCCGTTCCGAGCAACTGTCTGCGGACGATCCAGTCCTGAATGGTGCGCAGCTCCATAGACGAGTATCGTTCTTCATACCCCGGCAGGGCATGAATGACATACTGATAGATTTCGCCGAGCCCCGTCGTTATGGGCGAAAGCTTGGGTGACCCGACCCCTGGAGGGATCTGCCCTTGAATTTCAGTTAGGCGCTCATTGACCTGTTGACGTGCCCAGTACACGTCGATATCATCCTTAAAAACGATTGTTACTACCGATAGTCCAAACCTTGAGAAGGAGCGGACCTCCTGGATTCCGGGAATGGTCGCAACATTTTGTTCAACCGGGAAGGTCACCAACCGCTCAATGTCCAACGCTGACTGCGACGGGGCGATGGTGATCACCTGGACCTGGTTGTTCGTGATATCTGGGACGGCGTCGATTGGTAAATGTCGAAGGGCATTAATGCCCCAGAGGACCAACCCCAGGGTGAGGAGTCCGATAATCAGCTTGTTGCGGATAGAAAAGAAAATGATCGTATCAAGCATACGCCTGCGTGTTGGTAAATTGTATAAATGAGTAACCAAGGAGGAATCTCCTTGGAAAAAGAATCAGAACGGAAGGAAGGTTAGCCTCGTGGAGGCTGGAAAATTTCGTCTAACGCTGATGCGGGGATAAACGAAATATATTTTGAAGAAAATTCGGGCCTACGAGCAACGGGCTCAAGCGGCATGGGTACTTTTTGTTCGGGCAACGCAAAAGAAGCCGTTGCCATTGATTTAGTGCAGTCCTTGAAGGGCAACTCCATGTCTGTGGAATCATGTGCAACGTCAGTCTTATAATGCATCACCAGAAACTGCAGGAAGGACATGTCTGCTACCTGTGATCGGTGTTCAAGGAAGTGCTCAATCAGGATCGGTAAACGCACAATCTCATCCATCTCCGTGTAGAGACCGAGATGAAGAAGCAGAAGTCCGATAGAGATAATTCGCCTCACAGTAACAAAGGTATCTAAAAAGCTTAGAACAAACTAAGATTTCCCCCTTTCCGGAATCGAGTGAGATCCATCGGCGGCATCTTTCTTCCATCAAAATATTTCTTTTTTGAGTGGCGGTAGAGTTGATAGATAATATTGGCAATGTTGCCCTCACCCACCATTCGGCGGCCAAACTGCGAGTCGCTCACGCTCCCACCGTGCAGGGAGGAAATCTGATTCCAGACCTTGGTGGACCGATCGGGGAAATTCTTCTCAAGCCAGTCCTTGAATATGCCGGCAACAGCTCCGTTAAGACGTACCACTGTTAACCCCGCTGTCATGGCGCCATGCGCTGCGGCAAGTCGGAGGATTTCAGGAATCTCATGATGGTTGAGTCCGGGGATGATGGGGGCATTCATGATTCCGACAGGAATGTTTTCCTTGGCCAATGTCTCAACTGCTTGCAGCCTTTTGTGAGCACTCGCAGTTCTTGGCTCCATGACGCGGCGAAGATTTTCATCCAGGGTAGCAATGGAAATCATGACATGAACCAGTTTTTCACTTGCCAATTCCTTTAATATGTCGAGGTCGCGTGTTATCAAACTGTTCTTGGTGATAACGCCAACCGGGTGGCGATATCTGACAAGGACTTGAAGCATTTTTCGGGTCAGACCCAAGCGGCGTTCCAGCGGCTGATAACAATCCGTGTTACCGGACAACATAATGGGAGAAACTTTCCAGGACGGATCCATTAGTTGTTTTTCCAGGATAGCTGCCGCATTCGTTTTGGCAACAATTTTACTTTCAAAGTCCAACCCCGCGCTGAAGCCGTAGTACTCATGTGTATTTCTAGCATAGCAGTAAATGCAGCCATGTTCACAACCCTGGTACGGGTTCATCGAATAGGCCATACCTAGGTCCGGGCTAGTCACTTTGTTAATTATTTTTTTGGGAGTTTCGTGAAAGACCTGTGTGGTTGGGTTTTCGACAAAGTCTTCGTCAATTCCCTCAATATGCTCGGTTACGAATTCCGCTTTTAGGAACTTGTTGGCAGGTTTGATTTGAGCACCTCTGCCTTTCAGGTATGTGATATCGTCCACAACACAATAATACTAATTAAACTAGTAATTACTAATCATAAGTTAATGATTCCATACACTGAAACCCCCATTCAGGAAATTCCTGACCCGTTGTTGGAGCGAGCCGGTATCCGGTTATTGGTGAAACGAGAGGATCTGAATCATGCTCAAGTCTCAGGCAACAAATGGTGGAAACTCAAGTACAATCTGGCACAGGCCAGAGAAGAAGGAGCAGATACACTGCTGAGTTTCGGAGGTGCCTATTCTAATCACCTGTACGCGCTTGCTGGGGCTTCTTCGATTCTCGGATTGAAGAGTATCGGGATTATTCGGGGCGAAGAAACCCATCCATTAAATGCAACCTTAACCTACGCCAGTTCAAAGGGCATGCATTTGCATTTTATTTCACGAGAAGTTTATCGGACGAAGTCGGAAGACTATTTTGTTAAAGAACTGAAAGAACGATTTGGCAAATTTTACCTCATACCGGAAGGAGGCACAAATTCATTGGCGGTGAAGGGCTGCGTTGAGTTTGGAGAGAAACTCTTACGTGAGATTGACTTCGATTATATCTGCCTGCCGGTGGGAACAGGAGGAACGCTTGCCGGAATCGTTAATTCATTGCGGCCAGAGCAAACGGCCATCGGGTTTTCCGCGCTAAAGAACGGGAAATTTTTGGAAGAGGAAGTTCGCAAATGGATTGAGATACGAAATTCAGCCAGCGCCAGCTGGAGAATCGAAACCAAGTATGACTTTGGCGGGTATGCGAGGACAACGCCTGCACTTGGAAGATTTATTGAGGATCAAAAAGAGCGTCACGCCTTACCGCTGGATCACGTTTATACCTCCAAAGTGCTCTTTGGCATCTATGAGCTTATAAAACGAAATGAAATAGGAAAAGGCGTTGTGTTGATGGTGCATACCGGTGGGCTGCAGGGGGCTTCTTCATCCAAATAGATCCCGAAGTACTTCGGTTAGTTTTCCGAATGCCTTTATTTTTATTTTTTGTTTAGCGTCAGCGGCCTTCTTGTTGAATTTCGAAATATAGATTTCTTCAAAACCCAGCTTCTCTGCTTCGGATATCCGTTGCTCAATCCGGTTGACGGCCCGGAGTTCTCCTCCCAATCCAATTTCTGCGGCAAAGCATCGCTTATCGGAGACAGCAATTTCATCCATCGAAGAGATGATGGAGATACAAATGGCTAAATCAATGGCCGGATCTTCTACGCGGATACCGCCAGCCATATTGAGAAAAACGTCTTGAGTGCCCATTCGGAAACCGCAACGTTTTTCCAGAACCGCAAGCAGCATGTTTAACCTCTTTTGGTCAAAACCAGTAGGCGTTCGCTGGGGGGTGCCATAGGATGCCGGGCTTACCAGTGACTGCACTTCAATTAACAAAGGTCGGTTTCCTTCTAGTGTCGCACCGATGATCGCACCAGTCGTGGCTTCATCCTTTTGCGAGATGAGAATTTCAGACGGGTTGTTTACTTCACGAAGGCCAGTGCCCAACATTTCATAAATACCGATTTCTGCCGTGGAGCCGAAACGATTTTTCGTTGTTCTCAAAATTCGATATGCAAGGTGTTGATCACCCTCAAACTGGAGGACGGTATCCACCATATGCTCAAGGACTTTAGGACCCGCCAACGATCCATCCTTGGTAATGTGCCCTACCAGAAAAACTGGCGTGTTGGTTTCTTTGGCAAACTTCATAAGCTCACCGGCACATTGGCGCACCTGGCCAACGCTTCCCGGGGTGCTGTCCATAACCGGAGAGTAGAGGGTTTGGATGGAATCGATGATGAGCAGTTGTGGGGTAATGGATTCGAGCGCCAAAAATATGCTTCGCGTGTTTGTTTCTGTTAGCGTGAAGAAAGTCTTGGAGTCAACGTTAGCACCGAGCCGATGAGCGCGCATTTTGATTTGCTGATCACTTTCCTCTCCGGAGACGTAGAGGGTCTTAAGATTTCTCAGCGCCAGCCCCACCTGGAGCATGAGCGTTGATTTTCCGATTCCGGGTTCGCCGCCGATGAGCACAACGGAACCCGGAACAATTCCCCCTCCCAGCACACGATCCAATTCCTGATCTCGAGTGGGTATTCGTACTTCCGTTCCTGATTCAATTTCTGAAAGGATTTTTGGCTGAATGGATTTGCTTCGACCGCTTTCTTGCCGCCACTCATTTTTTTCTTCACCCTTGGTGATGATTTCTTCAACAAATGAATTCCATGTGCCGCAGGAGGGGCATTTGCCAAGCCATTTTGCGGCTTCATGGCCGCAGCTCTGACAAAAGAATCTTGTTTTAGATTTCGACATCACTTAAATGGACTGTTTTCCTCTTTAACGGCTGCGTTGTATACCAGGTGGTCAGTTAATCCGGGGAGCCACTTATTAAGAAATACGAAAAACTTTCCCTGAGTTGTGAGGATTAGGATTTTTTTCCGCTTGACCGTTGCCTGATAGATATGGCGGGCGCATTCTTCTGCAGACATCATTTTCTTTTCATTCCGCGGCGAATCTTTCTGTGGGGACCCATCTTTTGTCAGCGCGCGCACACGGATATTCGAGGTAGTGAATCCTGGACATGCAGTAAGCACGTGAACGCCCTTCTTCATCATTTCTGTCCGTAACACTTCAAGAAAGCCGTTAAGTGCAAACTTGGAGGAGGAATAGGCCACTCGGCCAGGAAGTCCACGAAAACCTGCTGCAGATGAGATACCAATGACCGAGCCTTTGTTCCTCATAATCTCGGGAAGACAAGCTCGGGTGGCGTAGATAGCGCCGTAGAAGTTGGTATCCATTATTTTTCTAATGACATCCATGTCAACCTCCTCAAAAAGTGCACGCATAGCGACACCCGCATTGTTGACTAGGATATCAATTCTGCCAAATAGCCGCAAGGCTTCAGTAGCCATATTCCGGTTGTCTTCTTCCTTGCTTACGTCGCTGGCAAAGCCGTGTGCGTCAATTCCTTTTTTCCGGAGGTCCTTGACGGCTTCTTGCAAATCGGTGGCATTCCTTCCCGTGATCAAGATCTTAGACCCATGCTGACCAAATACTGCGGCAAGGGCCCTACCGATCCCGGAAGATCCACCGGTAATGATGACGACTTTATCTTTCATGGTTTGGAGACTGTTCGGTAAAAGTAATTAAAACTTGTGCGCGAAGCAGGAGGGAGGTAGTTGGTTAATAGGCACGAAATACTTCGGAATTCCTAATTCAACATCATTTCAATATCCTGACGCGTAAGCATTTTCACAATGCTCTCTTCGGTTGAAATCAGGTTTTCCGAAAGTTTAAGTTTGTGTTTTTGCAGGTGAAGAATTTTTTCTTCAACGGTATTTCGTGTAATGAACTTGTAGGTAAAGACTTTCTTCTTTTGCCCGATTCGGTGTGCGCGGTCGATAGCCTGTTGCTCAACGGCAGGATTCCACCAGGGATCCAGGATGAACACATAGTCAGCTTGAGTCAAATTCAGTCCGAGGCCCCCAGCCTTAATGGAGATGAGGAAAATCTTAAGATTTGGATCTTTATTAAATCTCTCTACCTGGTCTTTTCGATCCATGCTGGAACCGTCGAGGTAGGCATAGTCAATCTTCTTTGATGCCAGGAGTTCACGGACAATATCCAGATGCTTCACGAACTGACTAAAGACAAGAAGTTTGTGGCCTTCAAGCAGCGCGTTCTCAATCATGTGAGAAAGGTCTTCCAGTTTTCCAGAGTCACCCTTGTAGTGAGCATCAACCATACGCGGGTGATTAGACAGCTGCCTTAGCCGGGTGAGTCCCTCCAGAATTGTCATTCGGGAATTGTTGATGCCTTCTTTTTCAATGTGATCCAGAATCTTGCTTCGATAATAGGATTTTGCTTCCTCGTACTTTTCCTCTTGTGCAGGTGAAAGATTGGTGTAATAGATATTCTCCACCTTTTCGGGGAGGTCGGTAGCCACCTGCGATTTGAGCCTGCGCAAAATGAAAGGTTTGATGATCGCGTTTAGTTTCTTCGTTTTCGCCTCATCCTTCTGTTTTTCAATTGGAATTTGAAATTCATTTTTGAAATACGTCTGACCCCCCAGTAGTCCGGGATTAATAAAGGTCATTTGCGACCACAAGTCCATGGTTGTGTTTTCAAGCGGGGTGCCAGTGAGTGTGAGTTTGTGTCTTGATTTCAACTGTAGCACCGCCTTGGCAATATTCGAAGTCGGATTCTTGATGACTTGGGACTCGTCTAAAATTACGTAGTTGAAAGTGAATTGCTGGAGCAACTCAATATCAAGTCGTGTAATTCCATACGAAGTAAGAATGACATCGTATTGATCGAATTGTTTGATGTTCTTGTTGCGGTTCGTTCCGGTGTAGGTATGGATATTCAGACTGGATGTAAACTTGGCCGCCTCCATTTCCCAATTGTAAATGAGAGAAGTGGGCATAATCAGCAAGGACGTCCCGCAGTTGCCTTTTTCTTTTTCTGATTCGAGCAGGGCAAGTGTTTGGACGGTCTTCCCCAATCCCATATCGTCGGCTAGGCAACCGCCCAGGTTGAATTCATTGAGGAACCGCAGCCAATTGTAACCCGCTTTCTGATAAGGACGAAGCTGTCCATTGAAGCCGGTGGGCAAAGGGTAGTCGCGAATTCCTGTAAAGTTCTCGAGGTTTCGCAGACGATCGCTGATATGCACCTTGGCAAGGTTCCCATCCTGAAGGTCTTTCACAAGATTCACATGGTATTTGTGCAGCACCGGCTTTTCATTTTTGCCGTGCGTCTCACTCATGGCAAATAGGTCGCCATACTTCACCAGCCAGGCATCCGGAATGATCGCAATTTCGCCATTGGGGAGTTTGAACTCGACTTTCTTTTTCAGAATGAGTTTGCGCAAGTCTTTAAAACTGATTTCATACTCTCCAAAACGGATTCGGGCGTGAATGTCAAACCAATCAATACTTTCTTTGACTTCCAGTTCGATAATGGCCTTTCCGACAAAGTATTTTTTGTCGCGGTTATCCGGCTGGCTTACTTCAAAACCAAAATTCAGTAGATTAACCCGGTTCTCGTTGATCCACGAAAACGCGTGGGCCTTGTCAACGGCCGTACGAAAATTTCCTCCCAACGGCAGACCCAGCTTGATCAGCGTGTTGGCATATTTCTTTTCGGATTCAGTGACCCGCTTAATCCGGTGAAAGATGTAGTCATCCTCCTTCTTCTCCATGGTGACGCTTACCTGCTCGGAGTCGCCGCCCCTGAATCGATGTTTTCCATACTTAAAGGAGAGGTCAAATACGATTTTGCCCGCCTCATCATTGGCATTGTGTTCACCGGTGGCCTCGAAAAGTGTAGGAACCTCTTTGCTGACTCCCGGAGGAAGCTCTGAAATGGTCAGCACCGGATGAGGCTCATAGGTATTCTTAATAATCTGAAATCCCTCCACATCAATATCTTCGAATGATGCAATCAGGGTATTGACAAAATTCTTATAATAGTTATCCTCGAGATTTCTTGGTATAACTATAATTTTCTTTGTTAGAAACGGTTGTAGCTTTCTACCGTCAACAGGTTTTTCAAAGCCATAAAGTTTACCGTCAGCCACCATCCAGGCAGGGTTCCTGCAGACCATGTATGCATTTACAGATGGGAGCTCAAGTGACTTGTCTTCGTGGGTTATGATTGGGTAGTACGTTGTGCTGTCTTTCGTTCTGCGGAAAAAGAACTGAATACTGGCGCGTTGTTCGGCCACCTCTAGTTTTCGCCAGGTGGGCTCCCCGTCATTGCCCATTTCGTATAAACGTTTGCCTTTCAGCTTTTCAAGAATGGCTGCGCGCCTTTTCTCCATATACACTTCGATCTGATCCTGGAGCAGCCGCTCCTCGCCTTTTTCCTTCTTGAAAACACGAATGAAGAACTCATCCGGTTTCATGATCTTCTTGGAAAAGTGACGCAGCACGACATCCTGGTTCATGCTGTCCATGAGTTCGATCAGCTCAAAATCACGGTCATCGAGTCCTTTGGCAAACTCGCGGGCATTCTTGGAAGAAATGTTTTGGTGTTGGTATGTAAGTTTGCCTTTTTCGTCAAGCCGGACGATGAACGATTCAAAAATATAACCCAAGTACTCGTGCTGGTACAGCGAGTAGATCAATTGAAACGGCTGTAATGCCGAAACCTTCATAGCGACTCAATTTTTGGGCTTCCTAACTTGCTGCTTCCTGGAAAGAACCACCTAAAACAGATTGGGCACTTTTTCGGAAAATGCAGAATGGCAAATTAACTAATTCAGCACTAAGAATTTAGCCTATTTAGGCTAAATCTTACACTACAAGTGGACGATGGAATAGGACCGGGAAGCCAGGGCGGCAGGCCGGATAGAGACCAGAAGAGACAGAAAAATGATCACGATGCTTGTTGTGAGGAAGTCAATGGCACGGATCTCCACCGGATAGTTCGCAACAATCGCATTCTCCATACCCATACCAACCAGGCCTACACGATCTTGAAGGATGCAAAGAAGGCCACCCAAAAGCAAACCTGCGCCAGCGCCAAGGAATGAAATCAGCGCCCCCTCAACCATAAAAATGTTGCGGACAAGCGAGGCAGGTGCGCCCATGGAGACTAAAATGCTGATGTCTTTCTTTTTGTCTATGACCAGCATCATAAGTGAGAAGAAGATGTTTATGGACGCAACGAGGAGGAGTAAGGACAGGGAAAGAAACGTGAATAGCTTTTCAATTTTTAGCAACCGGTAGAGATCTTTGTGCTGTTCTTCATTTGTGAGAATCGAGAACCCGGCTCCAAGTTGTTTCTGCAATTTGCGCTGTACTTCCACTGTTTGTTCAGAAGTCTGAATTTCCAAGGACGTCCTTTTGTTGCCATAGTCCAGCAGTTCACGCGCGAAACTCAAGGGGACAAAAATATAGTTCTCGTCGTAGTTCTTCTCAATGGAAAAGACAGATCCCGGTCGAATGCTCTTTTGCGAATACATGGAGGCAGGGTTCAAAGATCCCGGGCTTGTATTCTTTATATAGAACACGCGCAACGCACGCAAATCATCGTCTACCTCCGCCGATAGCGTGTAGCGGACACCTCGCCCCAGAATGGCGAACGGTATACTGTCTTGCGTTAGTTTGAGTTCTCCTTCGACAATATGATCGTCCAATCGGTGATGGTCGAGAAAATTCTCGCTGACACCTTTTATTGTAACGACCATTGAAGCATCCCGGTACCGAACATAGGCATAGTCTTCAATGACTTCTGTCACAGTCTTTACGCCCGGGACCATGCGAATGGATTCGATTAGCTTGTCGTCTGCGGAGAATGATTTTCCGTGCACGGCTTCAATCTTCAATTCAGGGTCGAATGAGGTATATAGGGATCGAAGCAGGACCTCAAGACCATTGAATACAGACAGGACAATGATGAGTGCAGCAGTGGCGAAGGCAACACCAAGCATTGCAAGAATGGAGACGACATTGATGAAATTCTTCTTGCGCTCGGAAAGGAAATAACGCCGTGCGATAAAGAAGGACACATTCATGGGCCTTATTCTGTTGTTGGTTCGGCAGGAGGAATCTGAAGGCCCTTGAGAAGGGTCTCCATCCGTAAGGCGGTTTCTTCAACCTCGTCAATAAAAAAGGCAAGCTCTGGAACAATTCTGGCCTGGTTCCTGATCCGATCGCCAAGGGCCTTTCTGATTTCCTTTTTGTGTGTATCCAACTTTTCCAGAACGGCTTTCTTGTCAGGGGTAAGCATCATGCTGATATAAACCCGGGCAAGGCTAAGGTCTGGGCTCATACGAACATCAACGATGGTAACAAAGGTATTGCCGAGCATCCCGCGTTGATCACGTTGAAAGATGTCGCTTAATTCCTTCTGAATTAGTCTGCTGAATTTTTGCTGTCGTACTGAGCCACTCACGGAGTAAAGATAGGAAAGTGAGAGTTCATTTGACTGAAGCAATATCAGTCCTTCACATTTTTTTTGGTTATTTGCACAATAATCTGATTCTCCAGTGCTCCGTTTTTTTCGAATCAACGACCCCTATCGACTTATCCCGCTCTTAGTTGTGATGGGTCTGGTGGGCCTTCCTTTTCTCATTGATTTGCCATCAGTGACCGCTTCTGAGCTGAACGACCTTGTACTGGGAGAGCGGATGGGGAGCAAAATCTTGTATGTTGACATCATTGACCGCACGCCTCCGCTTATGGCGGTCATTGACGGATTTCTGAATTTTCTATTTGGCCGGTCGATCCTTGCCCGGCATATATTGGCGCTCTTTCTCCTCTTCTTCCAAGCCTCCTATTTTGCAATACTGCTGATCAACAATAAAGCATACAATGAGAATTCGTATGTGCCTTCCCTGATCTTTGGATTTCTTTGCTTCTTTTCATTTGACCTGCTGGCAATTACCCCGGAGTTACTGGCATCGACGATACTGCTTTTTGCACTCAACAATATATTCAAGGAGATTGAGTTTCGGGTTGATCGAGACTCGATTGTGTTGAACCTGGGGGTTTTCCTGGGGATGGCCTCACTCATTGTATTCGCCTACACAATCTTCTTGATCGCCGCGATCCTTATTCTTATGGTGTTTGCAAGAACCACACCACGCAAAGTTATCCTTCTATTGCTTGGTTACGGCCTGACCCATGGAATCACCTTTACGCTTTATTATTACTTAGGACATAGCAGCGACCTTTGGGAGAACTTCTACATGGCCAATGCGCAACAGGTCCGGATTGTTGTGATGGGTTCCGGTGCATTGCTTATTCTTGGTATTGTGCCCATTGTTTATTTTGTCATTTCACTGTTCATGTTGACAAGGGATGCAAGGTTTACAAAATATCAGTCACAAATTTTTCAGGTGCTTTTCTTCTGGTTGGTTCTCGCCGCCATTGAACTCTTTCTTGAGCCTGAAATTGCACCACATAGTTTCATGACCTTCTTACCGCCGTTGGCCTATTTTATCAGTCACTATTTGTTGCTGATCCGAAGAAAGGCAATTGCTGAGTTCATGGTTTGGATATTTGTTACCGGTATTCTCATCATCAGCTTCTCTGCAAGGATGGCATGGATACCTCAAGTAGACTATTCGAAGCTTTTTCCGAAAACCTCTCTTTATGAAGGTGAGATACACGGCAAGAAAGTCATGATCGTTGGCAAGGATCCAGGGTTGTATTTGAAGAACAGCCTTGGGGGATCCTTCCTGGACTGGGAGCTTTCGCAAGTCTATTTTGAGGATCCTGAGAGCTACGAAAGTATCATAAAGATCAACGAGGCTTTTGTTAAGGACCCCCCAGATGCAATCGTTGATGAGCTGAACCTGATGGAACCGGTAATGGATCGCCTTCCCCGAGTGAAAAAGTTATACCGCAAGGAAGGGTCGGTGTATTGGCGTCTTTAACAACCAATCTTATTCACCCGTCGGGAATGGCGCCCGCCCTCAAAGTTGGAATGCAAAAATCGATCAAGGATTCGTTCGGATTCTTCCGTTGAAACAAACCGAGCGGGAATGCATAGGATGTTCGCGTCGTTGTGCTCGCGTGCAAGGCCCGCAAGTTCTTCGGTCCAGCAAATGGCCGCTCGGATTCCTTGATGTTTATTTGCTGTCATGGCAACCCCATTTGCACTGCCGCAAATCAGAAGACCAAGATCAAACTCTTTTTTCTCAACGGCAGCGGCGACCGGGTGGGCAAAGTCAGGATAATCCGCAGATTCGTTGCTGAAGGTTCCAAAATCCCGGGTTGCATGGCCGTTCTTCTCCAGCCAACCCTTCAGGTGTTCTTTTAGGGAAAATCCGGCGTGGTCGGCACCAATTGCAATTTTCTGGATCATGCTGTCTGCTCGTCTGTGTTGGCTAATTTCTCTTCTTCTTTTCGCTTCTTGTGCAAGACATAAGCTGAGATGAAAATACTTATTTCATAGAGGAGAAACAATGGCATGGATATGAGCATCTGGCTTAACGGATCCGGCGGCGTTACAATGGCGCCGATAATGAGAATGACGATATACGCATGCTTGCGATAGGTTCGCATGAACTTCGGCGTGACCATTCCAATCTTGGTCATGAAATACACCACGACGGGAAGCTGAAAGAGGAGGCCGCTTCCAAAAACCAGGGCAATGAAAGTAGATACGTACGAAGTGATATCAAATTCATTGACGATGACGTCGCTAATGGAATACGAGGAAAAGAACCACGTCATCATCGGGCAAAGGACGAAATAACCGAAGAAGACGCCCAGAAAGAATAGGAACGAAACGGCGAAAACCGCCCCACGTGACCCTTTCATTTCATTAATGTGAAGCCCAGGCTTGATGAATCGCCAGACCTCCCAAAAGACATACGGAAAAGCTACGATGAAGCCTATGACGAATGACGCCAGAAACTGCATGGTAAACTGCCCGGTCATAAATCGGCTTTGGATCTTAAAGGGGAAAGCTTTGGCACACAATGACTCTTCTGAACCCGTCAGCTCACCTAACTTACACAACCACTTAAAAGTAGGGAAATCGATATTGGCCGGAGCAAAAATGATATTTGAAAATATCCATTTGGTATAAATGAACGCCAGGATCATGCAGATCATAATCGCGACCACCGAACGAACAAGGTGCCACCGGAGTTCTTCCAGGTGATCCAGAAACGCCATTTCTTTTTCTTCACTCATAGTTCAAACCCCTCGCGCTCAAAAAAATAATCAACAATCTGCTTATACGTACAACGGAAACTTCTTCATGAAGTTGTTAACTGAACGCTTCACCGTCTTCAGGTGCTTGTCGTCTCCGGGTTTCCTCAATGACAGATCGATGAACTCTACCACTTTTACAACATCCTTTTCTTTCATTCCGCGCGTGGTTACGGCAGGCGTACCAATACGCATTCCGGAGGTAACCATTGGTGATTGAGTATCAAACGGAACCATGTTCTTGTTAATGGTGATGTCTGCCTTGATCAAGGACTCTTCAGCGATTTTTCCCGTAAGATTCTTTGAGCGAAGGTCGATCAGCATGAGGTGATTGTCAGTGCCCCCGGAAATGATTTTGTATCCCCTTTTTGTAAACGCATCGGCCATGGCTTTTGCGTTCTTTGCGACTTGGACAATGTAGGCCATGTACTCGTCGCTTAGTGCCTCTTCAAATGCTACCGCTTTGGCTGCAATCACGTGCTCCAGTGGTCCACCCTGGGTTCCCGGAAAAACGCCGGAATCCAAAATGGACGAGATCTTCCGCAACTCACCCTTTGGCGTTTTCAGGCCCCAGGGATTGTCGAAATTATTGCCGATCATGATCAATCCACCCCGCGGACCGCGCAATGTCTTATGTGTTGTTGTGGTTACAATATGGCAGTGTTGCATGGGATCGGCCAACAGGCCACGGGCAATTAGCCCGGCAGGATGAGAGATGTCGGCAAGCAGCAGTGCACCGACGGCATCTGCTGCGGCTCGCAATTTCTTATAATCCCAATCGCGACTGTATGCGCTGGCGCCACAGATGATCATCTTAGGTCGTTCGCGCTTCGCCGTTTCCATCACCTTGTCAAAATCAATGAGCCCCGTTGACTCTTCTACACCATAAAAAGAGGGCTGATACAATTTTCCAGAAAAATTCACCGGAGATCCGTGGGTGAGATGACCCCCGTGGGAGAGGTCGAACCCAAGAATCTTGTCGCCGGGCTTAAGGCATGCAAGCATGACGGCGGCGTTTGCCTGTGCGCCTGAATGGGGCTGTACGTTAGCCCAACTAGCACCGAATAGTTTTTTTATGCGGTCAATAGCAATCTGCTCAATCTCATCGACAACTTCGCACCCTCCGTAGTAGCGCTTTCCAGGCAACCCTTCCGCATATTTATTAGTCAGAACTGTTCCCTGTGCTTTCATTACCTGGAGGGACACAAAATTTTCTGATGCAATGAGTTCAATACCGCTTTGCTGGCGGTATTTTTCTTTTTCGATGAGATCGAAGATCAGTTTATCTTTTTTCATACTGGAAGCGGATTGTAGGATTTCGGATGCTGAAGATTTGGCAAAAATAGGGGGTGGGAAGGCATTTCCCTAACGACAAATTTCCTTGAGATGACCTTCAAAGAAACCCGGCAACGACTTGTGGAAAGAATCAAAATCTGATAACGTCTGTATCAACCGGAGTATAACCAAGCAGCCTGCTAATCGACAGGATTTGACCTTTATGGTGAAACTCATGTGTCATTATGTGGGTAATCACCTGAAGCGCCGGTACAGTCAATTTACTTCGATTCTGATTAGCAGAACCGCTCACGGGACTTCCCCAAGAGTTCTCAAAGGCTGTAATGTATTTCATTGTAAGAAGGTCAACTTCCTCATACAGCGTACGTATGTCATCGATGTTTGAGGGGGATGAAGTCATTGAAAGTGATGGAGCCCTCTTTTAGGCCAAATTGCCCGATCCAGAACAGTGATGCTTTTGCAGTATGAAGGAGCAAATCACGCACCGATTACCAAATGCTTCCAGAGGTTCCAGGAAATGTGTTGAAGAAACTGCCCCACAATAATCGAACAGTGCAGACCGGGAGGATTGAACCAGTGCGTATTGTTTCCGTATAGAGTCCGTTGCTTAATGGTTGGAAGACTCCCCTACCAGCTGCCACTGCTTCCGCCGCCGCCGAAGCCGCCACCTCCACCGCCCCAGCTTCCACCTCCACCACCTCCGCCCCTCATGCTTCCACCCAGTGCGCCGGCAAGAAACCATCCCGCACCAGACGACCAGCCATTCCCGTTTCCGCCTTTCCCCCCCCGGTTACGCATGACCAGAATGACGATGACCAGCAAAATGACAAACCAGGATGGGGATCCTGTTCTTCGTTTTCTTGCCGTTGGACCAGTGCCCCTATATTCACCTTTAATTGCTTTCCGGATGGCATCAGTAGAGGCGGTGATACCAGTGTCATAATCTCCCCGACGAAAGGAGGGGGCCATTTCATTACGAATAATCCGGTTGCAAATCGCATCCGGAAGAGGACCCTCAAGACCTTGTCCCACTTCGATCCGAACTTTCCGATCCGCAACGGCAACAAGAAGGATTACACCATTGTCTCTGGTTTCCTTCCCAAGTTTCCATTTTTCAGCGACCCGTATCCCAAACTGATCAATGGATTCACCCTCAAGTGAATTGACAATCAATATGCCTATTTGATTCGAGGTAGAGTCTTCAAATGCCTGGAGGGATCGTTCTAGCAAAGTTACCGTTGATGGGGAAAGAATTCCCGCTTCGTCATGCACACGATGGCCGGCGAGAGCAGGTACTTCCCGCTGGCCAATCGCATAGAGGGGCAAGATGCAAATTGCAAAATAAGTGATGTAATGGAGGAGGTGGCGGCGCATCAGAAAGGCTAATGAAATGGTCAATCAAATTTAACCCTCTGTACGTAATTCATCTCGCAACTCGTTGATGTCGTCAGACGTTTTGAGAAACCCTTTCTCATGCAGGATTTCTCCACATCTCATAATCGCTGATTCGATTCCATCAGTGACTTTTCCCATTCGGATTTTCTCGATGAGATTCTGCACCAGGGTGTCCCACTCCTTCTGGTCGACAACTTTGCTTATCCCCCGGTCGGCCAGAACAATTACTTCATGCTCAAAGAAAGAAATGAAAATTAATATACCGGTACGATGCCGGGTATTAAAAATCTCCTCCTCTAGAAATGCCGATTCCGCCCGCTTCTTTGTGGCCTGGTCAAGGTGCGCGCGGCTAATCATCATTCGCTTAAGCGGTTGAATGATATGGGTTAGTATCCCTCCAACAAGACCCCCCATGCCGACGATAAAAAACATAAACATCGGGTCTAAAATGGCCCAGGCATGAACGTACCGGTCAAATATAATGATGGCAATAAAGGTCGTCGCGGCCAAAAGCAAGGCGCCGCGGTAGTTGGCTATTGTATAAAACCCGCTGCGTTCAACGAAGACAGGGACAATTTCGCCGGAAATTTGATCCTCGGCCTGCTTCACTGCAGCCTTGATTCGGTCAAGATCTTGTGGTGAAAATCGATTTTTTATTGACATAGCATGCAAGGCTGGGTTGTTCTTGGAATTCTGAAAAGGAGAGTAAATTTAGCAAACATTATCAACCACAGGTCAGTTTTTTTATCCGCCTTTTCGGACTAACTTTTGACAGAGATGATCGCCAAGATGACATTTACTTTCTTATGAAAAATAGACTCACAAAACTGTTGCTTGCCCTATTCATTATTCTTGCCAGTTTGGCGTCAGCGCAAAAGAACAAAGCGGTTTCTACGGTTTCCGTTGACTTACCAAGACAACGTATTGAGAAGGAAATTGCCCGGCTTTCCAGTTTATCCGGAGGTGTACTCGGCGTATCAGCCATTCACATAGAAAGCGGGAAGCGCTTGGCTCAAAATGGGAGCACGCGCTTTCCGATGGCAAGTTCATACAAGGTGCCCATAGCCATTCAGTTGCTTACTAAAGTGGATAGCGGAAAATACACCCTTGATCAGCTGATTGAGATTTCAAAAGCGGACTTACATCCGGGTAGTGGAATGCTGTCGGAGCGTTTTAATTGGCCAGGGGCCCTAACTCCGGGCATTGCCCTTTCTGTGCGTAGCCTTTTGGAATTGATGCTGCTGATCAGTGACAACAGCGCAACGGATATTTGTTTGCGTCTTGCCGGGGGGCCAGCTTCGGTCAACGCGTGTATGAAGCGAATGGGAATTTCCGGATTGTCTGTTGACAGGCCAACAGCGTACCTGATTGCCGATTGGCTTGGTGTTACCATGGACCCACAAGCCTGGGTAGCCGCGCGTTTTGATAGCCTTGAGAAGGGGCTCACAGAGGAACAAATGAAAGTAAGCTCCAGAAAGTTTGATGTTGACCTCAAGGACACATCAACGCCTGATGCCATGTCCGAACTCTTGCTGATGTTATATATGCAGCCCATTTTGAAAACCAATACAAGGCAGTTGCTACTTGATATCATGAGAAGATGTGAGACTGGATTGACTCGATTGAAAGGCGCTCTACCGCCGGGAACTGAGGTGATGCACAAAACAGGTACAATCGGGATGACCACGAATGATATTGGAATTATGACCCTTCCGGATGGAGCCGGGCACGTTGTTATTTCTGTTTTTGTCAAATCATCTGAAAAACCAATACCGGAGCGGGAAAGGGCCATTGCAGAGGTAGCCAGAGCCGTCTACGATTATTACGTGCTTAACCGATAGGTTGTTTAGATCACCTTGCCCTTCCATTTCCCTGAGCGGATATAGAAGAAGGCCATGGTGAACATACTCATCCAATACACCCATTCACTCACCCAGCCCCATGTGATGGGCAAGTCCAGGTATTCAAGCGTGATGTAAACGTAAATACAATAGAGACTGATTGTTACTATTTCGATCGCGAGGTTTACAACCGTATTTCCTGACCCCGTCACAGCGTTGAGCCACACCACGGAGACGGACATCATCATAAGTGCAACCGAAACAATACGGAGCACTGGGATAGCCTCTGATATGAAGAGCCCCTCCTGTCCATAAAAGGAGAGCAAGACAGCTGGAAAAAGATTCAGGACGATGACGATCACCGCGGAAAAACCGAGACTGATCTTGGCAATGCGGTAGATTAAAGGCATGACTTCGTCAGTCCTTCCTTGCCCGATGAGGTTACTTACCATCGTGTTGGTAGTGGCGGCAAATGACCAGGAGAACATTCCGGCGATGCCAAAAATATTTCGCATTATGTTAGAGATAGCCAGCGAGCGTGCGCCGTGGTGCTCGATGAGAATATAGAAGTATTCCCAGGTAATTATACTAATAGCAAACTGAAGGATCAGGGGCGAGGACTGCACCAGAATTAGGCGAAACGTCCCCGTGGAAAGTGAGGGTTTTTCAAAAAAAGCGAACTGACGGTGAAGGCCCTTCAGGTGGATGACGAAGTAGATGACCAATAAGCCTCCAGCCTCAGCGATGATGGAGGCATAGGCGGCACCGTCGAAACCAAGAGCAGGCAGCCCCATGTGTCCGTAGATCAGCGCATAATCCAATACAATGTTGATGACCGCTTCCGCAAGCGTGCCCCAGACAAGAAGACGAGTCTGATTAGTGCCCACCAGCAAGGCATTGCGCATAATGTAGAGGTACAAAAATGGTAGCCCCCAGATGCGGATCAACAAAAACCGAATGGCCATTTCAGCCACTTTCGAGTCATGAATGGTAGCGCGAAGGATAAGCGGAGCGAGCGCATACGTAATGAGGATTCCGATCACGGCAATAACCAGGGCAATCCAGACTCCGTGGAAGAAAAGCCGTCCGATTTCCTTGGGCAGGTTTTGTCCTGCGCGGCGGGCAATAAGTGCTTGCAACCCGTTGTTCAAGCCATTACCAATCACTGCAAAGATCAGGTAGTAAACACCGGTGATTCCTGCGCATGCCAATTCCAACTCCCCAAGGCCCCCAAGAAAAATATTGTTGGTAATGAAGTTGATTTGTGGGACCAATAGTGCCAACGAAATAGGCATGGCCATGCCCAGAATTTGGCGGGTAGTGGTTGCCAAGCGGAAGTCGGAAGATGTCATTTTGCTTTAGAATTTGCCACTGAACAATGCATGCCGTGTTCGGAGGTCAACTGGCTGTTTGCGATGCAAAGATTGCTCAATAATACTCCGGAGACAAAGCGAACCACTGATATACGCTATCTGGTATCGGGAAAAAGTCCAATTGATTTGGCCGTCGTTGTTAATGACCGTGCAGGACCAAAATTCCTGCACGGTTTTTTTTAACGCTGGTGTACACTAGTTTTAAAGAACAAATCATCTTTAGCAAAAACCAAATACATGCAAACAATACTGGGAGCCAATGGAGTGATTGGAAGAGAACTTTCCTTGCAGCTCCTCAAGCACACAGATCAAATCTGCCAGGTCAGCAGACACCCGAAAAAGGTTAATGTCAGTGACACGTTGATGAAAGCTGATTTATTGAATTACGAAGATGTCCGGAAAGCAGTCGCGGGCAGTGAGGTGGTTTATCTGGTAGCAGGTCTTAAATATGACACAAAAGTTTGGCAGGCTGAATGGCCAAAAGTTATGCAGCATGTCATCAACGCCTGCAAAGAAAGTGGGAGCAAGCTGGTATTCTTCGACAATGTATATGCGTATGGTTTGGTAAATGGGGTGATGACCGAGGATACGCCATTCAATCCCACCGCTCGTAAAGGTGAAGTGCGGGCACAGATTGCCACCATGCTATTGAATGAGATAAAGGCTCAAAATATCCAGGGGATGATTGTGAGGGCTGCCGATTTTTATGGACCCGGAGCAACACTTAGCGTGATTCATTCAGCTGTAGTTGAGCGTTTGAATGCCAAAAAGGGTCCGCAATGGATCGGTGACCCAAAACGAATTCACACCTTTACCTACACGCCCGATGTAGGGCGGGCCGTCGCAGTCTTGGGCAATACACCATCCGCGTTCAATCAAACCTGGCATGCGTTGACGAGCAAGGAGCGAATTACCGGAGAAGCATTGGTTCGATTGGCCTGCACACTAACTGACAGACCCTACTCCGTCCAAGCATTACCCAAACTGGGTGTCCGTGTACTTGGATTTTTTATCCCAGTACTTCGGGAGCTTGTGGAAATGATGTATCAGTTTGATGCCGACTACGTATTTGACAGTACAAAATTCGAAACGACATTCAATTTGCAAGCCACATCGTATGGAGTGGGGATGAAGGAAACCTTGAGTCGACCGTAAGCACGTCGGCCTCTATTTTTTCAAACAGCTACGCCATGGCGACCAGGTCCCGGTAAGTAAATGGTTGAGTAGACAGGACCTAGATTACACCCTGCGCCTGCATGGCTTTGGCCACTTTGACGAACCCTGCAATGTTCGCGCCCACCATGTAGTTACCAGGCTTGCCATACTCTTTGGCTGCAGCCATACTTATTTCGTGAATGTTCTTCATGATCCCATGAAGTTTTTCATCAACCTGTTCGCGCGTCCAGTTTGTACCCATATAGTTTTGCGTCATCTCAAGTCCGGAGGTGGCCACCCCACCAGCATTGGAAGCCTTACCGGGAGCATACATAGCACCGTTGTCGATGAGAATATTAATTCCATCTGGTGTCGTTGGCATATTTGCTCCCTCGGCCAGCAGCTTCGCACCATTCTTGACCAACGCGTTGCAGTCTTTTGCGTTTACTTCGTTCTGTGTTGCGCAAGGGAACGCACAGTCAGCCTTGATGGCCCATAATGGATTACTGTCAGCCTTTGCATCAATATCCTTATAGAGACTTCCCTTGAATTTGTCAGCATATTCCTTGATTCGCCCCCGACGGTTGTTTTTCAAATCCTTGAGAAACTCTAGCTTTTCCTGCGTAAAACCACTTTCATCATAAATGAAACCATTGGAGTCGGATGCAGTTACCGCTTTTCCGCCAAGGTGAATGATCTTTTCTATCGCGTATTGAGAAACATTTCCGGAACCTGAAACGAGGCAGGTTTTCCCCTTTATGGAAGAGCCTATATTCTGCAACATGTTTTCAGCAAAGTAAATAAGTCCATACCCAGTTGCTTCTGTCCGGATCAAGCTTCCGCCCCACCCAATTCCCTTTCCTGTCAACACACCCGTGAACTCATTCTTGATTTTCTTGTATGCGCCAAAGAGATAGCCAATTTCTCTTCCACCTACGCCGATGTCACCTGCAGGAACATCGGTACGGTGATCAATGTGACGCGCCAGTTCACCCATAAAAGCGTGGCAGAAGCGCATTACTTCATTCTCACTCTTTCCCTTTGGATCAAAATCGCTTCCTCCTTTTCCACCACCCATGGGAACTCCAGTAAGGGCGTTCTTGAAGACCTGCTCAAACGCCAGGAATTTAAGTACGCTTTGTGTTACCGAAGGATGAAAACGCAATCCGCCTTTGTAGGGTCCAATGGCGCTGTTCATTTGCACCCGGTATCCGCGGTTGACCTGCACCTCGCCCTTGTCATTGATCCAGTTAATTCGGAACGAAATGAGCCGTTCAGGCTCAGTCATGCGTTCAAACAATTTCAAATTTCTGTACTCGGCATTTCGCTCCAGCACGGGCATAACCGATTGAATAACCTCATCTACCGCCTGAAGAAACTCCGGTTCATGGGCGTTTCGCTGCTTTACAAAGTCCAGATAATCATGAATGGCCATAGGAATGTGTTTTAAACAGGGACTAAGTTAAGAGAAGATACTATTTTACAAGCGATTTGGTCCTCACTTTGCCTTTTCAAAATATCCAACCCCTGTTTTAGTGGCAATTGTTTCGTTTTCAACAAAGGTTTTGCCAGTCGACTGCAAGCGGTTAATTTGCCCCCCGATCATTCATGCAGCTGATTAATTCCATTCTTACCTGGTTCATGAAGAAGCGTATCCACCAGATAGAGCTTTTCATGAAATACCCCGATGACGTACAGAGCGAGCTCTTGCAGAGACTTCTCCTCACGGCCAGACCAACTGAATTTGGCAGAAAGTATGGATTTGATGAGATGATTAACTACGACGACTTTACGCGTCGGGTTCCTGTCCACGCCTATGAGCAGATGTTTCCCTATGTAGAACGCATGATGAAGGGAGAACAGAACATTCTTTGGCCTACAGAGATTAAATGGTTTTCAAAATCTTCAGGAACGACTAATGCACGAAGCAAGTTTATCCCAATATCTGCGGAGTCGCTTGAGGAATGTCATTTCAAGGGAGGCAAGGTTCTTTATTGCATTTACGTCAACAACAACCCGGACACCAAGATTTTTTCCGGTCGCGGTCTTGCGCTGGGTGGCAGTCACCAGCTTAATGAGCTCGATCCCTCCTCCACATCACATTATGGTGATGTGTCGGCCGTGCTTATTCAGAACCTTCCCATTTGGGCGCAACTTATCCGGACACCCAGTCTTGAAGTGGCGCTCATGAGCAACTGGGAAGAAAAAATTGAGAAGCTTGCCCGTGAAACATCCAAGGTAGACGTCACCCACATTGCAGGGGTTCCTACATGGACGGTGTTATTGCTCCAGCGTGTGATGGAGCTTGAGAAGAAGCCGATTGAGGAAGTGTGGCCAAACCTGGAGGTCTTTATTCACGGCGGAGTGGCTTTCTCGCCGTATCGGGCATTGTTCAAGGCGCTGATCCCGACAAACAAGATGCAGTATTGGGAAACCTACAATGCAAGCGAAGGATTCTTTGGCATCCAGGACCAAAGGAATAGTGAGGAAATGCTACTGATGCTTGATTATGGAATTTTCTACGAGTTTATTCCTGTTGAAGAATCTGAAGATGAACATCCTTACGCTATACCACTTAATGAAGTGCAGTTGGGCAAGAACTACGCAATGGTCATCACAACCAACGCGGGACTCTGGAGGTACAACATCGGTGACACTATAAAGTTCACCAGCAAATCACCTTACCGGATCAAGATCTCCGGGCGCACCAAGCATTTCATAAATGCCTTTGGTGAGGAAGTGATTATTGAAAACGCGGAAACAGCGATTACCCGTGCGTGTGAAATCACCGGAGGTGTGATCACGAACTTCACGGCGGCACCAATATACCTTGAGCAAAACAAGCGTGGAGGACACGAATGGATTATTGAATTTCATATCCCCCCACGTAGCCTGAGTGAGTTTGGGAGTATTCTCGATGATACCTTGCGCCGAATAAATTCTGATTATGATGCAAAGCGCGCGCATGATCTGGCGCTTGTGGCACCCATCCTCCATAGTGTTCCGGACGGAACATTCTATCAATGGATGAAAAAACGCGGAAAGCTTGGAGGTCAGAACAAAGTACCGAGGCTCAGTAATTCAAGGGAGTATGTAGACGAAATTCTCGCGTCATTATAATCGGGCACCTTTGAAGTGTGCCTGTTCGGTTGCAGGGAACTTAGACACTCTTCCATTTGATTGTGCAGCCAATTGCTTTGGTACGTGTTGCAGGTACAGATTTGTTTATCAACAACGCATCGACAGCTTCTTCCAAATATTTGCGTTTAATTGCGGAGATGTCACGTGCGCTGTCATCGATAGCACCGATATAGGCAACCTTAAGATCCTTCCCAACGCGCTGTAGCAGGAATACATGCGGAGTATTGGTTGCGCCAAAAGAACGAGATACGTCCTGCATTTCATCCATGAGATAAGGAAATGTATAGCCTTTCTCTTTGGCGAGGGCACCCATTTGGTCAAATGAGTCACCCGGGGAAAGCACAGGATCATTGGGATTAATGGTCATAATGGGGAAGCCAACCGAAGCGTACCTGGCATGCAATGCGACAATTCGACTATTGTAAGCTTTCGAGTAAGGACAAGTATTGCAGTCGAAAATAACAATAATGCCTTTGGCATTTTTGAAGTCGGACAAAGCAACCATTTTTCCATCCACGTTCTTCAAACGAAAATCTGAAACGGTGTCTCCAATTTCATATCCATTTTTTACCGGTGCGGCGGCAATCACGAATACCAGCATTACCAAACCTAATAATCGAGTCATAACGAAAGTTGTTTAAGGGTATACCATGTCATCGTACTTCAGCGATCAATTTTTCCAACTCACCAACCTGAAGTTCTTTCTCCACAAATCTACGTTTTCCGTTCTTGTTATTAATCACCAAAGTTGCGGGAAGTGCACCTGACCAGCTTCTATCCACTTTGTCAATCCATGCATTGGGGTTTCGCTCATCCAGAATGATTACCTCTGATCTTATCTTCTTGCGGGCAACGAAGCTTCGAACCTTATCTATGTTTGGATCCAGGTCAAGATCCAGGCTGACGAGCGTTACCCGCACGTCCTTTTGTTCTTCATTCAATTTCTCAAATAGGGGGAGCTCTTTGAGGCAAGGTGCGCACCAGGTTGCCCAAAAATTTATGACCTGAATGCGGTCCTTCTCTCCGCGAATATTTTCCTGGAGCTGTTCGAGGCGGATAAGATCTTTTTCCTGGCCATACAGCTCAGGACCAGTGGCCACCATGAGGAAAAGAAGCCAGCTAAGTGGTCCAACCTTTGGGGAATGGGACATCAATGAACTCATCGCGCACACGTTTTGGAATGACAAAAGTGTTAAAATTCAGGCACTTATAAACCTGCTGATATTGGGGTCGAAAGTATTCCACAAATTGACCCTTTTATCCACATGACCAGAATATTATGTCTTAAGTATTTGATTATCAATTTGTTATAAGGCATTTTATCAATCAGTTGTTTGTGGATATCTCGGCAAGGGTTCGGTATTTGAAGAGTTTATAATGCATTAATAGTCAACTCAGTACATCCTTTTCCTGGTAAGGCGCTGGTAGTTTCCAATCCGAGTTAGGTGCTATCTTAACGCAAACCACCAAAGAGCGGACATGAAAATCATCCAGATCAAAGAAACTTGCCTGTATTTCAACGACTTAGCTCTGGCCCGCGATTTCTATCACGGGGTTCTCGGATTTCCCATAATTAGCAACATGGCCGGGAGACATATTTTCTTCCGGGTCGGGACTTCTGTCCTTCTATGCTTTAATCCTCAGGACTCCAGACATAAGACCCACCCACCGGGACACTATGGCGAGGGGAAGTACCACGTGGCATTTGAAGTACGACGGGAAGAGTATGAACTGCACAAGAAGGCCTTGTTGGAGAAGGGAATTAAGATTGTGGACAAAGTGATTTGGGAGTCTGGCCAGGAATCGTTCTATTTTGAAGACCCCGCACATCACGTGCTGGAGATTGTTCCGGAGGGAATTTGGGACTGATTCTATTCGAAGGCAAGTTTGCCGATGGCTGACAGGGCATCACGAGCTGGGCTTGCTTTTGTCTGTTGTTGCTGTGCCGCTAATTGATTGGATTGCCAGGCAGTAAAATCGCTGAATAAAATACAGTCATTCATCAGCGCCTGATCTTTGACAATCTTGATAATTTTTTCTTTCTCGAAAGAATTCCAGACCTTCTCCTGCTGATCCTTTGGCATGGAAGAAATTCTTACAAACGAGATTCCTTTAAAATTTTCAATTGTTGCACCCATAACAAACCCACTGTGGGTATTTATGTTGCTTTGGCTCTGCAGGTAACCGTAATTGGGCCATAAATCCGGAGTGGAATCCCCAAAAAACGGGGATTCACCTGATATCAATCGATATAAACGATTAAGAAATCATGAAGAATCAGCGATCCAAGTTCTCTTTATCCGCCGGGGACACCTATCTCAATTGTGCCTACATGTCGCCATTAATGAAGCGGGTGGAACTGGCAGGCTTGGTTGGAATGCGCTCAAAGCGGAACCCAGCCAGGGTTTCAGGTGATGATTTCTTCTTGTTGACAGAAGTTTTGCGAAAGGAATTTGCGAAACTGATCAATGTAACTGACCCGAAACGAATTGTTATTGTTCCATCAGCGTCTTATGGCCTTGCCAGCGCCGCGAAGAACTTGCCGTTAAGTCCTGGAAATAGGGTCGTGGTTGCGCACGAGCAATTTCCCAGTAACTATTATGCGTGGCAGCGATTGACTGCTGAATCGAAGGCAGTGCTGGAAGTAGTAACCCCAACGGATTCTCTGACATCGCGAGGTAAGCAATGGAACCAAAAAATTCTTGAAGCAATAGTGCCGGGGACAAAGATTGTCGCTTTGGGAAATGTTCATTGGGCAGATGGAACGCGTTTCGATCTTGAGCAGATCGGAAAGCGCGCCCGCGAAGTGGGAGCGAAACTGATTGTTGACGGAACACAAT
>JANPES010000182.1:0-2029 GCA_031423035.1 Cyclobacteriaceae bacterium | reverse complement strand
CCACCACGGTGGAAGATGGTTATCTAATTCGCGAATGCCGTCGTATTCATGCCCAAGGTCAATGTCTTTTTCCTGGGACACGGGAACAGCTGCATTTAGGCTATCCCACATCCTGGTCCACCAGGATATGCTGGGAATGTAAGGCACTCCCAGCTTTTCAGCCCGCTCCCGCTCTGCCTGCTGAACGAACAGGTTAAGTACCCGCAACATATAAACAGCCACGACTACCACAAGGACAAGCGTGAGAAACATCAGTGTCGTCACGAGATACAAAGGTGTCATCGGGTGATTTACCGGATCGTCCAAGAAAGTCTTTGCTGTATCCTGGGCAATGACCTGAATCCCAATGACCATGAGCATGAAAAGCACTACTGCTATTTTCATTACATACCCGCGAACTGCCAATGGCTGCAAACAAGTATCTTTTTCCTCAATTTTGGATTGATAGTTCATACGATCACTTTGCGTTTAAGTCGAGTTGATTCTTTTTTCCGTCATCAAACGGCAAGTCCTTCATTTTCCGGATATAGGCCTTATCGGCTGTGAATACCCACCACAAGAGGCAAATAAAGAAGACGAAAAAAATGACAAACGAGATGATCGGCCAGATAGCCACGTTATCGATGTTCTGTAAGATATTCTTGTACATAATTTCTGCGTTATCGTCCCGCTGTTTTCTCAGCCTTAATATCTTTTCCGAGCCGTTGGAGGTAGGCAATCAATGCAATAATCTCAGCTTCAGGCGCCACTTCAATTCCCTCCATATTCAGGTTCTCTGAAATTGCCGAAGCCTGCTTCATCAAATCTTCGTTAGCCGTATCCTGATATCCCTCCGCATAGGGAACGCCTACTGTTCTCAATGCATTAATCTTGCCGGCGGTAAGGTCTAGATCAATTACCTGCTCAAATAGCCAAGGATAAGCAGGCATGATGGAGCCTGTGGAAACAGCATCCGGTGCGAGCATATGATTATAGTGCCAGGAGTCCGAATACTTCCCGTTGGTCCGATGAAGATCTGGGCCTGTTCGTTTTGATCCCCACAGGAAGGGGTGATCATACACATACTCACCAGCTTTTGAATATTCACCGTAGCGTTCCGTTTCAGAACGAAACGGCCTAACCATCTGAGAATGACAGCCGACGCATCCCTCCCGGATGTAGATGTCCCGTCCATGCAATTCAAGTGGTGTATATGGGGTGACAGAGGCAATTGTTGGAATATTGGATTTAATGAGGAAGGTTGGTACAATCTCAACAATACCACCAACTACGATAGCTAAGAATGTGAGTACGGTAAACAATACCGGCTTGCTTTCCAACACGCGGTGATGCCAGCCGCCTGAGGCCGGCAAATTAGTCGCCCGCGGTGCTGCTTCGGCTGGTTCATTGGCAATGAAATTACCTGCATAACCCGTCTTAATCAGGTTATAGGTCATGATGATTGCCCCCGTGAGGTAAAGCGCCCCCCCGACTGCCCTGAGCATATACAAGGGAAGTATCTGAACAGTAGTCTCCAGGAAATTCTTATACACGAGAAATCCCTCTGCATTAAATTCTTTCCACATCAGGCTCTGGACCACGCCGGATACGTACATGGGCAAGGCATAGAAAATAATTCCCAGTGTACCCAACCAGAAATGCAGGTTGGCCAGTTTTGTTGAGTAGAGGTTTGTTGCCCACATTTTTGGCACCATCCAATACAGGATTCCAAAAATGAGAAATCCATTCCATCCCAGCCCACCCACGTGCACGTGGGCAACAATCCAGTCCGTAAAGTGGGTGATGGCATTGATATTTTTCAAAGAAAGCAGTGGCCCTTCCAGCGTTGCCATTCCATAAGCCGTGACGGCAACGACCATGAATTTAAGTACTGGGCTTTCCCGCACCTTATCCCACGCGCCACGAAGCGTCATCAAACCGTTCAACATCCCACCCCAGGATGGAGCAATGAGCATGATTGAAAATACGGTGCCCAGCGATTGCGCCCAATCAGGTAACGCCGTGTAGTGCAGATGATGCGGGCCGGCCC
>JANPES010000181.1:0-7798 GCA_031423035.1 Cyclobacteriaceae bacterium | reverse complement strand
CTGCCAGCAAGAGGCGAATCATCGAGGGTATTATTCATATTGAGGGGGTGCCAACAAAGCATTATACAGAGCCAGAACTTCGCGTTCTCTTTGAAGGTGCCAAGCTCACCGTTACGGCCATCGAGCGTATCGAATATGAATGGAACACCGAATTTCCATCGCCGCCGAAATGGATGAAAGCGCCCTACCCATGGGACTGGCTCATAGAATGCAGAAAGGACTAACTTACTCAAATGACACAAAGACTTGATCACCTTTTAGGTATCGACTACCCTATCATCGTAGCACCGATGTTCCTGATCTCCAATACCAAGATGATTAAGGCCTCACTGGCCCATGGCGTGTCTGCTGCTTTTCCCGCGCTGAATTACCGTACCGATGCCGAACTCAGGGCTGCAATCGCGGATATCAAAGCCGCATCTTCCAAACCGTTTGGTGTAAATCTTATTGTAAATAAGTCCAATCCCAAGTACAGGCCGCAGTTGAAGACCCTGCTTGAACTGAAGGTCGACTACATTATTACATCATTGGGTAATCCAAAAGACGTGATCGATGCATGCAAACCGCTGGGCATCAAAGTCTTTTGTGATGTTGTGGATCTGGCCTATGCAAAAAAAGTGGAGGGCCTCGGGGCCGATGCCGTCATCGCCGTAAACAACCAGGCAGGCGGACATGCAGGGAATATCTCTCCCCGTGAGCTGATCACCGAACTGAAAAACAATTGCGGACTTCCTATCATTTCGGCAGGTGGGATTGCTACAGGCGCTCACCTGAAGGAAGTGCTTGACTGGGGAGCTGCGGGAGCGTCCATCGGCACCATCTTTATTGCTTGTGAAGAAGCCGACATCTCGCCGGAATACAAGCAAGCCATGGTCGACTATGGTGAAAAGGATATCGTTCGCACCAACAAACTGTCGGGATCTGCATTGACCGTAATCAATACGCCCTATGTGCAGCAGCTGGGCACGAAAGCGAATTTTTTGGAATGGATTCTCAACAATAATAAGACCCTAAAGAAGTACGCCAAGATGATCCTCGCCCTCCGCGGCATGAAAGCCGTTGAGAAAGCAGCCATGAGCGCTACCTACAAAACAGTCTGGTGTGCTGGCCCAGCCATCGAGTATGTGCATTCCGTTCGCCCGATCGGAGACATTATAAAAGGCTTGACAACCTCCTACAAACAGGTTACAACCCAATAACTCAACGTATAAATGGCATCACCCACAACAGGTGATTGCGTTTTGCTTCTTCGTAGCTTTGTTTTCTGAATGACGATCAAAACTATTTCATTTCCACTCCCGTCCATTTGAAAGGAACCTATCATCTTCTGTGGCTAGCTATTCTTTTTTTCGCTTGCAGGGAAAAGGAACTTGGTTTAAAACCGATTGCCTCTTTCCGTGTGGAAGCCACAATGAATGCTGGGATCAAGCTAAAAAATACATCAATCTATGGTTACTACTGTAGTTGGGATTTTGGTGACGGTTCCAGCCCCTCGATCGACTGGGCCCCGTGTTATACGTATCCGGGCAACGGGACCTTTACCATCCTGTTAACCGTGATTGGTGCAAGTGGTCAGACTTCTATTTCATCACAAACAATAACTATGAGCAATAGCTTTGCGGGTGCCTGGATGCTGCAAAGTTCTTCAATTAGCGGGTGCAATAACCCCTCATACAACCAACCTGAAGCAGCCGCTCCGGCCGGGACTATACCCGAGTACTTTGCAGGCCCGTCCAATTCTTGCCAGGAATATCCTCCCGCCTTTTGCAAGATGCAGGGTGACTCGATACTTTGTGGTAATCAAGTCTATAGAATGTTTGGGTCCGCAGGAGAATTCCTCAAGGTGACGACTTATTGGTCCGACCTACTCCCAGGCTGCCGATCAGTCCAAAATTATGAGCGGCTTAATTAGACATCCCAATCCCGGAACAACTGTCACGTCTTCTGCTTCTTCTTGATACTATGATGCTGGATACTTGATGCAGGTGCCCATGCAACCTGTAATCTGAGCACCGAAGGTGATAAGCCCCGGTATGACATTTAAAGAGGTCTGTAATCTGCAATTAGTTCCCCAACTCAACGCCCAGCCCGTCGATCAGGTAGGGCTGTTCTTTTGAAAATCGCAACGAAATCGTTCCGACTGCGCCATTGCCGTTAACCACCATATCTACTTTCACTCCGGTAATCTTGAGTGTTGATATCTTCCCTCCGCCAAGGTCATTGTGCAACATGCGGTACATGGCGGCTTTTCCTTCAATATTTCCTTCATGAGTTTGGGAAGTGGCCGAACTTCCACCCTCAATCTGAGATCGCATTGGCTTATCAATCAGGGCCTTAGTGTAGTTGTCTTTGATAAATTTCTTCCAAGCATCGGGTTCATCCAGAGAAATCACGCGGTACATCTCGCGCGCTCGGCCTTCCATGATCTTTTCCATCGACTCCTGAGAATAGGCCATGCTGGCTAAAAGAATTAAGCAAAAGACTAATGCGATTTTCTTCATGGGGTTGGTTGTTGTTATGCTAGATAGTTCAAGCCTATTGATTACGAAGACTAAAGTGCGATAGATGCTTGTGATGCCACCCAAAGCTAGAAAGTTTTAAGGGGGGGCTAATCTTTGAAAAAGGGCTCGTATGGCTATTCGGAACTGACTCTGTATCTTACCGCTACTCAAATCGCCCCGGATGACAGAACCGAAAAGCCCCGCCAAGATTGGTTTATGGACCGCGACGGCGCTTGTCGTTGGAAACATGGTTGGTTCCGGCGTCTTTCTGCTCCCGGCTACCCTGGCTGCGTATGGCGGGATAAGTTTACTTGGCTGGATTGGCTCTTCGGTGGGAGCCATATTTCTGGCGCTGCTTTTCAGTCACCTCAGTAAAGTTGTTCCAAACTCAGTGGGTGGCCCTTATGCTTTTACCCGTGTCGGACTGGGCGACTTCGCCGCTTATCTGGTGGCATGGGGATATTGGTTTTCTATCTGGTGCACAAACGCAGCGATCGCCGTAACCTTTGTCAGTTACCTCACCGTCTTCTTTCCGATCCTTGCTACCAATCAAATTCTATCTGTGCTCACCGGCATTTCTGCCGTTTGGTTGCTGACCTGGGTAAATTTGCAAGGGGTTAAAGAAGCAGGAAGAGTACAGCTTATCACTACCGTGCTGAAACTGACGCCGCTTGTTCTCATCTCCATTGTTGGTTTGTTTTATATAAAACTTGGAAACTTCAGTCCCTTCAATGTGAGCGCTGAATCCGATTTTGGTGCCGTGGCAGCCACCGCCACGCTTACTTTATTCGCTTACCTGGGTTTAGAAAGTGCAACGATACCCTCAGGGGATATCCATGAACCGGAAAAGACAATTCCCCGCGCAACCATGATCGGGACCATAGTAACGATTGTTGTATACATCCTCGCCACTGTCGCTGTAATGGGAATGATCCCGGCAATAGACCTCCAAAAGTCAAATGCTCCTTTCTCCGATGCTGCAGCCATAATCTGGGGAGACAGCGCCCGGTACTGGGTAGCCATTGGCGCTATCATCTCCACATTTGGCGCGCTGAACGGATGGATACTCCTCCAGGGACAGATCCCCTTCGCCGCAGCGAAAGACAAAATGTTCCCGGAAATTTTTGGTCGCGAGAACAAGAAGAAAGCACCCGTCATGGGACTCGTTATCTCCAGCATCTTGATCACTTGCCTGATGATGATGAATCTTTCCAAAGGATTAACCGAAACATTTACATTCCTGATCTTATTGACAACCATCATGGTGCTCGTACCGTACCTGTTTTCGGCTGCATCTTACGGAGTCATTGTTCTTCAAAATAGATTTTGGAAGAAGGAATCGATCAGCAAGATTGTAATTGCCTCAATGGCTTTCATTTATTCGGTCTGGGCGGTAATTGGTTCTGGTCAAGAGATTGTCTACTGGGGCTTTGTCGCCATGCTTTGCGGCGTGCCCTTTTATGTTTGGATGCGGCGAAAACGAAGTGATGATCAAACTTGAATTAGCATGATTACCTGCCATTCGGAATACGCGAAACTCAAGGCTGTGCTGATCAAACGATCCGTTGACGCTTTTGTCGACGACGCCAACCTCGATAGGGATTGGAAGAGACTTAACTATTTGTCACGGCCAGACCTAAGTGCGGCTCAGGGCGAGTATACGGCGTTTGAGACGATCCTCGGAAATTCTGGAGCTAAAATCCATCAGTTTCCGAAGGATATCTCCGTGACCATCGACTCGATCTATTGCCGGGATGCATCTATCGCTACCGACAAGGGCATGATCCTGTGCCATATGGGCAAAGCAGCACGCATAACGGAGCCGGAAGCGCAACGAAAGGCATTTGCTGCGCTTGGCATTCCTGTCTTGGGGATGATCCATGCTCCCGGAACGGTAGAGGGTGGGGACGTAGCATGGATTGATACCCAGACCCTTGCCGTGGGCCATACCTACCGGACAAATGCCTCAGGGATTGAACAACTTGCTGCCATTCTGAAGCCCTTAGGGGTGAGGGTCATCACGGTGCCCTTGCCTCACTATAGAGGCCCTTCTGATGTATTCCACCTGATGTCAATCCTTAGCCCCGTGGATCGAAATCTCGCTGTTGTTTATTCACCCTTGATGCCGATTCCTTTCCGAAATGGCTTGCTTGAAATGGGGTATGAATTGGTTGAAGTTCCGGAACCCGAATTTGATTCCATGGGATGTAATGTTCTGGCCGTGGCACCGCGCGAGGTGGTGATGGTGAGAGGCAACCCGCGAACCCGTGAAGGTTTGGAACGCGCTGGTTGCAAGGTTACAGAATTTGCTGGCGCAGAAATCAGTGTCAAGGGAGGAGGCGGGCCTACCTGTTTGACACGGCCATTAGAAAGAGAAATCGGGTAGTTGGGTCAACCGAAACAAAATAATCAGCAGATGAGCGTCATTCAAACAGCCTTGCTATCGTATGGCATGTCAGGGAAGGTGTTCCATGCTCCATTCCTGGCAAATCACCAGGGCTTTCACCTCTCAGGAGCATGGGAGCGGACCAAGCGTGCAATAACCAATGACTATACCGGAACGCGTAGCTACGCATCCCTTGAAGACATATTGACTGATGCAGAAATAGACCTTGTGGTGGTGAACACACCCACATCAACACATGCCGAATTTGCGACAAAAGCTCTTCAAGCTGGGAAGCATGTTGTTGTTGAAAAAGCATTTACTACCAATGAGTTAGAGGCGGTTAACTTGAGCAAACTTGCTGTCGATCGAGGGCTGAAATTATCGGTCTTTCATAATCGTCGCTATGACAGTGATTTTAGGACAGTTCAGAAAATCCTGGAAGGTCAACGGTTGGGTGAAGTCATAGAGGTTCTTATTGCGTATGAACGCTACAACCCGGTACTGAGCCCCAAATTGCACCGCGAAACACCCGGGCCCGGTGCTGGCAATCTGATGGACCTCGGCCCGCATTGTATTGATCAGGCCCTCGTGCTTTTTGGGATTCCGGATGCCGTCTTTGCCGATGTTCGCTCTTGTAGGCCAGGGTCGAAGGTGGATGATTATTTTGATATTCTCTTATACTACCCCAAGCTTCGGGTGCGGTTGAAAAGCAGTTACCTCGTGCTTGAACAAGGTCCGGGCTTTGTCCTTCACGGCTCAAAGGGATCTTTTCTCAAGGCCAGGAGCGACGTTCAGGAGACTCAGCTTAAGCAAGGAATGCGGCCTGATGAGGCTCCTTTTGGAATTGAACCCGAGTCTCTATTTGGAATACTCCATGCGGAGGTTGATGGCAAGATGGTCAGCCAGGCAGTTCAAAGCCAGCCAGGTAACTACAGCTGGTTCTATGACCAGATGTATGCTGCCATCAGAGAAAACGGCAGTGTCCCAGTATCTGCTGAAGAAGCGACGCAAGTTATGCGTGTTCTTGATGCAGCACGAGAAAGCAATGAACGAAAGTCTGTGGTGCAGTTGGGGAAAGGAATACTGAACTACTGAACCTGGAGGTCCCGGAGGGTAATCATCTTTTCCGCTTGCTCATCCCAGAGTTTCAGTCGGAAGCAACGGTAGATTTCAATGGGATTCCAGGAAGTAGTTTGTACGCTCTTCAATTCCGGCATGCTGTCCATGGCCTCTTGAAGCCGGTAGAAGGGAATACGCGAGTTAATATGATGGACATGGTGAAGACCGATATTGGCGGTGAACCACTGCATGACAGGGTTCATCACCATGTGGCTGGTGGATGAAAGGGCAGCGTTGCCATAAGTCCAATCCTGATTCTCTTTGAACTTGGCTCCGGGAAAATTATGCTGGCAATAGAACAGATAAGAGCCAAGTCCGGACATGATAAAAATGGGGAGAAACCAGCTGAGTACAAACACACCAAAACCAGAGAAATACCAAATGACGGCCCCAATGCCCGTGTGTAAGATGATAGCCAGTAAGGAGTCGAAATGCTTCTTTGGACTCTGAATAAACGACTTTAGGTTAAGCCAATAAATGAACAAGGTGAAGTACCCAAAGATGATAGTTAAGGGGTGACGATTGACCAGGTAGAGCGTACGTTGAGCTTTTGTTAAGGTAAGAAAACGTGTCTTTGTTATGGTTGGATACGACCCGATGCCAGAGATCGACAACTTGGAGTTATTGTTATGGTGATGTTCGTGTGATCGCATCCAGATGGTTTCCGGAGCCAGAACGTAAAGCCCAACGAGCTTCATCAGCAGTGTGGCGGGTTTGGAATTCAACAGAATGGCCCGGTGACGGTAGTCGTGATAAATGACAAACAAACGGACATACAACAACCCGCAAATCACGCTACCAGCGAGCCGGGCCAGAAATGGAATCTGGGTAAAAAAACAAAGGGTGATCAGTCCCGCGATCAAGGCAATGGTAATCAGGATTTCAAACCAGCTTCTCGCCTTATTGTCACCAATAAACTGTTTGCTCGCTAAGAGGAGCTCTTTTTCGGTACGCAAGTTTCATTCAATTTAGGCTACAAAGATACGCAAAAAGTTAATTAGGCGGTGGGTCGCGGGTGTTTCCACCTTTTGTGTGACCAGAGCCAGATCGTTGGGTCCTGGATTATATCCTTTTCCAGCCTGCGTGTGAAGGCTTCTGAAATCTCATTCTCTTGTGTGTTTTCGGGACGTTCAAAGAGAACTTCGGCACGGATGGTGTAATGACCCCGCCTTGGTCGCTCGGTGTGTAAGTAAACTACAGGGTACTTAAACTTGGTTGACAATTTTTCCGGACCGGTGAATACGGATGTATCCTGATTGAGAAAAGTAGTCCAGTACGCATTGCTCGGAGCGGCCTGGTCAGCCACAAACGCGGTGGCCGTGATTTTATCCCGATTTGCCACCATGGTGCGCAATGTCTGAGGTACGGGAGTGATTTGGGTTCCGAATCGGGTACGCATACGGGTTAGCATTCGCTCGAAATACGGTTGGGTGAGAGGCCGATAAATGACAACCAATTGATAGGGGGTGTTTAGCGTAATGCAAGGCCCCATCCATTCCCAATTGCCATAATGGCCCAGCACGAGCGCGACACTCTGCTTTTTATCAAACAGCCTTTGGAATTCCTTCGGGTTTTCCAGAATAGTACGTTCATTGTGTTCCGCTTCCGTCATCTTCATCGTTCTGAATGTCTCCATAGTGAGATCGCACATGTAGCTGTAGTAGTCTCGGGTCAATTTTCGGATTTCAGCCTCCGACTTTTGAGGGAATGATTTCCTGAGGTTATTCTGGATAACCACTTTGCGGTAACCCACCAGTCGGATCAGAAAACTGAAGGCATCACTGACCATGTA
>JANPES010000180.1:0-5200 GCA_031423035.1 Cyclobacteriaceae bacterium | reverse complement strand
TTTCACTTCGTCAAAATTGACTCCAGATCGGCCGGAGAATATCCTTTAGATTTGATGGTCTTGTTATCGGCTTGTCGGTACACCAGCCACTTATCACCCTCCTTCAGGTAGTAGCAATCTGTGTTGTCTCGTGACTTGTAGAACTCCACAGTTTCCTTTGCTTCTTGCTCTGTGGAGCAAGCTTTGCTCATGTTGGAACGCTGCACTTCGTCAAACAAGTTATAGAACTTATCCCCCAGTCCAAACTCCAGGACAGCCCCGGACAATACATACTGTAGGTCGCACAAAGCATCAGCAACAGCCACAATATCGTTGTCTTGGATGGCCTCCTCCAACTCCCTCAGTTCCTCGGCCAAAAGCTCAACTCGCAGTTTACACCGTTTCTCGTCCGGGATGGCTGGGAATGGCAATATGGGGTGCTTGAAGGTCTTATGGAATTCAGCGACAAGCTGAAGTGACTCCGGCTGTTTCATGAGGTACTGTTTGAGGCCAAAGTAGCAGATAATATTTCGAGGGCCAATAGATTATCCAATTTATGACTAATCACTTTTTATATTTGCCACCTGATCCAAGGCGACATTAAATGACCCGGAATTTTGTTCAAGAGCTAACTTGGCGTGGAATGATTCACGACCTTATGCCTGGCACGGAAGCCCAGTTGCTCAAGGAACGGACCCCGGGCTATATTGGTTTTGATCCGACAGCTGATTCACTACACATCGGCAACCTGGTTCAAATCATGACCCTGGTTCATTTTCAACAATCCGGCCACAAGCCTTTAGCCTTGGTAGGTGGCGCCACTGGAATGGAAGGCGACCCCGCTGGAAAATCCGCGGAACGAAACCTTTTGTCAGAAGAAGTTCTTAGGCACAATGAATCCTGCGTAAAGAAGCAATTAGAGCGCTTCCTGGATTTCTCCCCGGGGCCCACCCAGGCAGAAATGGTTAACAACTACGATTGGTTTAGGGACTACCTGTTCCTGGATTTTATTCGGGATGTGGGCAAACACATTACGGTTAATTATATGTTGGCAAAGGACTCGGTTCAAAAGCGCCTGGATACGGGACTTTCCTTTACTGAGTTTACATACCAGCTCGTTCAGGGTTACGATTTCTATTGGCTTTACAAGAACAAAGGATGCCGGCTGCAAATGGGCGGTTCAGATCAGTGGGGAAATATCGTTACCGGCACAGAGCTTATCCGGCGTAAAGATGGTGGTGAGGCCTTTGCCCTTACCACCCCGCTCATCAAGAAGGCCGATGGCTCCAAATTCGGAAAGACAGAGCAAGGAAACATCTGGCTTGATCCAAAGAAAACGACCCCCTATCACTTCTATCAGTATTGGATGAATGCATCAGATGAAGATGCTGCTTCATTTATCCGGATTTTTACAAACTCAGAAAAAATACAGATCGATGCATTGATCGATGAGCACACCAAAGCACCGCACTTGCGTGTCCTACAACAAGAGCTCACACGCCAGATCATGATACGCGTACATTCCCAACAGGAATTTGAAGCATCGCGCAATGCCTCACAACTTCTTTTTGGCCAGTCTGTGACTGAGGACCTCGAGGGTCTGGACGAAGCAATGCTCCTGGCTGTCCTCGAAGGTGTACCTACCGTGCACGTACAACGGAGCGAACTACTTGCCTGTCCAACCGTTACTGATCTACTTTCTGAAACAACTAAAGGCAGAATTTTCACCTCCAAGGGCGAAGCCCGTCGCATGATCCTGGGAGGCGGTGTAAGCATAAACAAGACAAAAATTGATGATCCTCAGCACAAACCTGGGTTTGGACTTCTTCACGATCGATACCTTCTGGTCCAGAAGGGAAAGAAGAACTACTTCTTAATCGTAGCTGAATAACATCCTATGACCTGGCTTGAGTTGTTCCGTAGTGCCCGTGGCCGTTGGGCAATTCTTTTTTGCCTCACTATCGTATCGATGATCTTTTTGTACATGCCTACCTATTATGAGGAGATCATTGCGCCCAAAGCCGGAATACTTATTAATGACCCCATACTGAACTTGTTTACTCCCGTGGACTGGTCAACGGCCGTATTTGCAATTCTGACGGCTGCCATCATTCAAACCATGATTGCTTATGCCGGTTCTGCGACATTGTTTATCACCGCACTGACGACCTTTTGCGTTGTCAATATTGTACGGATGACTACGATGTATCTAATTACCCTTGAACCGCCTTCAGACATGATCTTGCTGATAGACCCAATTTCAGCCTCTTTTGTCTATCCGCATAGGGGGTTTGCGAAGGACCTGTTTTTCTCCGGGCATGTCAGCACAATGATGGTACTGGTCTTAATTGAAAGAAACCGAATCTGGTTTCTTCTCAAGGTGGTGGCAACGGCCTTGATGGCCCTCTTTTTGGCCTGGCAGCATGTACATTACACTGTTGATCTCATTGCTGCGCCATTTGTAACATATCTCGTGTTTTTGGGCGTAAAGCGGTACCTGCGCGGTATCCCGATGAAGAATCCTACCAAAAACATCAGAATTGGCGGATTCTAGCTGAATTGAGGGCTCTGCGCAGTAACAATTCCGAAAGATTCCCGTAAATTGCGGGTTAATAAAAGACTTAAATATAAAAAAGGGCAATGCACGATCAGGTTGACACTGACAAGAAGAATAAGGTGAACGGAACCTATCCCCGGTTTACTCTGGGAAGTAAGCTAACCGAAGAACAAAAAACGTTCTTTGATACATACGGTTTTATTCATTTCAAGAAATTTGTGACCGAGGAAATGGTGGCTGACATGCTGAAAGAGTCTCAGCGTGTTCAGCAACAGTGGATTGACGAAGATCGAAAGATGGTGAATGGGGTCCCCATCAAGTTCGGCACCGATGTGGATGGTAAGCGGATCGTTCAACGCTTTGCTTTTCTAAATCAATTTGCCACCATATTCGAGAACTTCCTTAAAGACCCCAAGCTAGAAGCGCTCTTTGAATTCATTGGAGCACCGGATTCCCGGATTGGGATTAATGAGAAAGACGGATTGGTCTTCAATCATTATGTGAATACGGAGAACAGCAATTTCAGTCAGCTTGGCTGGCATACCGATTCACTGCGCGACATTTTCGTTGGAAATAAGATTATGCCAATGCTGAATGTAGGTCTTCATATGGATAAGTCGTCGCCAGAGAATGGAGGTCTTCGTATCCTGCCAGGCACCCACAACAAAGGTATTCGTAAGATCCTTTTTGGTAAGTTTTATTACAGCAACAAACCAGATAAGAATGAAATGGGTTTGACTGTTGAACCTGGCGACCTTACCGTGCATGATGGCCGTATTTGGCACCGCGTGGCGCAGTCACCATTTGTTGGAGAAAAGAGTCGCCGTCGTGTGATGTATATCCCGATCATTTCGGGCAAATACATGCCCCGCAACGAAGACAGTAAGCCGCTCCTATATCAGCGTTTCCAGTCCATAACGGACAAATAACATGGCCTTTGCCCTGATCACGGGAGCAAGCGGAGGAATAGGCTTTGCTCTTGCTAAAGAATTGGCATTACGCAAGCATGACGTGCTGCTTGTTGCACGCTCCGAAGAACTTCTCAAAAAAAACTGTGAATATCTGAAGCAGAAATATGCGGTTTCTGCAGACTACCTCTCCATGGATCTTGCCGCCGCAGGCGCAGCGCTCCGGGTTAAAGCATGGGTTGATCAAAAGAATGCGCCTGTAGACATCCTTATTAACAACGCAGGATTTGCATCCTGGGGACCCCTTCGGGGTTTGCCCAACGAAGAGTTCAACGGGATGATTCAGTTGAACATGGTAACGCTAGCAGAGCTGTGTAAAGAATTTCTGCCGATGCTTGAAAAACTGCCTAAGGCCTTTATTCTCAATGTGTCCAGCACAGCGGCTTACCAGGCCGTTCCTACGCTTACAACCTATGCTGCAACCAAGGCCTTTGTATTGCTTTTCACGCGTGGTCTAAGATGGGAATTGAAAGGTACCAGCATCTCGGTGTCTTGTCTAAGTCCTGGCCCCACCAGCACAGGATTCATCGATCGGGCCAACCTGGGGATGATAAAGGAGCGCGCAGAGAAATTCAGCATGACGGCGGAAGCTGTAGCTAAGATTGCAATTGATGGCTTGCTTGCCGGAAAGGCTGAGATTATACCCGGATTCACGAATTGGATCAGCGCTAAACTTGCCGAAATTGTGCCGAAGCAGCTTACTGAGCAAATTGCTATGAACCTCTACAAGACGAAGGAATAGTCTCTACTTCGTTTTCAA
This sequence comes from Cyclobacteriaceae bacterium, assembly GCA_031423035.1. Classification (GTDB taxonomy): domain Bacteria; phylum Bacteroidota; class Bacteroidia; order Cytophagales; family Cyclobacteriaceae; genus ELB16-189. The sequence continues at coordinate 936 of JANPES010000180.1, read as the reverse complement.
TACAAACACAATCCTGCCCTTTGAGCGCTCAGGCACCTTCCCTCCGGAGGTTCGGATGAGGGAGTTCTTTCGAATGACATCCTTAAGTAATTGTTCTGCTCTTGGGCTCAGCGTACGCTCCAATGTTGTGATCCCTGTTATATCACCATTCACATCACATTCGATCTCAAACAAGACACGACCATTCTCATTGTCCGGCAATTCTGGCAAGGCCGGCTGATCTGCCCAAGTCCATCCCGACATCTGCAGATTCATCCCAGTTCCTCCACCACCCCCTCCCGGGGTCCCGTACAACGCACTCGCGTCAAGTTTCCCTTCAGCGCTTCCCTTATCGCCGGTCTTGCCCGTGTTATCGCCCTGGCTGACTGGCTCTCCTTTTTTAGGTGCCTCCGCAGGAGCTACAACTTTAGGAATATTCTTTGCTTCAGTCGACTCTGCTTTTACAGGTGTTGATTCCTTCTTCTTTGTTTCCTGAGTGGCCGTCGTTTCCTGCTTTTCCTTTGCCGTGATTGGGCTTTCCACTTTCGAAACGGCCTGTTCGATGACCTTCTCCGCGACGGGTTCTTTCAACTCCTCCACAACCTCTGTTGGATCCGAGTTCGCAGGCTGCTCAGCCGTCTCTGTCTCAGCTGATTCTCCATTTTCGCCAACGGGCTGATCGGGCTGGATATCTCCCGATCCCTGATCATCCAATCCGAAGTTTAATTCAATGCCATACTCAGGCAATGGCGGATCCGGTGCACGCCAAGCCACGATAAAAAAAAGCGCTAAAAAGATCAGCCCGTGAATCCCTGCTGAGGTCCACAACCCAACCCGACGGTTCTTCTCTTCCTGTGCTTCCATCCCTACTTTGGCTTCGTGGCAATAGTTACTCGCGCTTCCAGGGACGTTGCAATGCCGGCTACGAATACTAATTCTCTCGTTGGTACGCTTTCG
>JANPES010000179.1:0-7382 GCA_031423035.1 Cyclobacteriaceae bacterium | reverse complement strand
AACTGCTTCGATCCGGGACGTCCCCGGCACTGCACTACGCGGAGGCCATGGGAGCTGAGTCAAGAAAGGACTTCATTCATAAACTAAAGATTAACCTCAAAGAACTTTGGGAATCTTCTGTCAATCTTAAGATACTCACGCGGGCGGCCAAAGTCCCCCCTGATCATCAAGCCCACCAGGAATGCAGTGAACTTATCGCCATCATTTCCCAAAGTATCCAAACGGCAACAAAAAATCTCCGCCTCAAATAGCCACTTTAATATTCAATATTGGATATTTAATATTCAATATTTATTTATCCCCCCTACTTCCCCGGCAAACTCTTTCACAATCCTCCACCCCTTCTTAATCGTTTCAATTGTAGCATGTGTTTGCCCCGCCACAAACCGGATTACAAACTTGTTATTCAGTCGGGTCTGCGTGAGCAGAATCTTTCCGCTGGTATTGAGCCGTTGAATTAGTTCGGCATTCAAAGCATCAAGCTTCGCCTCATCGTCGACGCCTTCCGGATGTATCCGGAAACATATTAGATTCAACGGAACAGGTGCCATTAACTCAAAGCCGGGAGTTTGCTCAACTTGTTGCTTTACCCACTGCCCAAAAGCAATGTGATTGCGCAGTCGCTGACGCATGCCTTCGATACCGTATGTTCGGATCACAAACCAGAGTTTCAAGGCACGAAACCTCCGACCTAAAGGTATTCCCCAATCACGGTAATTGTTTACCAGCTTATCCTCGGGTGTCTTGAGATACTCAGGCATGATACTGAATGTATTAACCAACGCTTCCTTGTCTTTGACAAAATAGGCGGAGCAGTCAAAGTTTGTGAACATCCATTTGTGCGGGTTAAAGACAAAGCTGTCGCATTTTTCCATGCCTTTACTCATCCACCTGAGTTCCGGCAACAGCAATGCGCTTCCGGCATAGGATGCGTCAATGTGATGCCAGCATTCGTACTTTTGACAAATAGTGCCGATCATGTCGATTGGATCGATCGCTGTAGAACTGGTTGTCCCTATCGTCGATACTACACAGAGTGGCGTAAATCCAGCCAGCCTATCCCGAATGACTGCAGCTTCAAGGGCTTCAGGAATCATAGCATAGTTGGCATCGGTCTCAATCTTTACCAGATTGTCAATTCCAAAACCACCAATCCGAACCCCTTTGTCCACAGAAGAGTGGGCCTGTGTTGAAGTGTATATTCGATACTTCTCTTTACCTGTAAATCCTTTCTGATTGATCGCAAACCTGGATTTCCATTCCCGTGCCGTGAGCATGGCCACCAGTGTCGAGGATGAACTGCTATCCTGAATGACACCGGTGAATCCTTGCGGGAGTCTGATTGCTTCACGAAGCCATTCCATCATCCGGTCTTCCAACTCTTCTGCTGCCGGAGAGGTGAGCCAGATCATGCACTGTGCACCCATTGTGGTGGCGAGCATCTCGCCAAGTATGGATGGCTCACTTGAACCAGAAGGAAAGTATGCATAGAACTGCGGATGTTGCCAGTGTGTCATACCCGGCACAATAACATCCTTGAAGTCTTTAAATATTGCGTCAAAGGATTCTCCAGAATCAGGAGCATGCATCGGCAGCTGTTTCTTGATATCTCCAGGACGGATGCTCGGCTTGACGGGGTACGTACCGATTGATCCCAAATAGTCGGCCATCCAATCAACAAGATGGTGTGCTTGCTCGCGGAATTCTTCGTTGGTCATAAGGAGGATAAAGGAATAATGAATGTTGAACTAATCGATAATGATTCTTCCAATGGCCACGTATACTTCATCATTCAATATTGGAGATTCAATATTCGATATTTCTCATTACTACTGTTTCGTAGCCAGCACCTTCTCCACCAACCCATCCATGGCAGATGATTTTATCCACCGGGCCACAATCACCAGTTCGTTTTCAGGATCAACATAAACCATGTTCGTGCCATTGCCCAGGTGGTAGAAAGCTGAAGCAGGCGCTGATGGCAACAACTTTCTGTCTGTATTAAGATACCAGTTCATGAACCCATAGGTAGGTTGTGCAGATGTCGGGGTAGTTGCCAGCTTCACCCAGGATTCAGAAATCAGTTGTTGGTTTTTCCATTTCCCTTTGCGCAGCGTCAGGTACCCGAAGCGCGCCATGTCACGGGTATTGATAAACATTCCCCCGCCCCAATGACCTCCCCCACTTACAGACTGAACAATTTGGCCGTCCAGGACGATGAACGAATTTTCGTAACCGTACCACCGCCATGTGTTGGACGCCTGCATGGGGTCCATGATGTGCTCTTTCAACACTTGCGGCAATGGCTTTCGCCAAACCGAAAGTCCGGCAAGAGAAAGAGCATTTACACGCACGTCATTGTATTCAAATGTACTGCCCGGCTCAACGCGCGACCGATTAATCCAATCAGCTGGCAGAGGCGCAGGGCGATCAGCCCATTCAGGCTTGCCCCATAGCGTCCCTTCCCAGTCACTCACCTGCCGCAGCAAATGATCCCAGGTGATCTTCCGGTTGTGAGGTGTTTCAAAGGGGGTCAGCATTTGCGGCTCGTTGAAATGAGCTGCCTTATCTGTGATAACAATTGAGTTGTATGGAAGAATCGGAGGTAGATATTTCCATACAGTGTCGTTTATACTTCGAATCATCCCTTTATCGACCGCCAAACCAATTACCGTAGACAAAAAACTTTTTGTGACACTATGGCTCATGTCTACACGAAACGGTTCACCCCACTCCGCAACAATATATCCTTTGTGAAGAATGACCCCCGTGACATCGCCGCGGTCTTTGAATGGCCCAATAGCCGTGCCAAATGGCTCGCGTCCAAAGGTCTGGTAGTGCGACTGCTCCATGCTCCTTGGATTGGGCGTCTCCTGGCTGATGCAGTAGGCAATGGCCTCCCTCAATTTGTCGGCATCCATTCCCGCTTCGGCCGGCGTCTTCTTCTTCCACTCAGCGTCAGGGCCCGGATAGTAGACTTCTGCTGTGGTGGCGCGCTGCTTTTGGGCGAACGTAAGCGTTGAGACACAAACAAGAAAGCTGAACAACAATTTCATAATGCGGGGATTACTTTAACAGCGTTCCGTCTTTTATCCAAATTTCAGTACCCACAGTCACCGTAGCATCAACAAAGAAATTCCAACGTACATATCCGCCTTTGACTTTTCCGCCGAGCTCCGTATTGTCGCCGAGCGAGAGGCGCACGACACCCGCACCATAGCCGTAGTAAGGGATCCAGGGGTTCTCATTGGGGATTGCTAGCAAGGGATTAAACCCTACGGCAAGCTCACGGAAAGAATATCCCGAATCGCCAGCTTTGTCAAGCTCCGCTTTAACAGCCTCTTGCCCTGTCTTGGCCGTGATAGCCACAACCCTCCCCTTCTTAAACGTCAGCACGAGGCCTTCTACTTTCTGTCCGTTCCAAATCCCATCAGGAAATGCGATGACTCCATCTACCGTTTCCTCTATTGGCGCCACGCGGATCGCTCCAGCCGGCAATTCTACTTCCCGGTCAATAAGGTTTCGTGCATCTTGTATATGAATCAGTGAGGCATCCCCGTCCTGTTTGGTGACCGGGCGATCTCCGATTTGAAATGTCAGGTTTGTGCCAGCGGGTGTTGTCACGCGAACGTCTCCCTGGCGCATGGCCGCCTCAAAATTCTTCTGAATGGTTGACAAGGCTTTGTAGTCCGTCGTCAATAAAACTTTCTGATAGAGCAGATCAACAGCAGAATCAACCGCAATGGGTTGTCCTGATAGATCATAAGCACCAATCCAATGAAAATGGATCGTCCGGCCTCTTCCCATATTCAACACCTCTTGCAAGGCAGCGTAGGATGAATGCTCAGGCGTTGCACCCGGAAGCATGATGCCCAGGTCCACGTCACCAAAGTGTGCGACGAGATCCCGCCCGGACTTTCCGTGAGAAGTTCGAACGAACTCGGTCGTCCACCGGGCCGGTTGGTTGAGGGTGTCAACACTGACAGCTCCTAGGAACATAGCCCCTTCTTTTGAGATCTTGCTCTCCAAGATCGTAATCAGTGAGTCAAAGCGGCCAGGATATCCAATCAAAAGCACTTGCTCGCCGGGCTGCAGATTGCTTTGCCTGATCAACTTGTCAGCAATCAGCTCCCAATCAAGATGGACGGGATTAATTGTTGATACCGGTTCTTTCTTCTGACAACCCGACAAGGCGACTGTCAGCAGGCAGATGGCAAGGCATGATTTCAAAGTGGGCATATGCGTTTGGATGGGGCGCACAAGTTACAATCATTCTCAAAAATTGTATAGCAATTGTTGCCACTTCTGGATATTTTTAACGCAAGTCGTTTGGCCGTTGAAGGCGGAGCAAGCGCTCGGAAAAATCAAACTCCCATGAAAGACCTGAAGGACAAAGTTGCATTGATCACTGGCGCCAGTAAAGGGATCGGTGAAGCCATAGCACTCACCCTCGCCGCACATGGCGCCAAAGTGGTGATTAACTCACGCAAGCAAGAGGAAATAGACAAGGTGGGCAGCATGATACGTTCCGCCGGTGGAGACTGCCTAGCCTTAGGCGGCAATACAGGAGACCCAATTACATGCAAATCTTTAGTCGACAAAGCGGTTGAGCAATTTGGGGGGCTCGATATTCTGGTAAACAACGCGGCATCCAATCCCTCTTTTGGACCGATCGTGGAAACCGAGGACTGGGCTTATGACAAAATCATGAGCATCAATGTTAAAGCCCCCTTTGAACTAGCCAAGTTCGCCTACCCGGCAATGAAAAGCCGGGGCGGCGGCTCTGTAATCAACATGAGTTCCATCGCCGGCGATACACCTGATCCAGGTCTTGGGATGTATTCTGTTTCAAAAGCTGCCTTAAACATGCTGACCAAGGTTTTGGCCAAGGAATGGGGTCCAGACAATATCCGCGTAAACGCAATTTGTCCCGGGCTGATCAAGACTAAATTCTCTCAAGCCATCTGGCAGGATGAGTCCATGCTCAAGCGTTTCATGAAACAAGTACCCATGGGCCGCATGGGAACGGTTGAAGAAATTGCCGCACTTGCATTATTTCTGTCATCGGATATTTCGGGCTATTGCACAGGTACGCTATTCTATGCGGATGGCGGTACAGTAATTTAGTTGTTCGTTGGTAGTTGTTGGTTGTTCGGAATACAAAATCTTGGATTTCAGAAGCCTTGAACTTTAAACCTTGAACTTTGAACTATATGGAACCCATCTTCGCCACCCCCCGCCTGAAAGAACTACTTCCCAAAGTAAAAGCTTTCGTCGAGACTGAACTCATTCCGCTCGAAGCGCAACACCACGCGCGGACGCCAAAAGAAACCTATGCGTTGCTTGATGCGAAGCGGGAACTGGTTCGCAAGGCGTGGCTGTGGTGCATGCACATTCCGAAAGCCGAAGGTGGCATGGGTCTCACACTCTGCGAGTTTGGGCAACTCAGTGAGTTCCTCGCGCGCGCTCCGCTCTATGGTCATTATACCTTCAATTGCCAGGCGCCGGATATCGGCAACATGGAGTTGCTCAGCAAATTCGGTTCAGCTGAACAAAAGGAAAAATATCTTCACCCCCTCCTAACTGGAAAAATCCGCAGTTGCTTTGCCATGACGGAGCCTGAACTGGCCGGCTCCGACCCCACCCGTCTGGCAACCACAGCGGTTCATGATGGGAATGACTACGTCATCAATGGCCACAAGTGGTTTACCTCCAGTGAGGAAGGTTCGTCGTTCTCGATCGTGATGGCCGTTACTAATCCAGAAGCACCGCCGCATTTGCGCGCCAGCATGATCCTGGTACCGCTTCCAACCAAAGGGTTCAATCATGTTCGCAAGATTCCGGTATTTGGAGAAGCAGGTGGCGGCTGGGCCAGTCATTCGGAAATACGACTGGAAAATTGCAGGGTTCCCCTTTCGAACCGGATCAGCGATGAAGGCTCGGGATTCAAACTTGCACAGGAGCGGCTTGGCCCGGGGCGTATTCATCATTGCATGCGGTGGATAGGCATCGCGGAGAAAGCGCTCGATCTCATGTGCAAACGGGCAGTTACGAGGGAAATCGAACAAGGCGTTATGCTGGGCCAGAAGCAATTTATCCAGGGCTTCATCGCAGAGAGCAGGGTGGAGATTGATGCAGCCAGACTGCTGGTTCTGCGCACAGCCTCCACGATTGATGCCGAAGGCGCTGCGGCTGCACGGCACCAGATCTCTGGCATAAAATTCTATACGGCTAACATGATGCTAAAAGTGCTTGACCGAGCTATACAGGTTCATGGTGCCATGGGCCTCACTGACGGCACAATGCTGGCTACGCTATATCAGCACGAGCGCGGCGCGAGGATTTATGACGGCGCTGACGAGGTTCACAAGCAGAGTATGGCCATCAATATTCTCAAAGGCTATGGCCTTGATCTGAAGAAAAAGAAATAGCTGACCCATGAACATTGATCAGCCTGCAGATACCCGAAGAGGGGAAGAAATTGACCTTGAGAAACTGAATGCGTTTCTGGAACAACAAGCTTCCATAGGCCGTGTGGTTGCGCAGAAGCAATTTCCTGGAGGATATTCTAACCTCACCTATCTCCTGTCTACGCACCCAGGTGAATACATTCTCCGGCGCCCTCCTTTTGGTGCGGCAATAAAATCGGCTCACGATATGGGACGTGAGTTCAAGGTGCTATCCTTGCTTCGGCAACATTATTCTAAGGTCCCGAACCCTATCTTGTATTGTGAGAATGCCAATGTCATCGGCGCGCCGTTCTACATCATGGAGCGGCTCAAGGGGATAATTCTCCGACCATCGCTCATCAAAGAAATGAATTTTTCTCCGGATGAAATGCGGGGACTTTCTGAATCGCTGGTTGATAATCTGGTAGTCCTTCATGCTATTGACATTCACGCAACAGGCCTTGACCAGTTGGGAAAGCCGGAAGGTTACATAAGCAGGCAGGTGGACGGCTGGACCAAACGCTACCTGGCAGCGCAGACAGAGGTGATACCAGCAATGGATGAATTAGCCACATGGCTCGTTACGCATCAGCCTGCAGATGGATCACCTACGTTGATCCACAACGACTACAAGTATGACAATATCGTCTTCAACCCAGATCATCTACCGGAGATTACTGGTGTCCTCGACTGGGAGATGTGCACGGTCGGTGATCCATGGATGGACCTTGGCGCCGCGCTAGCATACTGGGCCGAAGCGGGGGATGGAGACCTGGCAAAAGTGTTCAACATTTCCTGGCTGCCGGGCAACCTCACGCGCCACGAGGTCGTTGACCGTTATGTCGAAAAAAGCGGAAGGCACGTCAGCAGTCCGGTCTTCTATTATGTCTTTGGTCTATTCAAGAACGCCGTGATCGCTCAGCAGATATATGC
>JANPES010000178.1:0-12808 GCA_031423035.1 Cyclobacteriaceae bacterium | reverse complement strand
CAAAGGGATGTATGCTCGCCAATTTCAAGCCTGGAAGAGGTAATTTTTATGACGATGGGTTCGCTTACACTTCTCCTATCCAGTCCTATTTTCCTAATGATTACGGCCTTTTCGACACCTCGGGTAATGTTTCCGAATGGTGTTTGGATGATTTCAACCCTGCCTCCGTACCCACCGTCTGGGACTTGAACCCTCAGTACATCGATCCGCGGACCGATCCCGAGAGCAAGAAGTTTAATGCCAAGGTTCCACCTAAGAAGGTCATCCGAGGTGGCTCTTGGAAAGATGTGGCCTATTACCTGGAAACGGGTACACGGACGTATGAGTTCAAAGACTCTTCCCGAGCCTACATTGGTTTCCGTTGTGCAATGACACACTTGGGACGTTCTTCAGGCAGGGAATTTTAATACTCGAAAACTCATACTATCTTTAAAAACAAGTAACAACGAACCTTAAACCTTAAACTCTAAATATCATGGCAAAGAAAAAAGGCGGATTCAGTCAATTGTTCTATGAAACCATAATGCCCAAGATTTATGGAATTGGAGCTGCAGTGGTAATCATTGGAGCACTCTTCAAAATCTTGCACTTACCTGGTGCAAACGAGATGTTGATGATTGGCCTTTCCGTAGAGGCCGGGATATTCTTCTTTAGTGCATTCGAACCGCAACATAAAGAGATAGATTGGTCTAAGGTTTATCCTGAACTGTCTGAGGACTTCGAAGGACCTACAACGCAGACTGCAACACGAATCAGTAATCGCCCTAGCGGTGAGTCTCCGCTTTTGAAAATTGACGAGATGCTGAAAACTGCAAAAGTTGATCAGAACCTTCTGGATAATCTGGGCAAAGGGTTAACTAACCTGGCGACTTCGGCCACGCAGATGGGTAACCTCTCGAATGCCGCAGTAGCTACGAATGAATATGCAAAGAATGTTCAGGCTGCCTCTTCTTCTTTGTCTGAAATGAATAAATCATACGGGTCGGCCATGAAGGCAGTATCGGCAATGGCGGATGCATCAAAAGACACGGGCGAATACCACGCGCAGGTTCAAAAGGTTACGAAGAATCTTGCTGCGCTGAATACCATTTATGAAATGGAATTGAAGGATGCTGATTCTCACGTTAAGAATATGAACAAGTTCTACGAGAGTCTCACCGGCGCGATGCAGGGGCTTTCTTCCGTTGGAACGAACACAAGCAAATTCACTTCCGAACTCGGAAAATTGACAGATAACCTCACTTCGCTGAATAATGTATACGGAAGTATGCTGACAGCAATGAAAGGTTCTGCGAAATAATACGTTTAGGGTTTAAGGGTTATCTAATTATAAAATAAACTGAAATACTATGAGTGGTGGCAAGGAAACCCCGAGGCAAAAGATGATTGGCATGATGTATCTCGTGCTTACTGCCCTATTGGCGCTTAACGTCAGTAGTGCGGTGCTTGAAAAATTTGCTATCCTGAACTCAACACTGTTGGAGCTTATTGCTGAAAGCGGCTCGGTCAATGATGGTAAATTTCAAGCCATCATGAGATCAACCAGCGATAAACCGGTGGTACTTGATGCGAAAGCAAAGGCTCAGCAATTGAGGGACCTCACAATTGCGACTATGGAGTCGTTGGATAAACTGAAGGAGGAATTGGCCAAGGACCACTCAGGCAAACCAATGGTTGGCGGTGAATTGGTTGGTAATACCAACATAGCGGAAGAAAAGATGCTCAATGATAAGTCCTCTCTCGCTCCAAATTACGAAAAGACCCTGGTTGAGTATCACAAAAAAATCGAGGAACTCTCCGGAATGAAGTTCCCCAAACTGGATAAGAAGGCAGTGGATTTTAAGGAATTGAAGAATGATAAAGGAGAGGTAGAACATGCAGACAAGGATTTCATTGAGTTTTCATTTGAAGGAACCCCTACGATGCCTGCCATAACTGGAATCAGCCAGATGCAAACTGAAATTCTTGAGTATGAAGGTATGGCTCTCGATTCACTGAATAGCATCGCGGAAGGCGTGAACTTCAAGTTTGATAAAGTGGTGCCAATGGTTATTGGCCCCGATGTGGTCGCTGCAGGAGCCAAGTACACCGGACGCTTGTTTATGGCAGGAGCGGCATCGGGTGTTAGCCCGGAGATGTTCAGAAATGGTGTACCATTAGCAGTTACAACGGATCCTGAAACCAGCATCAAAATGGCAAAAGTGGAATTTTCCGCTACCGCCTCAAACTACGATGCTAATGGTCAGTCAAAGCAATCGTTCACAACTGAAATTCGCGTTGCCGGAAAAGATCCGCTGACACGTAAAATCGAATACATCGTCATTAAGCCAACCATACGTATCACAAATGGTAATGCACCAAGTTTGTATATGAACTGCGGAAACTTTGTTAACGTAGAAGTACCTGCTTTGGGAGCAAGCTATAATCCGACATTTAGTGTAAAGGGTGGGACAATCGAGAAGGGTGACAAAATTGGACGTGTGACAATTATACCGAAGGAAAGAAAACTTTTTCTCACGGTGTCGAATGGCGGCGCCTCGATTGGTACAGAGCCATTTGATGTGAAGCCGATCCCGAAGCCGCATTATGTAGCCCGGGACAACAGCGGAAAGGAAATTGATTTGAAGAATGGCGTGCGCGGTGCGGGCCTTAGTGGGTTGCGAATCAATGCTGATGCTGAAGATAACTTCAAAGCAGAGGTCCCCAAGGATGCTGTGTATCGCATACGCACCATGGAGGTAATTCTTGCGCGAGGCACGGCTCGTGTGGATCAGTTCAATGCAACTTCGGAGAGCCTGGATCTAAACCGTTGGAAATCACAGTTCCGTCCTGGCGACCGCATTATCATAGATATTAAAAATGTGACGCGTAATACCTTCACGGGAGAACAGGAACCGGTTGCGGTTACGTCTGGCACAATAAATATTCCTATTCAATAAATAGCTAAATATGTTGAGGAGAACTTTCTTGGTTGGGTTGGCTTTGGCTTTTGCATGCACGTTTGCGGTTGCTCAGGAGGAAGAGGGACAGGTGAATCCAAATTCACTGCTTAACATTCCCCGGTACGAGCAGCTGTATAAAGTGCGCGTTTGGAGGGTGATTGACCTACGTGAAAAGCAGAACAAGGGATTCTTTGCCCGTGGCAATGAGATAACCAAACTCTTGCTTAAGGCAATTAATTCTGGCGAATTGGCCGATATCTATAAGAGAGATTCTCTTACCGAAAAATATTCTAAGGAAGAGTTTAATGCCCTTATGGTTACGCAGCAAGGAGAGGCATTCCCTGTTTGGGCTCCAGCTACGGATTATTATCAAGGTGACGCGGTTACGTTCAACGGAAAGAATTACGAGGCGGCAGTTAACAGCAAGGGTAAGAATCCATCAACATCTGCTGAAGAGTGGCAAGCCACCACGCGTGGACAAGCCATACGTTATGAGGCAAGCGAAATCTTCAGAATCATCCTGCAGGAGGATGTGATATTTGATAAGCGCCGTTCCAGGCTGTATTATGACATGCTCGCGATGCAGTTCCAGGCGTTTGATCAAAACACGGGTACATTCAAATCGTTAGGATGGTTTAAGTACAAGGACCTTGAGAAAATGTTTAGAAACCACACAAAGGATGCTATTTGGTTTAACCGTTACAATACAGCGGAAAACAAGAATTATGCAGACGCGTTTCTGCTTAGGTTATTCCGCGGTGTGATTGACATGGTAGAGAATCCCGATAACGACAGGATTGCAGATACATACTCGGCGAATCAGCGGCCATACAAGGAGGCCGTGTGGGCAATGGAGTGGGAAGAAATGAAGATGATGGAAAAGGAGCATAATCTCTGGGAATACTAAGGTGATCGAAACAGAGAAGAAAGGGTAGGGCAATCAGCTCTCCCCTTTTTTTTGCCATAATTTTATTTTCTGAGCTTTTGCCTTTCCCACGGCTTTCTCTAATTCGCCGAAACTTGCCCCTTTTATCTTTTTGACTGATTTGAATCTGGATAGCAGGGTTGATGTTGTAGATTTTCCGATCCCAGGGATTAGCTCAAGTTCGGTATAGATCGTGGCCTTACTTCTCTTCTTTCTGTGGAAAGAGATGGCGAAACGGTGAGCCTCATCTCGAATCTGTTGTATAAGAAGAAGACTTAGGGACTTTTTATTGAGGTGAAGCGGTACTGGGTCTTCCGGATAGTAGATTTCCTCGAGCCGCTTCGCAATTCCGATTATCGGAATCTTTCGATATAGATCGAGTTCACGCAGGGCATCTGAGGCACTGCTGAGCTGGCCTTTTCCACCATCTACGATAATGAGATCTGGATAGACTTCAGTTTCGTTCATTACCCTATGATACCGGCGACTAACAATTTCCTTCATGGATGCGAAGTCATCCGGACCTTGTACTGTTTTGATGTTGAAGTGACGATATCCAGCTTTATCGGCTTTGCCATCCACAAATCTTACCATCGATGCAACGGGACTGGTCCCCATGAGGTTGGAGTTGTCGAAACATTCTATAATCCGTGGCGGCGCCTTGAGTTGAAGATCTCTTTGGAGGGATTCGAGCTGTTCTTGTTGCCTTGTTTTGGTGCCTTCCAGCAGAGCTTCCTTCTTGGTTTTCTGGTAGAGCGCATTCTTCAAGGACATTTCCAATAGTCTTTTTTTGTCACCGATCTGAGGCACACTGTTTTCAAACGTGTCAGGTGTAACAAGAAGCGGGATATTGCTGTAAACGAGATGGTTGTCACTCTGCAGCTCAGTCCGAAGTTGATGGAGTACCAGCGTTAGGATTTCGTCATCGGGTTCGTCCAACTTCTTTCCGACTTCGATATCTCGCGAATGGATGATGGCTCCTTCTTTTACCTGGAGAAAATTGATAAATGCTTTGTTTGGCGTACTCACAATCGTAATAATATCGATGTCGGTGAGTTTTCGATTTACTACAGCGGACTTGGCTTGGAATTTCGCGAGCAGGTCAAGCTTGTGTTTAAAAAGTGCAGCCCGCTCGAATTGAAGTGAATGAGAATGAGTTTGCATATGATGTTGGAAGTACGCTTCTACCTGGCTCAAGTTTCCTTTGAGAATATGCCTCGCCTGCGCAATCTCTTCGAGGTAGATGCGCTCCTCTTGCAGACCAACGCAAGGACCTTTGCAATTTCCAAGGTGAAACTCAAGGCAGACTTTAAACTTCCCTTTTTGAATGTTTGGTTCCGATAGGAGATAGGTGCAAGTGCGTATGGAGTAGAGCTTACGCACAAGTTCAAGGATGCTTTTCATTGAGAGGACACTGCTGTACGGCCCGAAGTATTCTCCGAGGTTTGGTAGGTACTTTCGTGTGTAAATAATTCGGGGAAAGCGCTCTTTGAGAATGCATAGGTATGGAAACGTCTTGTCGTCCTTGAGGAGTATGTTGTATTTTGGTTGGTTTTGCTTGATGAAGTTGTTTTCGAGGAGAAGCGCGTCAAATTCCGTATTGGCTAGCGTAAACTGGATGCTGCGGATTTCGGATACCAATTTCTCAGTCTTACGATTTACAGATTGCTTGAGGAAGTAGCTGGATACACGTTTCCTTATACTCTTGGCCTTACCGACATAGATGAGAACACCTTCTTGGTTGTAGAACTTATAGATTCCTGGGGAGTCGGGCAGCGATGCTGCTATTTCTCTAAGTGCATCAGCCATTGGATTAATTATGGATATCCCACGGCTTTTCATCGAGTTTCACAGAGTCGGACTGCAGCAATTTGGCACAGTCCAGGGAGGTGTCCAGTCCGGACTTAGGTAGTTTGAACCGGCCCTTGGTAATGCCGCAAGTAGGATCCAGATAGACTTTGGTCATATACTTGTCCCAAATAGGTCTTGCTGTCTTGGTTCCTTGGCCGAATACCCAGGACGGGAAGTGGATAGCCCTTTCATCACCGCCAACCCAGACTCCGGTCACCAGGTTATGTGTGACGCCAACATACCAGCCGTCGGAGGCATTGTTCGTGGTCCCTGTCTTTCCACCGATTTCATTATCGATTTTTAGCTCACGACTCAAGCCGCCCGAAGTACCACCCGTTTCCTCGATTCCGCCCATGAGCATATAGATCATCTTGTATGCGGTTTGATCGTTGATGGCTTGCTTGGTTTTGGGGACGAAATTTTCAATAACATTTCCGTTTTTGTCCTCTATACGTGTTATAAAGAAAGGTTTGGTGTGTATGCCATTGTTAACGAATGTGCTGTACGCTCCAACCATTTCATATAGAGAAACATCGCTTACACCAAGGCAAAGCGAGGGGACTGGATCCAGTTTACTTTCAATGCCGACCCGGTGGGCAAATTCAACAACGTTTTCCTCGCCAAGTGCCTTCATCATTTGGGCAGTAATTGAGTTTACGGACCTGGCCATGGCTTGTCGAATGGTCATCTTTTCCCCTGTCCCACGCTTACCATCTGAATTTGGGGGATACCATACTGTTCCGGAAACCTGAAAGCTCGGAGCAATATCTTCCAATACAAAGCAAGGGGAATAGCCTGACTCCATGGCTAATCCATAAACGAAAGGCTTGAATGTGGACCCAGGTTGACGCGTCCCTTGTTTCACATGATCGTACTTAAAGTACTTGTAGTTGAATCCCCCCACCCAGGCTTTGATATGGCCGGTATTGGGATCCATCGACATCAGTCCGGATTGCAGAAACCGTTTGTAGTAAGCAAGGGAGTCCATAGAGCTGAAAAGTGTATCCCGTTCGCCTTCCCATGAAAATATAGTCATTGGTTTCTTTTGAGTCAGCATTATTCGTATTGAGTCTGATTTTTCCCCATACTTTGCGACAAGGTTTTTGTAAGCATCGGTTTGCTTGATTCGCAACTTCAAGAAGCCGGCTATTTCCTGTCGGTTGTCGTCGACCCAGGGATTTTTTCCTTCCCACTGATTGGAAAATTCGGCTTGAAGGTTCTTCATGTGCTCGCGCATGGCTTCCTCTGCGTACCGCTGAAGTCGACTGTCAATCGTGGTGTAGATCTTCAATCCTGAATTCCACAAGTCAATGCCGCGTTCTGCACAAAATTGCATCAGGTAGAATTGGATTACCGTGCGGAAATGGGTTGCCAAGCCTTCGTTCTGATTTTGAATCTTGAACATCAGGCCTAGATCTGTGGCTGCAATGGAGTCGTATTGCTCACGTCTGGCGAGCTGATACTTACTCCTAAACATTTTGTATAGCACCTCATTTCGTTTCGCAAATGCGTTTTCCGGACGAAGCACGGGGTTGTAGAACGTGGGGTTTTGGAGCATTCCAACCAGCAGGGCAGATTCCTGGAGATTCAGGCTGTCGGGAGGTTTGTTAAAATAGGTTTCTGTAGCAACCTTAATACCGTAGGAGTTACTGCTGAATTCTGCGGTGTTCAGGTACATCGCTATTATTTCCTCTTTCGTGAAGTTGCGCTCGAGATTGACGGCAATTATCCACTCTTTAGTCTTTTGTACAATTCGTCTTGGATACCGACCGAGCTTGGCCACAATTCCATCCAGCCCGCGATCCCTGTTACGCGTATACAGGTTTTTTGCCAACTGTTGCGTGATGGTACTCCCGCCACCAGAAGGTTGGAAGGTAAAGAGCCCCCAAGCAACACGCAGATACGCAGGAAAATCAAGCCCGGAATGTTCATAGAATCGGTGATCTTCTGACAAAACCAGCGTATTTACCAATTCATCTGACAGCTCATCAAAGGTTACTTGACTTCGATTGAATCGGAAATACCGACCGAGAGAGACGCCATCTGAGGAGATGAGCTCCGATGATAAGTCGTTTTCAGGATTCTCCACTTCTGCTAAGCTAGGCATGCCACCGAAGAGCCCGAATAGGTCGACACTTACCGTATACACGTATAGCGGAAGGCCCAGTGCAATGCAGAGAAATAAAATCCAGATATATCGAATGGCCTTTCGAAACCAAGGTCTCTTGCTTCCAAAGATCTTGGTGATCCTAGTTTTTATAGTATCTGTCAAAGAAACTGAGGTACTCATCAAGCGCTTTGTTCCGGTAGAAAATATTGAAATTATCCTTGGTTATGACAAAGTTATCGAAATTTAGCGTGGAAAACGGCTTTTCTACGGCTAGTTGCGTTCTGAACCGTTGCAGGTAATCAATGGCCTCTGTTCGCCCGGGCAAATCACCAACGAACGTCATGGCGAAGTGGTCATTGAAGATAAGATTGGTCGCCACAAGTTTGAGGTTTCTGAATGATTCAATGTTTAAAAAGTCCAGTCGTTTGGAAATTCCAGCGCTGGCTTGATCCTGAATGCGGTGTACGATGACGAAATAGTGAGGCTCTTCAAACGACGCATTGAATCGGATGCCCTTAGCTCGTTCGGATTTTTCAAGGAAGGATCTTGAACTGGCCAGGAGCTCCCCGGCATAGATATTTAGTTTGTTTTCAGGGAATTGTTTGATGAATTGCCCCAGTTCGTACTGATAGCGTGTAATGTCCTCTGTTTTTCCAGTGATTAGAATTTGCAGGAGATCCAGTTGCGGAGTGAATTCCGTTTCCCCAATTTCCTTTGCCTGTCTGATTTTATCCTGCGTTCCGCGGAGGTTATTTTTTTGGAAGTCTGCGTAGGCCTCCTTGTAAATTATTTTTTGTTTCTCTTGTGCAATGTTGGTTTCCTTGAGATAGTCGGGATTAAGCAGGATTCGTGTGTAGGTCGACTCAGGGAACTCCTGCTCAAGTTGCTGAGCGAGAATAGCGGTTTCCGAATCATTCTTTTCCTTGTGAATAAGGTATAGTTTGTATAGTACTTCGGGTTTAAATTTTGACGAAGGGAATTGAGTAAGCAGTTCTTCATATGCGTGTTGTGCATTGTCTTTCTCTTCAAGTTGAAAATAGTAAAGGTCACCCAGCTTGAAGTAGGCCTCTTCTATCTTGGTTAGGGCAAGCAATCGTTCTTCTTCTGTTCGAGGAAGTGCGGCGTACAGGCTATTGAATGCGGCATCAGGAGATGTTTCAGTTACCGTTTCTTCCTTCGCTGTTATTCCTGTCTTCGAGCCTTCTGCAGAAGCTCCTGATATCGTGTTTGCACCTAAGTTTGCAGATTTAGTGGATCTTCGCCAATTGTCTTCCAGGGAGATATTTCCCCAGATTCGTTTGAACTCACTTTGTCCGGTTGAAACAGCAGAAAGATTCCCAAAGTACCAGTCATTGGTGCTGATTGATTCGGACTGAAAGAAGGAGTTACCCTGCCCCGAACCTGTTGAACTGGCGGCTCGTCTCTTTTTCTTTTTCCCGTCGTCCTTAGGAATTCGGCTCGCCAACACTGAGTCGATTCGGGAGCGGAGTGTAGCGGAATCCAGGAGAGCAAGGGTAAGCAGGCTATCTTGCCATTGAATGGTCTCTGTATACGTCACAAATTCACCGAGCACCTTTTGACGCTTGCTGATTGCCTCGAAGTTCTCCGTTTCCTTCGGGAGCGCCGCTACCGCGCTGTCATAGTAAAACTTGGCAAGTGAATATTTTCGGAGGGAGTCAAAATAGAGCTCTCCGATTCGGAGAAAAGCATTTCCCTGAATGCGACGGTTTTTTCCTGAATGAGCTGAAAGCTTGTATTCTGAGATTGCCGCTTCAAGGTGGTTTTGTTTGCGTTCGAACTCACCTAGCTCATAGTATATTTTGTCTTTAAATTCCTCATTCTTGGTATCAGAAAGCAATTTTTGGAATTGTTTTCTGATTAGCCGAAGGCTCTTTGAGTCGTCAAGTTGGGCTACTTGGGCCATGTTCAAACGGGCATAGAAATCAATCTCGTATTCAGGGTTTGTATTCAGACACTTGCGGTAATAGCCGTATGCTTCTGATTTGAACCCAAGTTGCTGATACACTTGCCCGATGATGAAATAGATTCTACCCTTGCGGTCATTTTGCGTTAAGAGTGTATCCGAAGAAGTAAGATTACGCACCATGTTGTCGTAATCGTTACGTTGTTGGTAGTAATACGCTTTTTCAAGGAAGAAGTCTTTGCTGTTGGTCTTGTTAAGTTTTTCTTTTTCCAGAAACTGGAAGGCCTCCTCTGCCCTCAAGTAATCTGCTTGTTCAGTGAATGTTCTTATCAAGTGTATGATGGCCCGATGTCGGACGTTCGGATCCAGACCTTTTGTGTTGACGTACTTGAATGTGCGAATGGCGTTTTGATAGTCACAGTCATATAGCCGCGCAAGACCAACCAATAGATAATTGTCGTCAAGCCATCGGCTGTTTGGATGACGCTGTATTGACAACGATGCCATCTTGATAACTTCTTCCGTGTCTTTCCGATAGGAACTGGCTAATGTGGTATCTAGTTTTGGGAAGAGTCGAAGAATCTGGTTTGGATCATCGTCGAGGCTCTTGGTGATGGTCGTTTGAATTTCGGCAATCTTCTCTTTCGCATAGAAGTATCCGTTGAAGTGCGCTGTTGTGTTGTGGTAGATGTCGCTTGTGACCGTATTTTGATTTGGCGAGCAACGCCAACTCAGGCCGCAAGCGACACCCCCAAGCAGCCCATATGTGATCCACCTTAGCCTCCTCATGCACGAGTTTGATTTACAAACGTAAAAAACAGGTATTCAATGTTATAATTGGTCAGAATATCTAATTTTGAGGCAATTTAGAACTTTGAAGCCCAAAAAAACCATAGGAGAGCGCTTTAACACCAAGTATCAGCTGGTCATTCGGAAGGAAGAGAACTTGGAGGAAAAGTCAACATTTGGATTCACTTATGCCAAAATCCTCGTGTTGGCATCAATCGTGTTCATGCTGCTTTTTGCTGGCAGCCTGTACTTGTCGCAAAGCCTCCTGGCGAGATGGTTTGATCCCCGGTATGCTCAGCGGGAGATGGCAAAGAAGCTCTACCAGCTTCAGCTTCGGGTGGATTCACTCGCCAGTGAGGAAGAGCAGAAGGATGAATTCATTCAAAACTTTAAGCGAGTTCTGAACGGAGACACTACAAACAGTTTTGTTGATGCGCCTTCCGCACTAAAAGAGCAAACGAAGCCAATAAAACAAATTAGCACAGCCAAGCTGGCGCCAAGTGATTCACAATTTCGCAAGGACTTTGAACAATCTGAACTTTCGCTGATTTCTTTGACGAGTAGCAAATACAATGAGCTGAGTGAGACCTTCTTCTTTACCCCAATAACCGGATTTATTTCGGATCACTATGATGTAAAAAAGGCGCACTACGGCGTGGACATCGTGGCAAAGACTAGCGAGCCAGTCAAATGTATTGCCGATGGAACGGTTGTGATGGCATCATGGACGCAGGATGCTGGTCATGTGATTGCGATACAGCATCGGGGCAACTTGATTTCTGTTTACAAGCACAATGCGGAACTATTGAAAAAAGTTGGTAGTTTTGTCAACGCAGGAGAAATCATTTCTATTGTTGGCAATACAGGTGAAATGACCAATGGACCTCATCTACATTTTGAGTTATGGTACAATGGCAATTCACTTAATCCGGAGGAATTTGTAACGTTTTAAACTTAACAACATGTTTACAACAAAAGAAGAAAAGAAAGCGGCTGACGAAATTACGAATTCAAGTAATGTCATCGGAAAGGGCACAATACTGGAGGGGAATATTGAAACAGCTGGAAACATTCGTATTGAAGGCCGCATCATTGGCAACATCAAATCAAAGTCAAAGATCGCTTTGGGAAACTCCTGTCATGTTGATGGCAACATAACCGCTCAGAATGCTGACGTTGAAGGTACTGTAAAAGGAAAAGTAGATATTTCAGATATGCTTGTTTTGAAAGCCACCTCAACCGTAAACGGGGACATTTCTACCGGAAAACTTGTTGTTGAACCCGGGGCGGTTTTCAACGGTAGCTGCAAGATGGGTGCCGCAGTAAAGGATATCAAGTCTGTAGAGAATGCAGGAGCCAGCACCTTCCGATCCGAAGCCGCCGTCTAATTCATACCTTCGGTATAGCGGATTTGCATTTCAACTCCTCGGTGGAATTGGGGTTAGCGGATGGCTGGGTCACCAGCTTGATATCTATCTTACCCTAAAATTTCCCCTTTTTTTGCTTCTTTTTGTTCTCCTCGCGCTCACCGGGATGCTTTATGTGATCTATAAGAAACTCAACCAGGACTAAATGCTCCGGTTTTCGATTCTCACCATTCTCCTTGCTGTAGCCCTGTTCGGTTTAGTGGAGGCTGGAGTAGCCCGAGGGTGGTTCCTGCGACCAACGTTTGAGCTGGAAATTCTGATCTTTTTAGTATCTGCTCACCTGGTGCTTTATTCTGTAATCACCCGTCAACTGAATCAGCGGCCTGAAAACTTTGTCAAGGTTTATCTTGGATCCACTGTTCTGCGGATCCTGTTTTTCGGAATTTTTGTGTTCGCCATCATCAAGCTTGATCCTCCATCCGGAACCCAAAATGCCCTCTTGTTTCTTATCAGTTACTTCCTATTTACCAGCCTGGAAGTATTGGCTCTCTACGTTGCGGTCGTGAGTCAAAAACCCACAAATTTGGGCCAAAAAGAGGGATAAAGATTTTTATTTGGCCTATTAATCAATAGTTTTGCGGTCGACGATTACGACCGTGAAATTCCACTTAAAAAGACCGAATTGCAGCATGAAAGGAGCATTTTTTCTCTTGGTCTTGTCTGCCCTTTCACTGACTTTTTCCGGGGTCTTGGCCCAGGAGGATCACGCTGCTGTAAGTGGCGAACACGGTGCCCCGATCAGCGAGAAGCCCAGTGTCAGTAAGGTCATCATTGAGCACGTGCTGGATAATCATGTGTGGCATTTCTTTGATGGGCACTACGGCACATTGTACCTGCCTG
>JANPES010000177.1:0-6420 GCA_031423035.1 Cyclobacteriaceae bacterium | reverse complement strand
TTCCCAATCTTCCCATTTAATTTCTCTCCCGGGATAAGCTACTTTTTTAAACGGCCAATCCTTTGCAATCCATTGCTTTACAGCGGTGAACAGAATTGTGTCGAGCCCCTGGTCCAGTACACTGGCGCGTACCCACATGGTTATGCTTGCGTCATAGCTGCCCTTTGTTGTTGGATTGATATAGAGACAGCCAATAACCTGACTTTCATCCGGGGTTACAACGGTATAGGCGAAGGACCTTCTGATCTGAAATTCTTTCTGGTGCCATCCCAGGTCAATTAAGTCCTGTTCAAAAGTTAATTCTTTCGTGGGCCAACTTGATGATGGGTACATTTTCTGCAGATGCTCAATGCTTGTCATTACGGCATCATAGTCTTTCACCACATCATTTACGGTAAGCATTCGTATTCTGAAACTCGAAGTTTCCAAAGTATTTGGAATTTTAAAGTCAGACGGAACAAACGGCTTGGGCTGTGAGAGGAGAATGGTTGAAGCGCCAAACATGAGTATGCCGAACAAAATGAAATTCATAGACATCATCATTAGTGGTTTTAAAGTATTGGGAAGGGTTATTGTGGAGGGTTTTCTTTCTTTTGAAAGGTTAGGCTTATATTTCTTAAGTGAAAAATTATCCAGTCATTCGCCAATCACACTAGGGAACACGCAAAATCTTCTCCATCCTTTTACCTTTGGCCAATTCGTCCACTAACTTGTCTAAATACCTTACCTGCTGTGTTAAGGGGTTTTCGATTTCTTCCACCCTATAGCCACAGATTACTCCTGTAATGAAGCGCGCATTTGGATTTAATTTGGCGTTGCGAAAGAATATTTCAAATGTTGCCTTTTCTTGAATTAATTCCAGAAGCTTTTTTTCATCCATACCGGTCAGCCAGGCTATCACTTGGTACAATTCTTCTTGCGTTCTACCTTTCGTCTCGACTTTCTTCAGGTAGTGTGGATATACTGAAGCGAATGTGATTTTCGCTATGCGCTTATCGTGTTCGGTCGTCGTTTTCACAATTCATGTCTTCATGTTAATGAAACAAATTATTTTATTCTCTCTAAGCGCCCTTTTCTTTTCACAATGTTTTTATAGTCCCATTGTATTGCTCTTGATTAGCTCAGCCATCGTTTAATGTCTTTATTTTCAATTTCAGAAGTATGGTTGTAGAAAATAGACGCGTCTTTGAATTTCTCTTCTCTCCTTGTCCACCCAAAGCAGATAATTCCAGTATGCCACATTCCTTGGTCGAATATCAATATTCTGAGCAAGCCTTCCTACAAATCAACCCCAAACCGAGCTAGCCGGTGTGTTATCCGGATTAGCCGGTTTAAACACGGCTTGCGCACCTGCGGACGCCTTGGTTGCTAAACACAACCTATAAGTTAGTGATGCATTGAAGTTGTTACCGGTAACCGGTAAACTGGCAACTGGGTTCACCCTCCAATCACCAGATCCCCCTCCGCCTTATTCCCCGGCCGATCCTTAGCAATCACCTTAATAACACTTCCGCTTACCATCGCATTCTTCACAGTGGCCCGGTAGTTCCACATAAACGGCTTGCGCTTGTTGCGCTCGGCATCGCCGGATTCAAGAAGCTTTCCGTCAGGGGTATGGATGGTCACCTTAACGCGCTCCACCCGGAAGTCGTCGGTGGCCTTGATGGTGATGAGGCTGCCCACTTCGCCGGTGTATAGCTTCGGCTGTATGTAGTGTATGACGGGGGCGTTAAGGTAGTCGGACAACGCGACGTTGTAAGCACTGGGGCGCTGACGGCAAATCCCTTTGGCATAGTGTGCTTTGGCCTCCGCATTGTTCGATTGAGCCTTGGCATATCGAGTGGCCCTGCGGAAGCGCAACATTTGATCTTTCTGCTTGGGTGTCGACTTCTTCCGTTCGCCTGGCAGGTTGCACATCTGCAGCACCCCATACGCCATGCGGTAGTAGTGCGTTTCACCCAGCTTGCCGGTGACGCCTTTAAGGATGGGATTGTTGATGACCTTGGACATTGAATTTAGTGATACGTTTTTTTGACATCGCACACGGCCCGCTGCACCCAGTCACACCCAAATCCTATTTCTTCCGATCGTACATAGACTTCCTATAGTCGATCCTCCGGCAGGATGTTGACTGTGTTCAGGCTCGAAGGCTGAACCGTTCAGCGACCATTCAGCGACTGTTCGGCTACCGTTCGGTTTCCTACCTCTATTTTCTTGCTTTTTGAGCGAATTTGCAAGTCGGATGATCAAAAAAATGTGCAGGAACGCCAATTATTAGCTTTTTGCCCCTGCATGATCAGCCGTAACGACCAGCGATCCCCGGAAGAAATCAGTTGGCCAGGCGAATCCTAATGCAAGAACTAAGATAAGGTGATAGGTGTTAAAATTGGTGGTTCATACAAAGTTTTTTTTCAACCGAGAGATGAAGCCACTAACCGAGTCATCGTTGTTTTGGGAAATTGATTGATAAGATGAATTATCCGAAAATTAATTAGCCAAACATTTGATTAGGGCACCTAGCCACTCAGCCACTCGCTATCATATTTGTTTTTTTTGATTATCCTCTTGCCGCGCTGTCGGCTTGCATGGCACAAACAAGATTACCTTCCGTGTCCAGAAACTTTGCAATCCAACCAACGTAAGGAATCGCGGTCTTTGGCATAAGAATTTGTCCACCGTTGTTCTGAACTCTTCTAACGATTTCATCAACGCTTTCAACTGTGACAGTACATTCTAAGCCGATTAATTTATCTTTAACAGGAGAGTATGACCTGGATTGCAAAGCTCCAATCAACTCTCCGTTTTCTGTGTTGTCAACCTTTATTTGTAAAAAGTCAGGTGGCCCGTAGGATGAAAAGCCCCAATCAAACACCTGTCCGTAAAAGTTCTTTGCTCTTTCAATGTTGTCCGTGTGAATAGCAAAGTGAGTCATTTTGTTTTTCATATCGTGAATTTAGGGAATTTACTCCAAGTTGTCTTCAAGATTCTGTAAGCTTCCCCGAAAATAGGGCACGTAAGTAGATGCCTCAGGACAAAAGAAATCACATAAAATGTAGCTCAGAATTCAAAGGCCAGGATGGCCGTGGAGGCGACATTGATGCCCGTCTGGTCATCCACCTTGCGTGATCCTGAGCAGTTAAGGAGCTAAAATCCTCCGCTACCATTGCAATTGTCCCGCATAACCTCCAACTAGGTGAAACAATTAATCAATATTATGATCGCACGACTAAAATTAGCGCTTATCTTATTTGTGACTGCGGCATCTTCAGCTACGGCGCAATCCTCAGGTTCCTGTGCCTGCTGTCACGAAAAGGCGAAGCAGTTTCATTTCTGGGCAGGGGACTGGGAAGCATTTAATCCCGCTGGGAAACTGGTAGGCACCAACCACATTGTATTGATGGAAGGCAATTGCGTCATGCAGGAGAATTGGGCAGCGACGGGCGGGGGTTATACAGGCACGAGCTATAATTTCTATAATACCTCGACCGGAAAGTGGCAACAGCTCTGGATTGATAATGTCGGTGGGAATCTTCAATTGGAAGGCGAATGGACTGGAGCCTCCATGGTGCTCAAGAGCAAGGAAGCAAAAAACCGTTCAAGCCAACTCCAAACCGACCGCATTACATGGACACCCAATGCCGACGGCACAGTGCGTCAATTGTGGGAGGTGAGTGTGGATCAGGAAAAGAGCTGGACGGTTTCGTTTGATGGAGTGTATAAGAGAAAAATCCCTTAGGGCCCCAGTCCCCGGGCCCCAGTACCCAGTACCCAGCTCTGCCCGGAACCATTGCTGGCTTGATCCGTATACCTGATATTGAAATTTCATCTATGCTCAGAAACTTCATCAAGACTGCCGCTCGAGTTATTCTCCGCCAGAAGACCTATGCCATCATCAATTTT
Source organism: Cyclobacteriaceae bacterium (assembly GCA_031423035.1). GTDB lineage: Bacteria > Bacteroidota > Bacteroidia > Cytophagales > Cyclobacteriaceae > ELB16-189. The sequence continues at coordinate 2,520 of JANPES010000177.1, read as the reverse complement.
GTGGGCCTTACATGTGGGGTAGCTCTTACCCTCCTCATTATTGCCTACGTGCGGTCGGAGATCAACTACGACCGCTTTCATGAAAAAAGTGATCGGATCTACCGCATCAAGTACGATACGCCCAATGGCCTTCAGCTGGCCAGCTCACCACCGCCCATCGCACCGCTCATGACGGAATTCTTCCCTGAAGTGGAGACTGCCGGACGAATGTATCGCCGAAATGTAAGTATCAAGCGACCCGATCAGACCGAGGCTTTTGAGGAATCCGATGTCTATTTCGCTGATTCAGCCATCACGGGTATTTTCACGCTTCAGTTTGTAAAGGGTAATCCATACCGTGCGCTCCATGATAAGTTTACCGTTTTGCTCACAGAGGAAATGGCCACTAAGTATTTCGGGGACGAGAACCCCATCGGCGAGTCGCTTCTGTTTTCCGGGAAACATACCTTTAAGGTTGTCGGAGTAGTTAAGGATTTCCCGCAAAACTCCCACATCCGGTTTCACATGTTGGTGCCTTTTGAAAACATGTTTGATCTGGAAACAGACCAGGCCGCTGAGACCATGCGGAAAAACCTGGCGATGAATTTTGTAATCAGTCACTCCTACACCTATGTGCTGCTCAAACAGGGTGCTGATCCCAATAAGGTGGACCAGAACATGGGTGCTTTCCTGGAAAAATATGCATTGCCGCAAGTCCGGGTAGGGCAGGTGTTTACGTTGATGCCACTCACGAATATTCATCTTACATCAACGGTTCTGGCTGAGCCTTCTTCCACCACGTCCGTTTCGAACCTGCTGATATTTATTGCTGTCGGTATCATTACCCTCCTCATCGCATGTATCAATTACATCAACCTCAGCACGGCTCAGTCGTTTACCCGAATCAAGGAGATTGGTATTCGGATGATTATGGGCTCCAACAAAAGTCATATCATTCTGCAGTTTCTGGCCGAGAGCTTTCTTTTTTGCTTTATATCGCTAGTGCTGTCCTTTGGCGTGCTCTACCTCGCGCTACCGTATCTTAATCAACTCACAGGTAAGAGCCTCTTGTTTGTGGAGGTGCTTGATTCGTGGCTTATTCTGCTTTCGATCGGACTTTTGTTTTTGGTGACACTCCTTGCTGGTGGTTACCCTTCGTACTTTGTTTCCAGGTTCAGTTCTGTAAGCTCCCTGAAAGGAGATGGCGCAACTCATGGAGGTACACAATGGCTGCGGAAGTCATTGATCGTTTTTCAGATGATGGTGGCCAGTCTTTTGTTGGTGGGTTCAATGGCCATCATTCAACAGCTCAGGTTCCTCCAGGACCGTCCCCTGGGATTCCAGAAGGAACAAATTATTACCGTTCCGCTCTTCAGTCAAAACCTCAACGGTATCTTCAGCCAGCGTGATTCAGTCTATCGATCGAGGCTTCAGAGCTTTCGGGATGAAATTGCCAGGATAGCGGGTGTGCAAAAAACCACGCTCTCTTCCAATGCACCTGGATTGGGAGCGATCTATCGCGGCACCATCCCGGAAGGATTCACCAAGGAGGACAATCTGTTTACGGCAAATTTTTCTGTAGACTATGACTTTAATGATACTTACGAAATGAAATTGGTCGCTGGCCGTTGGTTTAGCCGTGATTACGGCACCGACCAGGCAGCGGGATTTGTTGTGAACGAAACTGCGGTGAGGGAATTTAAATGGCAGACGCCAGAAGAGGCACTCGGCAAGACTATAAACCGGGAAGGAAAACTAGGCAAGGTGATCGGTGTCTTAAAGGATTTCAATTTCACTTCACTTACCACCCCGATCTCTCCGGGGATCTTTGAACTCAATCCTAACCAGTTCAATGCCCTTTCCATCCGCTTCGACAATGACCAGGTGGAACGCACCATTACTTCTATCGAATCGAAATGGAATACCCTTTTTCCGGAGAAGGCTTTCGAGTTCTCATTCCTCGATGAGCAGTTGGATGACCAATATGCCACCTTTATCAGTTTTGGGAGGATCATACGGACCTTCACCGCTGTTTCGGTGCTTATTTCATGCCTGGGAGTCTACGGCCTCGTGCTGTTTGTGGTACAGCGAAAAGTGAAAGAGATTGGCGTGCGGAAGGTGCTGGGCGCTTCAGTTCTTAATATCCTTCGACTGATCTACCGGGAATTTGTATTGCTCGTACTCGTGGGGTTTGTCGTCGCGATTCCGTTGTCCTACTACCTGATGAATCAATGGCTCGGTAATTTCACGTATCACATCAGCCTGGATGTACTTACCTATCTGGTCACGTTAGCCATGCTGCTGTTTATCACGTTGCTCACCATCAGTCACCAGGCGATTAGGGCATCAACAGTCAATCCTGTTAACTCCTTGAGGAGTGAGTAGGGTGGCCACGGGCAAAGATTTCAACTAAGGACTTGTCTTGGCCTTCTTGGTCCAGAAATCGATCTCTACCCCGATTTCATCGCCAATGAAGTTATCATCTGTTGTGTGTTTGAATGAAGTGCCAACACCGAAATCGCTGCGCTTGATGGAAGTGCG
>JANPES010000176.1:0-3711 GCA_031423035.1 Cyclobacteriaceae bacterium | reverse complement strand
CTTCCGCCGCCTTGCTGACTTCTTTGGACTGCAACAAGACCTGTATTTTGAAGCAAGTCTCCTGAATTCTGTGCATTCAAGTTAAGGATCACGGACGGGGTGATAACTTTTATTTGTTGAGCAATGGTCCGGCGCTGTTCGGGAATCTTGTTGGCGGAGATGATAACCTCATTAAGGTAAGATGTGGGTATGGAGTCTTTTGGAGTATCCTCCTTCTCTGCAAACTGGGCACAGGCGGGAGAAGCCAGCACAGCCAATAAGTACAGCAGAGGGTTGAATCTCATAAATCATTTTTTGAAGTGTGTGAAAAAGCGCATAACTCAACCGTTAGGATGAGCATGCGGAGCAACAAGAAAATAGTCGGAAATTAGCCTCGTGGCGGCGGTGTGACCGGGATGAGATCAACCGGCATAACATGAAATTTGTATGAGGCTTGCGAGACGGCCAACGTCACAACAGGTCTTGGCGGGAAAATTATGCCGGAGACGATAAATTTCAGCGTGAAGAATTGGGTCACTGTTGAAGGTGCTTGTCGGGTATCCTGTGAACCCATGTCAATAACGGCTGAAATGAAATTCAGTAGCCCTTCTTCATCATTATCCCGAAGGCAGTATACGATTATCCAATTACCTGCTCGCTCTGTACGGGCAATATCATACATGTTTCCCCCCCACTTCATTTCTCGTTGATCGATCCATGCACCCCTGAACTGAAGTACAGGGATACGGATGACTTCTAATTGCTCAACAGGAAGGACCGCTAGCTTTCCCCGCATCTCCATTCGGAGGTCACCCAATCGAACGATAAAATAGATATAGAACCCGGCGAGGTGAATCACTAGTATAGCCATCAGAAACAGTGCCGTGTATTTCTTTACCATTTGACAAGGCGAAGGTAGTCAAAAGTAAAAACGATGATCAGATTTTACAGGAACGGACGTGGACCCCGCCTAGTATCTCCAACTCTTTGTATCTGCCCCTTTTGGCGCGCTTTCCTGAATTCGCTTCAAAATCCTGGGCAGGTACATCGTGTTGTATCGAAGCCTTGAAATGGAGTTCGGATTTTCATGATCACCATTCCAGCAATGTTCGGCCCGATCACCATAGTCCACTTCGCCTTTGTAGAACGGAGTCTTTGTCTTCTTTAGAAATGCCTCCATCTGATACACGGCGTTGTTGAGGTAGTAGTTATCCATGTCGCCGCAATAGATGTGAATCTTTCCCTCCAGTTTCGGACCAAGCGTCTTCCAATCACGTTCAAGGATGTACCGTAAATCAAAATTCTCTTTCCAATAGTTGGCGACGGATCGGTCTATTTCTCCTGTCTTTTTGTTAAAAATTCGCTTTGGGTATCCGTCCGCCCCTTGTGGAGAGTAGACGGCCTCCCAGATGTCCCATTGCTCGCCTGATCGGCCTTTTGACCCGAGCACAAGTTCATAGTGATTGGTTTCCTCCATGGTGGCCTGGATCTGACCAAGATAATTTCTGTGGGCTGGACGCGGCAATTTCTTGAATTCACTGTCGTACCAGAATGCATTCTTGTCCTTGTAAATGTCTACAAGGCAAAAAGATCTGAAATCGATCGGATCCGGGCATGCAGCAAAGCATCCATTGAACTCATCCGGATAGAACATCTGCACGGCAAGGGCTTCCCATCCGCCAGTTGAACCACCGTAGGTAAAGCGAGACCATCCTTGTCCAATTCCACGGAATTGCTTTTCAATTTCCGGGAGCAACTCAAACATGATAGCATCGCCATAGGGGCCAATGTTTTGAGAGTTTACCGCGTACGAATCATCATAGTACGGGTTGGCATGCTGTATTTCAACGACCAGGAATCTCGGAAAATTCTTGGCTGTCCATTGCTTGTAGAAATTGTAAGCTTCTTGTGCCTGGAGTTTATTGTAGCCATAAATGCCGAATCGTTCACTATAGTCGGTTGTGTCCATATCTGCAGGCGGTGGTTCGGTGCTGAATCCGCCAAAGTCAGAAGGAAAATGGCCGTGATAAATCATCAGTGGGTATTTTGAATTCGGATGGGTTTCAAATCCCTCTGGCAATAGGACGTGCGCCCCCAAGTACATCGGCTTTCCCCAGAACTCTGTCAGCATTTTGCTCTGAATCTTGATATGCTTCACATACTTCGTGTCAACAGGCTCCTTGACAGCCGGAATTTTCTGATCCATCAGAATTTTGATCGGCTCAGTCTGGTTTGGATCAATAGTAACCTTGAATGGCCTGCTATAGAAGTTGCCGGGCTTCTGGTTCCAGTGCTGACCTTCACCTTGATCCGGGGGAAGCTTAACAGTCTTGCCGCTTTTCAGATTGAACGTTTCATAGCGGTTAATGACGGCTTGAACATAGTACGCTCCGGGAGGAATACTTTTTATGGTTCGCACCGGGAACCCAAATGCCGAATCGCCAACGATCACCTCCTGACCTGGTTTCATTCCCTCCACGTCCAGTCCAAAACCCAATTGGGTGTTGAGGCCAAAACCGAATTGTTGACGCGGCTCCGTCTTGTCATTTGTGGCGAGCAACAAAATTAGTCGTCCATCTTGCGGCTGATCACTCATTTCGGCCGGGAAAGAGACCGCGAACGTGAGTCCGGACTGAGAGGCAGGGGGAGTACACTGAGCAAACAGCGAGAGAAGCGCAAGGACAAGAATAGTTGTTTTCATTGTTTGATGGTTTATTGTACCCAGAAGTTCTAAGAAGGAGCAAGCCTGGTCACCCGTGGAAAGACCCTAATTTAACGTAAAAGTTTTAATCAAAAATATTACATTCGTTTGTTAACATCTGAAACAATATGAGCAAGCACCCCTGGACCCAGCATTATCCTGACTATTATCCTTCGGACGTTCCTGAACCCCCATACGATTCATTGGCAGGACTAATGGAAGAAACCTGCAAGGAGTTTTGCGACCAACCGGCTATCGAGAACATGGATAAGACAATCAGCTTTACGGAGCTGAATACGCTGGCAACTCACTTTGCTTCCTTCTTACAGAATGAATGCAAGCTACAGCCCGGCGAAAGAATTGCCATTCAAATGCCCAACATTCTCCAATTCCCCGTTGCGATGCTGGGTGCCCTGAAAGCAGGACTCATCCTGGTCAATACAAATCCGATGTATACACCTCGGGAGATGCAGCACCAGTTTAGGGATAGTGGCGTTGTGGCCATCGTGATACTTGCCAATTTTGCGCATCACCTGGAAAAAATCATTGGTGAAACATCAATCAAGACGGTTATCATCACTGAAGTAGGTGACCTGCTTGGCGGAATAAAGAAACCAATTGTCAATTGGATGGTGAAGAACATCAAGAAAATGGTTCCGACGTATCATCTTCCATGGGCCATCTCATTTTCTGCAGCCCTTGCAAAGGGAAAGACACAGGTATTTAGACCGGTGGCGATCAAAAAGACAGATACAGCATTCTTGCAGTACACCGGGGGAACAACGGGACTTTCAAAAGGCGCTGAGCTGACACATCTTAATGTGCTTTACAATATAGCACAGTCTACACCTGTACTTAAACACACAATCCGGGGTCCTTTGGGACCAGGGGATGTGGCCGTTATTCCATTGCCGATGTACCATATTTATGCGCTGATGGCCACATTTGTGGTTCAATCTTTAGGGCTGAAGGTGTTGCTTGTCACCAATCCCAGAGACTTCGCAGGGTTTATCAAGATTCTCAAGAAGCCA
>JANPES010000175.1:0-1943 GCA_031423035.1 Cyclobacteriaceae bacterium | reverse complement strand
ACAAAAGAAGTCACATGCGGGGCTATGCGTTTGGAGTCCACCATGCGCTCGGCAATCATCTTGCGCATGCGGTCCATCTGGATAATCTCATCGCCTGCGTTGATGGAGGCGGGGACCAGCGGCGCACTGCTTCGCGTCATGCCTCCCTGACCGGGCTGTCGAGTTTGAACGTAGGCCAGGATATCTTTTTTAGTTACGCGGCCAGCGGCGCCGGAGCCGGCAATGCGCTCCAATTCAGCCACGGGAATTTTTTCCTCCTTGGCGATATTCTTTACCAACGGTGAATAGAAGCGTGAAGAGGATTTGTAATCTGCGATGGGTGCATGTGACATTCCATTGGTTGCTGCGGTGACAGGCACTGCTACAGGTTGAGGAACAGACTTTTCAGGCGCTGGGCTTTTCGCGGGTGCGGTTGCGGCAGGTACTCCGCTTCCAACATCCGATGTGAGTATAGCAATGGCCTTGCCTACTTTAACCACTTCGCCTTCTTTCGCCAGGATCTCTTGCAGAATGCCTGCGTGGGTTGAGGGCACTTCGGTGTCGACTTTGTCGGTGGCTACCTCCAGGACAGATTCATCCTGTTCGATCTTGTCGCCCGGTTTCTTGAGCCATTTCAAAATCGTAGCCTCCGTGATGCTTTCGCCCATTTTGGGCATGATCAGTTCTACCCGTGCCATGCTGTCATTTGTTTGAAGATGCTAAGGTAAGGAGAATTTTAGAAGGATATTTCTCCAACATTCAAGCCTTGGCGTCTGCCTCGAAAACCAAATAAAATCATTTCGCAAGTCAAAACCGCCCAACTTCCCAATCGCCAGAAAATGATTATCCGAAGATTTTTCTGTTTACAAGAAAACTTGGGTTAGTAATTCCTTTTTATGTTCGGCTTCATGGTCATCTCCTTCACCACTTGATACAGAAACTCCTGTCCCTCATAAAAAGAGGTAATACCAATACGCTCATCCCTGCCGTGTGCTCGTACGTCGGTGATTTCTCCAAATATTCCTGAAACGCCATACGTAGGAATTCCAAAATTGCGTAGGTAAGCGCCATCCGTTGCACCCGTTGACATGGTGGGAACGACGGGAACCCCAGGCCACATTTGTTTTGTCACTTTTTCGATAGGACCAAACACATCTGGATTGAGGGGTGAGGGGGGGCTAGGTTTCGCTTCTCGCATCGCTGTAACGGTTACCGTGTTGTCGGCTATTACACCAGCGAGTGTCTCACGAATCTTTTCTGGGTCTTCTCCGGGAAGGATACGACAGTTAATGACTGCACCGGCCGTCTGTGGCAATGCATTTTCCGCATGCCCACCGCTTAGCATGGTGGCCACACACGTGGTTCGCAGTAAGGCGTTGTAGTTGGGGAATACAGCAAGACGCGCAACCGCATCTGTCGCCGGAGGTGTTTGAAGAACACCCATCATATCGGCGGCCAGCTGCCCGCTTTCCAGTTTCGAGGAGCGCTCGAAGTAGACCCGCGTTCCTTCATTGAGGTTTACGGGGAAATCATACTTTGCCAAATTATCCAGTGCGTGCGCTAACCGATAGATCGCATTGTCCTTGCGGGGCTGTGAACTGTGTCCGCCGCGGTTCTTCACTTCCAGCTTGAAGCTCTGAAAGACCTTTTCGCTGAGCTGGACTTGGTTCAGAATCTTTTTTCCATCCTGGGCCTGTCCACGACCGCCCTCATTTAGGGCAAATTCGGCTTGGAGCAGGTTCGGGTGGTTTTTCAATAGCCAGTCCACACCATTGTGCGGTCCACCTTCTTCATCTGCGGTCAGCGCAACGATGATATCACGCTCGGGTACGAGACCTTCTTTCTTCATACGAATCAGGTTGGCTACAAAAATGGCTGCCATGGCTTTGTCGTCGCTGGCACCGCGGGCATAGTAAAAGCCGTCGATCTCCTCGAACTTGAACGGGTCGGTGGTCCAGTCTTCC
>JANPES010000174.1:0-13349 GCA_031423035.1 Cyclobacteriaceae bacterium | reverse complement strand
TGGGATTCTTGCGCATCTGATTGAACAGTGTCAGGTTGGGACCGGATGATACGTCATACCACGACACAAACCAGAAAGCTGGGACATTCAGTGTCATGTTGTCATGATAGAGTCCGCCTTTATACCAGGCCGGATCATTTGGCTTGCGTCTGATCATATTTTCGTAAACTCCTTTTTGTCCGTTTACATTTTTGATGATGTCTTGCACGGGCAAGTGACGCAATGCCTGGCCCCAATCAACTTTAGGCATTTCAGTAGCCATGTCATAGAAGCGTTGCGCGCGTACTAAACCTTCCTGCGTGATGTCTTTTGGAAAGGTGGGACGAAACTCATCATTTTGGGTTCCATATAACCAGGCAGTGAACAGCATTTGCTGTGCGCCGCCGCGAAACCAGTTACCCTGCTCATAAAATTCGCCCACGCGACCCACACCGGCACCGAATCCTTGGGCCACCATAGCGGCAAGGGCTGGATGGTTGAGGGCGGCAACAGCCATTTGCCACTCAGCCGTAGAGGAGCAACCGATCACCCCAATTTTTCCATTCGACCAGGATTGCTTCGTCATCCATTCAAAGGCATCGTAGCCATCCGTTGTCGGCGTTCCAAGAATGTCCCATTCACCTTCCGAGAAAAATCTTCCGCGTTCATTTTGCACGACATAGGCATATCCGCGCGACACGGCATCATAAGCAGCCTCCAATCCACGGGTGCGCATTTCACCATCACCCCATGTATTGAAATTGTACGGTGTTCTCGAAAAAACGATTGGCACTTTAGCGTTCCCCTTCGGCCGGTAGATGTCAGTGGCCAAACGCTCCCCATCGCGCATGGGCATCATCACCTTTTGATCGATGATGGCAATGGCCTCTAATTTCTTATAGCTGTCGTTCTGCTGTTGGGAGAACAGTGAAAACGAATTGGCAACGAGCAGGAAAAGCAGGCTGAGTTTTCTCATAAAACGTTAGGTTATCGAATTTGCAGATAAGATAGATTATCCAGCAACAATTGACAATGGATAATTGATAATAGGCAGGATCGCATTTAAAGTATCTTTTCGGTCAAGAGTAAAATATTCTATTTTAAATTATACCCTTCGTGCCTTCGAAGGTTGCTCGCAAAGGGCTTGCGTTGCAAACGAGCGCACGATATCCCAAATGTGCTGGAATACTGTCAAAGGGTGAATCATTATTCAAAGCAAACACTTCAAGTTTGCTGTCGCCTCACCTCAATCCTTGCTCCAGATCTGCAATCAAATCCTCTACATTTTCAATCCCTACCGAATACCGGATTAGGCTCTCTGGAATTCCAAGGGCGGCACGCTGAGCTTCCGTGAGTTCTACGTGGCTGGTGGTGCGTGGAGGACCTACCAGCGTGCTGACTGAACCAAGGCTGGCCGCGAGATGAGCGAGCTTCAGTTTGGGTAGGAATTTTCTCACATCATCATAGTTGCCCTTCAAAGCAAAACTCATCATTCCTCCGAAGCCTGACATTTGAACTTTGGCGATGGCGTGTCCGGGATGGGTGGCAAGTCCGGGATAAAAAACATCGGAAATCTTTGGATGGCCTTTCAGGAAAGTAGCAATCTTCATGGCTGACGCATTATGCCTTTCCACCCTTAGTTCAAGCGTCTTCATTCCACGGGCAATGAGATAGGCGGGATCGGATTGAAGGCTTGCGCCATTGATCTCACGGAATCGAAATACCTTTTCAACCAGAGAGGCGTTGCCGCAAAGCAAGCCACCCATGGCATCGGAATGGCCGCAAAGAAATTTTGTGGCACTGTGAATAACCAAGTCTGCACCAAGCGCCAGGGGATTCTGATTAACGGGTGTAGCAAAAGTATTGTCGACAACCACGATGGCTCCAACTTTCTTCGCCGCCTTGGCCAACCGGGCAATGTCAACGATCTTAAGCGTTGGATTTGTCGGCGTCTCAAGATACAAGAGGTCGCAACCTTTGGCTACTTCCCTTTCAATCTCTTCATGGTTAGTGGTCTCACAAAGCGTCACATTCACCTGATAGTGGGGAAGGAACTCAATAAATAGCCGGCTTGTGCCGCCATAGCTGTCTTTGATTGAGACTACCCGCTTCCCTGGCCCCAGCAATGCAAACAGGGTATTGCTTATAGCGCCCATGCCGGTTGCAAATGATGTTGCGGCTTCAGCGCCTTCGAGGATGCGAATCTTTTCTTCCAGCGCTGCTACCGTCGGATTGGTATTCCGGCTGTAGATATGTCCTTTGGTTTTTCACAATGCGGCATCGTGCCATTGATACAGGTCCGGATAAGCAAACGTGACACTGTTCACCACCGGGACAACTGTTGCTCCGGAGAGTGATATGGTATCTTCGCCTGCCCAGACGGAGGTGGTGCCTTTCTTGTATTTTGAGAAATCCATGGTGAGAAATTTGCCCAAGATATGAATTGCGACAATGTAGCGGATGAAAATCCACTTGCATTTTAACCCATCGGCGCATAGGGAACATAGGGGCATATTATCGGTGATTTGGCATCACCCGATTCCCTTTACAGGAAGCTTGAAAAAATAACGAAGGTCGGAGCTCCCTTACTTGGATGTTCGGTGTTTGCTATCCGATGTTGAATTTTTGTGGCGGACGAAAGTGAAACTTCGCTTCCTGTACGGATCGCCGGGTAAATGCAGTCTGTGAAACATCCAATATCCAACACCCAGTATCCAATAACGAAGGTCGGAGGACCCTTACTTGGATGTACGGTGTTCGCTATTCGATGTTGGATATTTATACTCTATGACCAAAGTGAAACTTCGCTTCCTGTACGGATCGCCGGGTAAATGCAGTCTGTGAAATATCCAATATCCAACACCCAATATCCAATAACGAAGGTCGGAGGACCCTTACTTGGATGTCCGGTGTTCGCTATTCGATGTTGGATATTTTTAGTCTTTCAGCGAAAGGTGACTTTTGGAACAGCACCTATACAAAATCAATTTCTACGTTGAGCGGGTAGCGCATAAGGTAGTCCACAGCTTCCTGAACGGTCATGCCCTCAAACAACACTTTGTATAATGTATCTGTGATCAGCGGTCGTGCCTTGTAATAATCCGCGCACTTCTTCACGATGCGGATGGTGTTTATCCCTTCGGCAACTTCCTGCATTTCTTCCAGGATGGCGTCTAATGATTCTCCCTTTGCCAGGCGATATCCAACAGTGTAGTTTCGGCTGGTCGGGCTGTTGCAGGTGGCCACGAGGTCTCCGATGCCGGCTACACCCAGAAATGCTTTTGTGTTGCCTCCCAGGATACGTCCGAGGTAGACCATTTCAACAGCCCCCCGGCTGATGAGCAGGCCTTTCGCATTTTCACCATAGCCTAGGCCGCTCAGGCACCCGGAGCCAATAGCGATAATGTTTTTAAGAACGCCGGCGATTTCTACACCGACCAGGTCAGTATTCTCATACACCTGGAACCGGTTATTCCGTAGAAGGCGCTTTCCGGTTTGAATTACTTCCTGAAACGGACTGGCGACTACAGTAGCACCGGGTTGCCGCTGGGCCAGTTCACGCGAGAGGTTGGGTCCGGCCAGACACCCAACACGCACAACCACGCTTTCTTCCCGAATCACCTCGCTCATGGTTCTTACTTGAGCACGGCTGAGTGTCTTGATGGATTCAATCGTTTCGCCTTTGGGTAGTTTGATATCAAATCCTTTTGTTCCGTGGATGAGGATATGGTAGGGGTGGAGGTGTGGCGACAGTTTGCGCATCATGGACCTGAAATGCGAAGAGGGCACAATGGGAAAGATGACATCGCATTGGCTGGCGAGGTACCCCAGGTCGTTGGTGGGCAGTATGTTCTTGTGCAACTTATGACCCCGGTTTTCCCGTGTCTTGAGAATCTTCTTAACTACCTCTTCATCGCGCGCATAAAGAAGTACCTGCCGGTGGCGTGCCAGGATGTTAGCAATGACGGATCCGAAATTGCCGGCTCCCACCACGCCGACGGGTTTATCCAATGAGCTTTTCGAGATCATAGCCCGCCATGCGGTTGTGATAGTAGTAGAGTACGTTGAGGTCTTGCGTGACGATGTTGCCCTTTTTGTTTCGAAGAAGGGGGCGCTTCAGGTGAAAAATGCCAACATTCTCAAGACCCCTGCGTATGACGAGGTCGAGGTCGCCTTTGAGATGTGTCGCATGATGTACACGTCCATGCTCTTCCAGGCGATAGATTTCCTTTCGCACTTTCTTAAAGACTTCTTTGAATTCCTCGTAAGGGATCTCCAGTTCTTCTTCCGGGAGTCGCAGGAACCCGAACAGGTCCAGGCGGGGAAACTTACGCTGCCACATCTCAAAGGCAACAAACGCGACTACGTGGCTGGCGAACACGCGGTTGATCCGGTGGTACTCGGAGACAATCCGGCCTGCCAGCATGCGCGTGTACTCATTTTCACGTTGTTTGTCTACTGTAACCTTATCGTTGGTCATAAAGTACTCGCGCGTGTTGATGATCCGCCCATGGGCATCCAGGCTATTCCCATCATCGTCAACGTAGTTGCCCATTACATCAAGTCCGGGGCCAATGGAAACGGAGATGTTTGATCCCTTGGTAAAGAACTTGAACATGAACTTGATAAGCTGGAAGCTGCCATAGTTGTCTTCTTCAACGAAATACCGGTCTTGGCCCTTTACCTGTAGGTAGTCTACGACAAGGTCGGGGGCTTCAAGGACAAAATTATAGTTCAGCGTTACAGGCACAACAAAGATCTTGCGCGTATCGGGAGCATCACTTTCCAGGTACAGGTTTCGCTGGGCTTCGATGGCCGTGCTGAGTAGGCCAAGCTTCAGTTGCTTTTCAATCTGTCCTGAGCGCGAGCGGGTGCCCCCTGGGAAGAAGAGGCTGTGCGCACCTTTTTGAATGGCGAGGTTGGAGTACATCTTCAGCGTTTCAAGAGAGGGCAGGTTCTTTTTCCTCCTGTCAACCTTGTAGGCACCGAGACTTTTCATGAAGTAGGAGAAGATGGAAATGTTGAAAAGGTTCAGACCGGCTCCATAGATAAAGGCCGGAAGCCCGAGGGCATGAATGACCCAGCCGATCAGTATGCTATCGAGGTTGCTGAAGTGGGTGGGCACCATGACCACCGTGCCTTTCTTTGCCAGGCGCCGGAGCATTTTTACTTTTCCAACGATGTGTATCTTATCCTGAAGTGCGTACTGGCTTCTGAAAATGGCACCAAATTTCTTTACGCGTGCACCATTTAACAAACGGCGAAACCAAAACTTGATGACTTCACGGGCAAAGCGATAGGAGCGGGGTTTGAAAGTGCCGGCTATCTCTTTAGAATACCGAGACACAATTTCATAAAGAATCTCCTCTTCTCGCTTGCCGGATTCTTCCGGGGTTTTGTTGGTTATTTCGATCAGGTCGTTCTTGATCTTTGTCCAAAAACGGGAATCATCCTTCGGATCGACGCGCCACCGGTTTCGCTTGATCCGGTTTTGCTCGCGGAATACTGTTGTCTCCAGTTCATCCAGAAGTTGTTTGCGGGAAGGGCGGAGGAGCCGGATTTGCTCTATGGACTTTTGAGTAACCTCTTCGAGAAATTCCTTGCGGTTCTTGCTAAGCTGGTATACAGGCCAATTGGGGATGCCATCCAAAATGGGCTTGTATCCGATGTTCTTGTTCTTCTTTTCTTCTAAAATCTCCATGGTCGTCTACTGACGGGGGGCAAAGTTAAAAACTTTGTTAACATTAGATTCGCTGCAGGGCATCGTGCAGGGTTTGGCGCATGACCTCAAATTGCTTCAAGGCGGAGGCAATAAACTCTCCTGTGACCATCCGTCTCACTTCGTCTTCCGTGGCCACGTCGTATTCCTGTACTTTATAGGTTTGTTCAAGAAGTCCCTGTTCCACCTTAATGAGGTACCTGTTATTCCAGTGGAAGAGAGTGATCTTGCACTCCGGATGAGGGATATCGCCAATGACTCGCACTAGCGACAAGGTAGTGAACCGCCCCGAAAAAGAATAACCATTTTTATCAACGGTTAAACACACCGAGAAACAAAAGTGGGCCCAATGCCTATAAAAAAGGCACTGGTAGATTCTTCTCTCCCGGGAATCTGAATCTTGGACGCCAGTGCTTACCTTTGTTGTTCATTTGATTTGACGAATGTTAAAGTACACAGCCGACCTACGAACCCTTGCCTATATGATCCTGACCACCGCTTCATTTGCGTGGTTCTGGACCCAGGGATTTAATGTATTTCTTTACATTTTCTATCTCTTCCTTGCTGTAGCAGTCTCGGTGATGGCCCATAACCATAACCACATTAATATCTGGACAAACAAGCCACTTAATGTACTTACTGACTGGTGGCTAACGGTCTTTTATGGCATCCCTGTATTCTGCTGGATTCCAACCCACAACCGCAACCATCACCGCTTTAATAATAAAGACGGCGACGTCACGGCTACCTACCGGAGATCGGAAGATAACAACCTTTTTACCCTGGTCAGTTATCCCAGCGCAAGCGGGTACTGGCAGGTGAAGGAGTCGATAATCCCCTATATGAAGCAGCTCAGCAAGACGGATAAAAAGACGTTTTATGAGTATATCGTACAGATTGTCGTGCTGGTAGCTTGGGTAGCGTTCTTCCTCATTCTTGATTGGAGAAAAGCGCTCGTCTACGTAATTATCCCCCAGCAACTTTCGGGGTACATGGTCATGATTTTCAATTTTGTACAGCATGTGCATGCCGATGAGGAATCACGGTGGAACCACTCCCGCAATTTCATGGACCTTAACTTGCCGTTGTTCAATAACGGATACCACACCATTCATCATGAAAAAGCAAACATGCACTGGAGTGAAGCCCCCAAGGCACACAAAGCCGTTGAGCACCTGATCGACCCTAAGCTGATTGAAAGGAGCTTCTTTGGTTACATGTTCCGAACGTATGTAATGGGTAGTATCAACGCCAAATGGAAGACTACTTCAATGCGTCTCAAGCGTATTTCGAGTCATTCATCCTGAGTTCAGGCTGCACAGACCGTTAATTCGGTTTCGAGGTTGGTGTATTTTTTCTGAATCCTGACGAAAATCATCCTTTACCGAGGTAGTGAACAATATTTTTGGGGCCGTTCTTTCAGGCGTAAGGTGGAGATCAAGATTGTCTTTTCAATCATTAATTTAGAATCATGATGAAATCACTTAAAAAACTCTTTGGGCTCGAACCCTCCATGAACTACGCCCAGCTTATTGAGGACGGCGCTGTTGTGTTGGATGTTCGGACACCCATGGAATTTGAATTGGGCCATATTCCCGGTGCCATCAACATTCCCATTGAGAAGTTGAGAGAAAACATGGCCCAGCTTGCCAGCAAGCAGAAGGCCATCATCGCCTGCTGCACGGATGGAGCCAAAAGTTGGTATGCCAAAAACCTGCTTGATTCAGTAGGATACCAAAATGTGTATGACGCCGGCAGCTGGTCAAAACTTCAAAGGAAGCTCCAGGTTCGATAGCCATGGACTCCCATTTCTATAACGTGGATATTTTTTGGAGTCAGGACCGGAAGGGATTGATGTGTTCGCCTGAACTAAAAGCTTCACCTGGAGCTGGCGGATGTATTGAGGTAGCCACGCCACCTGAGTTTCCCAAGGGAATTCCCGGCATTTGGTCTCCCGAGCATCTTTTTACAGCGGCAGTGAGCAGCTGCCTGATGACCACCTTTCTTTCTATCGCTGAAAACTCCAAGCTTGACTTTGTCTCCTTCCAGTGCAGTTCAAAAGGAAAACTGGAACAGCGCGATGGAAAGTTTTCAATGACGGAGGTTCTGCTTTTCCCCGTCGTTACCATCCGAGACGAAAAGGACCGCGAACGTGCGCTGCGTGTGCTTCAGAAGTCAGAAGTAAATTGCTTGATTTCGAACTCGATAAAGTCCGTAGTGACGATGACGCCTGTCATTGTGACCAACCAACAGGCCGCCCTTGCCGTGGCCGGCTAGCCTGCCGCTTCACACACCTAAGCTCATATGCCTTGTAGTCCGCTGGGTAAGTCCTACTTTAGTAGCCAAAACATTATCTGCGTGAGAAAGCTATTCTTCTTGACCCTCCTTTCGGGTATTTGTCTTCAAGGCTGCAAACAAAAAATTGAGAACCCCGCAGATGCGATTTACTTCCATGGAGACATTATAACCATGGAGGGAAACGCCCCAGTCTATGCGGAGACTGTTGCCATCAAAAAGGGCAGGATTGTTTTTGTGGGATCGGAAGCAGAGGCAAGAAAAATGGAGGGCGATTCAACTGTACGGGTTGACCTTGAGGGAAGAACTTTGCTCCCTGGATTTATTGACGCGCACGGGCACCTTACCAATGCGGGCTTTCAGGCATCGGTAGCGAACCTCTTGCCGCCTCCGGATGGAACGGGAGTTAGCATAGCATCGCTTGTCAATATCATGAAGGAGTGGGATAATGCGAATAAACCATTCATCGAAAAAGTCGGTTGGGTTATTGGTTTTGGATATGACGACGGACAACTCGAAGAGCATGCCCACCCAACAGCGGATGACTTGGACAAAGTTTCCACCACGCTGCCGGTGATCATGATTCACCAATCCGGGCATCTGGGCGTCATGAATAGCAAAGCTTTGCAAACCATGGGGTATGGCAATGATGTAGCCGACCCAATTGGAGGCGTCATCCGCCGGAAGACCGGAACCCGGGTCCCTAACGGCGTAGTGGAGGAAATGGGATTGTTCATTGCACTTTACGGGATACTCAAGAACATGGATGAAGAGTTAGGTACACAAATGGTTCTGGCTGGAATCAATGCCTACACGCAGTTCGGATTTACCACAGCCCAGGAAGGCCGGGCTTCTGCTCTGCAATGCGAAGTGCTAAAAAATGTGGCATCCAAGGGCCTTCTTGCCATTGATGTTGTAGCCTACCCGGATATCCAAAATGAAATGGATTACATGAAGGTCAATCGGGAAAAGTTCAACTACCTCAAAAACTTTCGCTTTGGGGGCGTGAAGCTTAGCCTGGACGGATCACCGCAGGGCAAAACAGCATGGTTAACTCAGCCGTACAAAGTTCCACCGCCAGGCAAGAACAAATCGTACCGGGGCTATCCGGCAATTCCCGATGAAAAGCAGGTGCTGGCGTTGGTTGATTCAGCCTTCGCAAACAACTGGCAAATACTGGCTCACTGCAACGGCGATGCCGCCATCGATCAATACATCCGCGCCATCCGGCATGCTACCATCCGGTATGGCAACGAGGACCGGCGAGCCGTGATGGTTCATGCGCAAACGATCCGTGAAGACCAGCTGGACTCCATCCAGAATTTATTTATTATTCCATCTTTTTTTGGCATGCATACATTCTACTGGGGGGACTGGCATCGGGATGAGACCCTGGGATTAGAGCGGGCGTATCGGATTTCGCCGGGGATGTCTGCCCTAAACAGGGGCATCGTGTTTACGCAGCATCACGATGCCCCGGTAGCGAAGCCGGATGCGATGCGAATCCTTTGGTCTGTCGTTAACCGTGTAAGCAGGAGTGGTGACATTATAGGCCCCAACCAGCGCATTCCTGTTTACCAGGCACTGATTTCCATCACACGATCAGCGGCGTACCAGTATTTCGAAGAGCGCCTGAAGGGTACCTTGACGGTTGGCAAGCTGGCTGACTTTGTTGTGCTGTCTGACAACCCCTTGAAAGCGGATCCGATGACCATCGACAAAATCCGCGTGATGCGGACGATCAAGGAGGGAAGAATTGTTTATTCAGCTCTTGAGTGAGGGAATCAGATGAGCCGGATTCTGAGGGCAACCTGTTTGAATCGCACGTTACCCTAGTCTGGGGTATCGATAGGTGCAATCGGAGGACCTTTCATCTAAATCGAAGCAGATTCCAATAATTCAGAGAGGCATTCGTTTTTCAGACAACCCAGGCCATATGTTAGCCGGTTACATCGAATATTGTAATTTTGGTTTCCTTGTTGAGACAGGGGTTATTAACATACGTGAGGATGCGTTTTCTGACAGGGTTTCTTTTCATGCTTATGATGATGGCAGGGGTCCAGTCTATGGCCACGCACCTTCGGGCTGGGGAAATCACAGTACGCCGTCAGAGCTGTACGAGTCTCACTTTTCTTATAACGATCAATGTGTACACTGATACGGGCTCCGAAATTCGATTCGGAGAAGGGCTCCTCGATTTTGGCGATGGAACCAAACCACACACCACACCAAGAATTGAAAATACGCCACGACCTGATCTCGGCCCAGAAATAGCTACGGTAACATATACCTATGCCCATACCTACTCCGGTATTGGTCGGTACCTCATCAGTTATCTGGAGCCCAACCGAAACGCCGGCGTCCTGAACATGTTCAACTCAGTTGAGACACGCTTTTATATCGAGAGCCAAATTAATATTGACCCATTTCTCGGATGTGACAACAGCCCTGTCCTTCTCGTACCCCCAATTGACGAAGCCTGCACAGGTGCTGCATGGTACCACAATCCCGGTGCATATGATCCCGATGGTGACAGCTTATCATTTGAGATGACCATTCCGAAAAAAGAAAAGGACCTTGACGTCAACAATTACCGAGATCCAAATGCCCGTGAATTTTATGACGGAGTTGGTCTTATATACGGCCAATCCAACGAAGATGGCGACGGACCACCAATATTTGAGATTGACCCGGTAACGGGAACCTTAATTTGGGATGCGCCGGGCGCATCTGGCCCAAACGGATCCGCTGCGGAATACAACATCGCCTTCATTGTCCGTTCATGGCGCAAAATCAGCGGCATTTGGATCAATCAGGGGTTCGTTGTCCGGGATATGCAGATCATCGTTAACGACTGTGAGAATGATCGCCCGGAACTGATAATCCCTCCGGACATTTGTGTTGTGGCGGGTACAACTATAAACGCTGATATTTTTGGCACCGACCCCGATTTTGACAATGTAAAAATTGAGGTCTTCTCCCAGATTATTAACCCACCGTTTCAGGGGGTGGCCACCTATGAACCAAATCCTGTTGTCTATCAGCCAACCAGCGCCACGGTGCAGGCAAAGCTTGAATTTACATGGAATACCAAATGTTATCATGTCAAGGATCAGCCCTACCAGGTTGTGTTTAAAATAACGGACGACCCTCCTGATGGTAAAGGAGCCAAGCTCGTGCAGTTCAAGACCTGGAACATCAAGGTGGTAGGGCCCGAGCCAACATGGGATAATATTCAGTTGCAGTCAAACAGAAGCCTCAAGTTGGACTGGAAGCCATACACGTTTGTTGATGAAGGATCCATTCCACCAAATCAGGTGGTTGCCTGCACCACAGCGGAGACCATGCAAGTGTGGAGACGGATCGAAGGGGCCTCCTATGTTCCACCCACTTGTGTGACCGGCATGCCGGAGTCACTTGGGTTTAAGAAAATCAAGGAAGTTCCGATCACACAGACCACCTGGACGGATACCAACAATGGTGCAGGCCTTGCACCAGGTGCAAAATATTGCTATCGGTTAGTGGCTGCCTTCCCATTGCCTGGCGGAGGGGAAAGCTATGTTTCGCAAGACATCTGCTTCACCATCGGTGCAGATGCCCCCGTTATAACAAACGTGACAGTTGACAAGACCGGTTCAACTGACGGGCAGGTCACGATCCGATGGAGACCCCCCTTCGATATAAATACAACGCAGTTCCCTCCCCCATACTCTTATAAGGTCCTTCGCGCTGAAGGATTCTCCGGAAACCTGAAAATCGCCAACCTCACCCCCGTGGCCTTTGCGGATACGACCTATACAGACACGGGCATCAACACGACAGAGATTACCTATAATTACCGGGTAGAACTTTATAACAATGGCGGTAGCAGCCTGATCGATACCTCAGCGGTTGCCTCAACGGTCAGGCTTGATCCCAAGCCGCAGTTCAAGCAGATTGAGTTGAATTGGGCGGCTGATGTTCCCTGGTCGAATCAGTCTTTCAGCTTTCCGAAGCACCGGATATATCGGGGACCAGAAGGTGCAACGGAAGCCCAGATGGTATTTATTGATGAGGTTGACGTGACTTCAGGGCGCTTTGTATATGTTGATTCGGGGCAATTTAACGGAGTGCCGCTAAGCGAGGAAATTGTTTACTGCTACCGCGTGGAAACCCTGGGGTCTTACGGGAACCCCCGCGTAGTTGCGCCGCTGATAAATTTCTCACAGATTAATTGCGCGCGCCCCAATGACAGCATTCCGCCATGCAAGCCGGCGCTGTCTATTGTTGCAACCCCTTGCAGTGAGCTGGTTGAGTCTCAAACCTGCGACCAGAATGTATTCAGCAACGTCATCACCTGGCGCAAGCCAGAGGATGAGGATTGCCGGAAGGATATTCAGAGCTATAAGATTTATGCGGCACCCTTCCTGGGAGCAGAATTTGTCTTGCACATAGAGAATGTGAAGGACACTTTTTTCATTGATTCCAATTTACCTTCCTTTGCGCGTTGTTATAAGATCTCAGCCGTTGATCGGGCGGGAAACGAAAGTGAGTTGAGCGAGGAATATTGTTTCGACAATTGTCCGCATTACGAACTGCCAAACGTCTTCACTCCAAACGGCGACAATTGCAATGAGTTATTCAGCGCCTATAGCACACGTCAGTCGATCGACGAGAATGGCGAAGGCCCTTGTGGGCCGGTTGATATCCAAAAGCAGCGGGCTCAGTGTGCGCGTTTTGTTGAGAAAGTTGAGTTTGTGGTGACCAACCGTTGGGGCAAGCAGGTATATTCCTATGAATCCGGTGGCGAGCGCACAATCTACATCGACTGGGACGGCCTGGATAACAATGGCAACGAACTCGGGACCGGCGTTTATTATTACAGCGCCAAGGTTACATTCACCGTCGTTGACCCTGCCCAGAAGGTCCAGAACATCCGCGGGTGGGTGCAGATTGTGAGGTAAAACCTGGCTTTCTCAAATCAAGTTTTCTCCTACTTCCATATCTTGCCTGATATTCCGAGCATAAATATGAAGGCATACATCTTCCCCGGACAAGGCGCCCAGTTTACCGGCATGGGCAAAGATCTATATGATGCCAGCACAAAGGCAAAGGCACTCTTTGAGCAAGCGAATGATATCCTTGGCTTCCGCATCACCGATGCCATGTTCAGTGGAACCGCCGACGAATTGAAACAAACTAATG
Source organism: Cyclobacteriaceae bacterium (assembly GCA_031423035.1). Lineage (GTDB taxonomy): Bacteria > Bacteroidota > Bacteroidia > Cytophagales > Cyclobacteriaceae > ELB16-189. The sequence goes on along the minus strand of JANPES010000174.1, from coordinate 172 downwards.
TCACCCAACCGGCAATCTTCATCCACTCGGTTATTGCGGCAGTGACCAATGCTGAGTTTGCTCCGGAAATGGTTGCGGGTCACTCTCTGGGCGAATTTTCATCTTTGGTTGCCAATAAGGCGCTCTCATTTGAAGATGCCTTGCGGCTCGTGGCCAAGCGGGCGTCGGCGTC
>JANPES010000173.1:0-22386 GCA_031423035.1 Cyclobacteriaceae bacterium | reverse complement strand
GTCAATCACATCCCAAATCGGATTTCATCGATGATGTATGAACGAGTCAATGAACTGTATCAGAAAAAGGTCATTTCCGGAGATCAGTTGTTTATGGTAGACAAGGAGTTAAAGGAGTTTTCCGAAATTCTCGGCGCTTGCGAGCGAATTAAGAATACACCGATTCCTTATTCATACTCCATGTATATCAAGAAATTTATTTTCATCTACATGATCACCTTGCCTTTTGGGTTTGTGACGATTGCGGAGTATGTCACGATTCCAATTGTCGTGCTGACATCCTTTGTCATTCTCAGTGTGGAGCTGATTGCAGAGGAGATTGAAGATCCCTTTGGAAAAGACGTGAACGATCTGCCCACGGATGACCTATCAACTAAGATCAAGAGCAATATTCAGGAAATACTAGGCTAAATCATCGGATTCCTGATCTTCTGGCAACCCTTGTTTGGCAGCACCGTTATTATTTTGTTATATTTATGTAAACCTTAAATACTCATTCATGAAAAGATTTTTACTGTTGACTATGCTGGTCATGCTTGCGGGAGTGCATGCGATGGCCCAAACCCGGACAGTGTCCGGCACGGTGACAGACCGATCGGATGGTGCCCCCGTTCCCGGTGTCAATATCATTGTCAAGGGCACATCGAATGGCACGGCTTCCGACTCGGATGGAAAATTTTCCATCAGTGTTCCTGAATCGGCAACCACCCTCTCGGTGTCCTTTATTGGATACTCCGTACAGGAGGTTTCCATTGTTGGGCTCACTACCGTCGCGATTGTGTTGGATCCATCCTCTCAAGAGCTTGGCGAGGTTGTAGTAACCGTGGGTCGTGGCTCCCAGCGAACTATCATCGACACCCCCCTTCCAGTTGATAATTTTACAGCAAGGGATCTGGCCACCACCGGTCAGTTTACTTTCGATAAGGCCCTCCAGTATCGCGTTCCATCGTTTAACACAGTGAATACCCCGGTTAACGATGCAACCTCTTTGCTGGATCCATACGAGCTCAGGAACCTTGGACCAAGCCGGACATTGATTCTGATCAACGGCAAACGCAAGAATTTGAGTTCTCTGCTTTACGTTCAGTTTTCTCCGGGCCGTGGTGAAACGGGTGCCGATCTATCCAGTATTCCTACAGACGCCATTAAGCGTGTTGAAATTCTCCGGGATGGCGCCTCAGCCCAATATGGATCCGATGCCATCGCGGGTGTCATGAACGTAATTCTGAAAGATAAATACGAATACACTACGATGAATGTCACATCCGGTGTTACGAGCAAAGGAGATGGCGGAACGTATGGGCTTTCATTGAACAGTGGTGCGAATTTCGGTAAAGGTTTTATTAACTATACCATAGGCTTGAGTCAAACGGATAACGCTGTTCGTAGCGGGATTATTGATCTTCCAACAGAGTTCGCGACCTTCGGTGATGCCTCACTTGACCCGAACGCCACCCCCAACATTCGCATCAGTAGCTTTCTGGCGACCAACCCAACCGGCGGAAACATTAACGGAACCGGTGCCACTTCGGCTGCCAGGTTTCTGGTTAACTATGGAATGCCAATCGGAGAAACCGGAGAAATTTATGGTAATGCAGCATTTGTCACCAAAAAGGTAATTAGCAACGCAAACTACCGAACCCCCTATTGGAGGGTCGATTATGGTCTCTTGCACCAGACAGATCCTTCCAAGGTCAACTATACCGGCGATAATACACTCAACGCTGCCGGTCAGGAATTATACCGGGGATATGTAGGATACATGCCAACCTTTGAAGGCGACCTGACCGATTATAACGGAACCTTGGGCTTCAAGAATGAATCGAACGGATGGCGTCATGATGTCAGCTTCACCATTGGCGGGAATCAGCAGCTGTATTCTGTCAATAACACAGTTAACCGTACATTAAGAGAGAAGAGCCCTACCTCCTTTAAGCCAGGCGGCTTCAGTTTTAGCCACCAGGTATTTAACGTGGACGTTACCAAGGCCGTCACTGAGACATTTAACATTGGTTTTGGAGCTGAGGCCAGAAATGAAACTTATGAGATCATTGCCGGTGATACAGCATCCTATTCCGGAGAGGGCTCAAACTCCTTCCCGGGTATTCGTGCAGAAAATGCCAGGACCAACAGCCGCTTTAATCTGGGTGCTTATATCGATGCAACGTGGGATATCACACCAAATTTTCTGATTCAAGCTACCGGCCGTGCTGAGCGTTATAGCGATTTTGGAAATGCCACCGTTGGAAAAATTTCATCACGTTATAAGCTGATGGATGACAAATTGGTTATCCGGGGATCTTATTCAACCGGTTTCCGCGCTCCAACACTACACCAAATTTACGCCCAATCAACACAGGCGTCCTTTGCAGGTGGAACGATTGTCCTGTCTGGTTTATTCAATAACATTAGCAAAGAGGCTTTTGCGTTGGGGATCCCGAAGTTGACTCCAGAAAAATCAGAAAACTATACTATTGGTGCCGGATTTAATCTGAATAGCAACCTGAGTTTCACTTTGGATTACTACAATATCACCATCAGCGACAGGATAGTCTACAGCTCCTCGATTTCTACCAGCGATGCCTCTAGCAGCCTGGGTCAGATCCTGGCTGCGGGTGACTTGACTAGTGTGCAGTTCTTTATCAATGGCGTGAAAACCAAAACTGAAGGATTGGATTTTGTAGCCAGCTATAAGGGACTTGACATTGGCCCCGGCAAACTGGCTGTCAACCTCGCTGGTAACTGGAATATCCTGAATAAAGTAGTGGGTAGCCCGAACGACCCCGCCGTTATCAAAGCCGCAGGCGCAACGATTCTGAATGCCCAGGTTATTTCTCTCCTCCAAGAGGGTCGCCCCCTGTATAAGGTCATTCTTGGATTGGACTATAACATCAATAAATTCAATATTGTCCTGAACAACACCTTGTTTGGCCCTACAGCATTCCAGGATTTGGACAATGGGGGTTCAACCATGAACTACGTCAAGCAGACTTTTTCTCCTGCTGTGGTCACTGACTTGAATGTAGGGTATGCGTTCTCAAAGAACCTGTCGGCTTCTTTTACGGTGAATAATCTATTCAACATTCTTCCTTCGTGGAAACTGGAGGCCATCAATGGCAGTGCAATTGGCGAAGCGGCCATTGCTAATCCAGCCGATCGGAGCCTGCTGGAAGGCTTCCTCAGTTTCAGCGGTCGGTACCGTATTTTAGGATATAACGGTTCTCAGTTCAGTCAGCTTGGGACCATGTTTATGGGTCAGCTTTCTTTCAAGTTCTAGACTTATTGTTCTTTATTGAAAAAAAGAGGCTGCTTCCGGGCAGCCTCTTTTTTTATTGCGGATCAGGCAAATACTGAGAATATGGCATAAAGGAAGATTAATAAGATCATGACCGCATACATCACCAGGTCTACCCTGACATACGCTTTATATTCCTCATAAAATTCTTTTAATCTCCTAAACATAACTTTCTTGCGAGTTCGCTGTTAGCCAAATGCTAAAGTAATAGTAAATTATTTGGCGATGAACTGACTTCTGCCAACCTATGCTTGTTTCCACCCGTTTACACTCATTTCATTTTGTACCGAAGTACGTTATGCGCCAATTCCTCGTCGTGGCCCTTGGGCTGATCTTTGTCTCTGGATATGCCCAGGAAAAGTACACGATTAACGGGACCATCAAAGATGTCTCAAATGGAGAGGCGCTGATCGGGGTTACTGTGTATGTGAAGGAGATTAAGAATGGGGCTACGACCAATGAGTATGGATTCTATTCCATTACCCTCCCCAAGGGGAATTATACCCTAGACTATACCTACGTTGGCTTCCAGCCTGTGGCACTCACTATTGAGCTTGACAAGAACATTCAGCAAAGCATGGAGCTCAAGCCGGAGGCCGAGCAATTGCAAGAAATAGTTGTCCGGGCTGAATTGGAACAGGCAAATGTGGAAAACTTGGAAATGAGTACCAACAGGTTGGAAATGAAGACCATTTTGCGAGCGCCTACGCTCTTTGGTGAATCCGACCTCCTCCGGACTCTGCAATTGCTGCCGGGAGTAAGTACAGTAGGCGAGGGGGCTTCTGGCTTCAACGTCCGCGGAGGAAGTGTTGGCCAAAACCTGATTCTACTCGATGAGGCACCGGTATACAATTCGTCTCACTTGTTTGGGTTCTTCTCGGTTTTCAACCCGGATGCAGTAAAAGATACCAAATTGTACAAGGGCGCAATCCCTTCTCGTTACGGCGGGCGACTTTCTTCCATTCTTGATGTGCGGATGAAGGAGGGAAACAGCAAGAAGTTTGAATACACCGGTGGAATCGGTTCAGTTTTTAGCAGATTGGCCGTGGAAGGGCCCCTTATTAAGGACAAGGCCTCCTTTATTATTGCTGCCCGACGGTCGTATATCGACATCCTGGCGCGACCCTTTGTGCCGCTCCTTCAGGACGGCGGTGCGCTGAATTTCTATGACCTCACTTTAAAAACCAACTACAACATCAACCGCAGGAACCGGATCTACCTGTCTGGCTATTTTGGACGGGATGTTTTCCGTTTTGACAAGACGCAGGGATTCAACTGGGGAAATACGACAGGCACGCTGCGTTGGAATCACCTCTTCAACGAACGCCTCTTCCTGAACGTGACTGCCGTGTATAGCAACTACGATTACGCACTTCAGTTTGGCGATGATGATCGCAACCGCTTCACCTGGAATTCCTCCATTTCCAACTACATCTTCCGTCCACAGTTCACCTATTTTATCAACAGCAAGAACGAACTGAATTTCGGAGCTGATGCTACTTACTACACGTTTCAACCCGCCAACGCGCAAGGTGTTACCAATGGCGATGTCGTTGATATCAGTCTGGATCGGAAGTATAACCTCGAGACGGCCTTTTACATAGGCAATAACCAAAAGGTTACGGAATGGCTGTCTTTTGATTATGGCCTGCGGTATTCGATGTTTCAATTCTATGGCCCCGGCACCGTATACAACTACGGAGACACGATCGCCGGTATACGCAAACCCGTAATAGGCAGCAGGACGTATGCCAGTGGCGAAGCGATCGCCAACTACAATAACTGGGAACCTCGGGCCTCCTTCCGGGTGCAGACCAGCACAAGATCATCTGTGAAGGGAAGTTATAACCGGATGGTCCAATATCTCCACCTTATTTCCAATACGACGGCATCGAATCCATTAGATGTGTGGAACCCAAGTTCGAACAACATCCAACCGCAAATAGCTGATCAGTTTACGTTGGGATATTTCCGGGACCTGACCGAAGACAAGCAATATGAGTTTTCACTGGAAGGATATTGGCGCGATACGCGTAACCAGATTGACTACATTGATGGAGCAGACCTGCTCGTGAACGAGTTTCTGGAAGGTGATCTGTTGAGTGGCATCGGGCGTGCTTACGGTTTGGAGGTTTATCTTCAGAAGAAGACGGGCCGACTGAACGGTTGGGTAAGCTATACCCTGGGCCGGACCGAGCTAAAGGTAGACGGTATTAATAACAACGAATGGTATGCAACACGTTTCAATCAGCTCCACAACCTGAAAATTGCCGCCTTCTATGACTTGACCAAACGATGGTCCGTTTCTGCGGATTTCGTTTTCACGTCTGGAACGCCTACTACCTTCCCCACATCCCGCTATATGCAACAAGGAATTCTTATTCCATACAATGCCAATGATTCCAGAAATAACGTACAACTCCCTGATTATCATCGTTTGGATATATCGTTCCGACTGGAGGGAAAGAAAGTGAAGAACAACGGCAAGGAAAGGAAGAACAGCGATTACTGGGTGTTCTCATTGTACAATGTATATGCCCGCAGGAATCCATTTTCAATTTATTTTTCTCAGGCCGATCAACGGGTTCCTGCCGGATTGCCTCTTCAGTCGCAGGCAACCCAGTTGTCGATTATTGGATCTATCGTCCCTTCAGTTTCTTATAATTTCAAGTTCTGATTATGACCTACCCTCATCAAATAGTTAAAGGCCTCTTTTCCGTTCTGCTCGTCGCCGTTCTCGCTTCCTGTGAAGACGTCATTAGCCCAGCCCTGCAGCAGGCAGTTCCCATATTAGTCGTGGATGGGTGGATAGACAATCGGATGGAAATGCAAACCATTACTCTCACGCAGTCACAACCTTATTTTGATGCTGTCACCCCTCCGGGCGTGACAGGCGCCGTAGTCAGTGTAGTAGATGGCCAAGGCATGGTTTATGTCTTTGCCGAAAACACTGCGAAGCCGGGCGCGTATGAATGGACCCCGTCAGCCTTTGATGTTCTTGCTGATGGTGAACGTTATAGACTCGTGGTCACCATTGGCTCGGAAGTATTTGAGGCTACTTCCAAAATGGGGCGTGTTCCGCAAATTGACAGCATCTCGTTTGAAAAAGATGAACAATTGTCAACCGGTGATGAAATTACGCGTGGAGAATTCTGGGCTACGGAACCGATCGGTATTGGTGATGCATATTGGATCCGAACCTACAAGAATGGTATCCCTCTGCTCAAACCAAGTGAACTCAACATTGCGTTTGATGCGGGGCCCTCCATCGGCGCCCAGACTGACGGTGTTACGTTTATTGCCCCTGTACGGAGACGTATCAATTCCAATGATGAGGATGCCGACGGTGTTGCTTTGTCACCTATTTCCTCAGGTGATTCTGTCCAGGTACAAATACACTCCATCACAACAGCGGCCTTTACCTACCTGACTGAAGTGGGTATCCAGACGAATCGCCCAGGAGGATTTCAGGAGTTATTTTCCACACCGCTGGCGAATGTTTCGACCAACATCGTGAACACCAATCCGGCTGGGAGTAAAGTAGTTGGTTTTTTCAATGTCGCAGCGGTTTCCACGGCAGGAAAGCGGTATATCCCGTAGATTTTGCTGGGCCTGAGCTCCGACCCAAGCCCGGGGATTTTTATCCTGCATATTTTTATTTCCATCCCGATCGTGTAGTTTTCACTTCATATGCGGTTCACCGATTGGTTCATCAGGGGTGTTGGCCCCTTACTTATTTTCTCCTCCTTTCTGGCACAGGCGCAATACTCAGTTGTCATGGAGACTAACGCAGCCTCGGTGAAATGGTATCAAGTGAATACGCCAAATTTTCGAGTCCTCTATCCCAAGGGATTTGAGATTCAGGCCCAGCGTGTAGCCAACACCCTGGAAACTATTCGTACACCTGAATCAAGAACTATGGGGGCTGCACCGCGCAAAATCTCCATCCTCCTTCAAAACCAGTCCTCGCAGTCTAACGGCTTTGTTACCGTGGCACCTTGGCGTTCAGAGTTTTATACCATGCCCACGCAGAACTACAACTTTGCAGGTACAAACGATTGGCTTAACGAATTGGCGGTGCACGAGTACAGGCATATGGCGCAGTTCCAACGGAGCATCACTGGCTTCAACAAATTCTTCTACTATCTGCTTGGTCAGCAGGCAACGGCCGGTATGGCGTTCGCTGCTGCGCCGCAGTGGTTCTGGGAGGGAGATGCTGTGGCCATGGAGACAGCATACACGGGCAGTGGGCGCGGCAGAATCCCGCAGTTTGATATGCTATTTCGCACCAATATCATGGAGGGGCGTTCTTTCAACTACCACAAGCAGTATTTGCGTTCGTACAAGAACAATATTCCTGACCACTATGTGCTGGGCTACAATATGGTCTCCCACTTGCGCAAGAAAACCAACGACCCGATGATATGGGAGAAAGTGGTCGGCCGATCCTGGAATGTTCCGTTTATTCCGTTCGCCTTTTCCAATGCCCTGAAGAAGGAAACTGGCATGTATGTAACGGATCTGTATCGGGACATGGCCGAAGCAAGAAAGAAAGATTACGAGGCGGCTATTGCCAACTTGGAATTTACTCCCTTTGAGCGGATCACCGAGCGAAAAAGTCAGACGTACACGGATTACTTGTATCCACATGCTTTAGAAAACGGAAGCATCGTTGTCACCAAAACCGGCATCGGGGATATCGACCAGCTCGTTGTACTATCACCGGACGGTAAGGAGGAAAGCCGATATGTACAGGGTATCGTCAATGTGTCAGGGATGCTTTCGCTGAACAAAGGACGCGTCGTTTGGAATGAGTACCGCTATGATCCACGGTGGGGGGTACACAATTACTCGGTAATCAAGGGTTTTGATTTTAACTCTCGAAAAGCCAGTGTGCTGACCCGACACTCACGCTATAGTGCCGCGGCTCTGGCTCCGGATGGTATTCGTGTTGCCACGATTGAGACGAATGAAGACTACTCCATTCAGCTCGTGGTTATCGGCTATGCGGATAGTTCTGTTCATCAAACCTTCCCTAATCCGGATAACGATCTCCTCGCTATGCCGCGTTGGACTGACGATGGTAAAGGCATTGTATTGTTGCGGACAAGCGCAAAAGGAAAAACAATTTCATATGTGAACGCTGAGACAGGCGCAGTTACTGATTTGATTCCGCGATCCCAGGAGAACGTCGGGTATCCCCTTGCGTGGAAAAACTATGTTTTGTTCAACTCCTTGACAGGAGGTATTGACAATATTCATGCGCTTAATGTTCGTACTGGCAAACGATTCACGGTAACGACCAGCCGTTACGGTGCATTCAACGCGACGGTCTCGCCTGAAGGCCAGACGATCTATTACAACGACCAAACCCGTGATGGGATGGATGTTGTTCGCATCCCCTTCGATACCACAACATGGAAACCATTTGTTGGGGATGTGCCAACACCCAATCTGAATTTTGATCATCTGGTTGAGCAGGAGGGACATGGGAATATCCTCGATAGTGTTCCAACAACGGCTTTCGCAGCCAAACGCTATCATCGTGCTGCCGGAATGTTAAACCCGCACAGTTGGGGGCCTTATCTGGTCAATTCACTTACCCAGGTGAATGTTGGTATCACGTCGCAAGATGTCCTAAGTACAACTCGGATTGACCTCGGATATACCTACGACCTCAACGAGCGAATTGGTGTCTGGGGGGCAGGAATTAGCTATCAGGGATTCTTTCCCATCCTGGATCTTCGGGTCAGCACGTCAGACCGCAAGGTAGACGAAGGGGAAATTACGTATGATAAGATTGTTCCTCCTGATACGAGCACAGTACAAGAGAATCTGACATTTACCTGGCACGAGGAGACAGTAGAGGCCGGTGTTCGGATTCCGTTAATAACGACAAGCTCCAAATACATCAGCAATATTGAATTTGGCAATAGTGTCGGCTACACCTGGGTGTCGAATTTCTCCAACAGCATCGACGGAGGTGGTCGGGTTCTTCCATCGAATTATCCGCAATATTTTTTCCGAGACTACCAGGACAACGGCGTGCTGAGGTTTAATCAGTTCAGTATTTCTTCATATCGGTTACTAAAGCGAAGCCGCAGGGACATGAACAGCAAATGGGGTCAAGAATTCTATCTGGACTACTTCAACACTCCTTTTGGAGGTGATTTTTCTGGTGGACAATTCTCAGTGACGGGCTACACCTACTTCCCCGGCCTTTTCAAGCATCACTCGTTATGGGGATATTGGGCCTACCAGAATTCACAGATTTATCCGGCCAATGCCAATGGGCAAGGACTCGACAATTACACGTTTAGAAATCAAATCCCATTGCCACGCGGTCAGTCGGTTTCTCGATTTATGGATTTCTATTCCCTGTCGGCCAATTATACGCTTCCCCTGTGGTACCCCGATATTTCCATTGGTCCGTTGGTCAATATTCAGCGCTTTCGGGCAAATCTTTTTTATGACTATGGGTTTGGTAAGAGCGTTTCATCCAGCCGGACTTATGCTTCAATTGGGGCCGAATTGAAGATCGATATTAACGTGATACGCTTTCTGCCGCAGTTCAATGTAGGGTTTCGGTATAGCTATGGCCTTACGCCGTCTGCAACTCGCTTTGAAATCCTTATCGGCAGTTTCAATTTTTAGGTTATTCTCAAAGAGGTGCCAGTCCGCTTGAAAATCCCTTTTATACGCCTATTTTTGAGTCTATAACTGTTAACAAACCGCGAAAGCAATGGCCGAGATAGTCCGGATGCCGAAGATGAGCGATACGATGACCGAAGGGGTTATCGCCAAATGGCATAAAAAGGTAGGGGATTCTGTGAAGTCGGGGGAGCTCATGGCAGAAATTGAGACCGACAAAGCGACGATGGACTATGAGTCTTTCAATACGGGAACGGTACTCCACCTGGGAGCAAAGGAGGGGCATGCGGTCAAGATCAACGATGTTCTTGCCATTATCGGTAAAGCCGGTGAGGATTTTGCGGCCTTGCTCGCGGGATCACCGAATGCGGCACCGGTGGGTGGAAAATCAGAACCTGTTAAAGTGCAGACAGCTTCAGCTTCTGTTGTTGCAAGCGCACCGGTTGATACGTCCGGAATCAAAGCGGATGTTGTCCTGATGCCAAAGATGAGCGATACGATGACCGAAGGCGTGATCGCAGCGTGGCACAAAAAGGTCGGTGACCCGGTGAAGTCAGGCGATTTGCTCGCCGAGGTGGAGACCGACAAGGCCACCATGGAATATGAATCATACAATACAGGGACACTACTTTATATTGGTGCAAAAGCAAAAGAGGCTATAGCAATCAACGGCGTGCTGGCCATCATCGGCGACAAGAATGCGGACTGGCAGACGCTTTTGAAGGCACATCAGACAAAAGGTGGGGCATCACCATCCGCTTCTTCTCCAGCACCATCGGCTCCAGCGATTCAGGCATCCACACCCACAGCGTCATCAACCCAGGAGACTTCCTCCAATGGACGTGTGAAGGCATCGCCGCTTGCACGGAAGATGGCCAAGGACATGGGCTACGACATTTCCAGTATTCCAGGGTCGGGAGAGCAAGGACGTATAACCCGTCGTGATATAGAAAGCTACAAGCCCTCTGCGGCCAACGCTTCAACATCAGGCAAGTCAGTGGCAGCGGTTGTGCTGCCTGCCGTTGTTGGAAAAGAGAGTTTTGAAGAGATCCCGGTTTCGCAGATGCGGAAAACAATCGCAAAACGTCTGGCTGAAAGCAAGTTTACGGCACCGCATTTCTACCTAACCATGGAGATTAACATGGATAAGGCGGTCGAAGCACGCAAGAGTATCAACGAAGTTGCGCCGGTCAAGATCTCGTTCAATGACATGGTCATCAAAGCGGTTGCTGCGGCACTGCGCCAGAATCCTGACGTCAATGTGAGCTGGCTGGGCGATCCCGCTGGGGCGGGACAAGTCAAGATGCGCAAGAATCATCATATCCACATCGGCGTGGCCGTGGCTGTGAAAGATGGCCTCCTGGTGCCGGTGATTCGGTTTGCTGACAACAAGTCACTTTCACATATCGCCGTGGAAGTGAAAGAGCTCGCACAAAAAGCACACGATAAAAAATTGCAACCCAGCGACTGGGAGGGAAGCACATTTACAATCTCCAACCTGGGTATGTTCGGCATCGAAGAATTTACAGCCATCATCAACCCTCCGGATGCCTGCATCCTTGCAATTGGCGGTATCAAAGAAACACCTATTGTGAAGAACGGACAAGTTGTGCCCGGAAACGTGATGAAGGTCACGATGTCTTGCGATCACCGCGCGGTAGACGGAGCGGTGGGTTCCGCGTTTCTAAAAACGCTGAAGGGCTTGCTGGAAGATCCGGTAAGAATCCTTATTTAATCCGCCAAGGATCCTGAGTACGATGACCCCCATCCACGCCACAACCATTCTTGCTGTCCAGCATAACGGGCAAACAGCCATTGGTGGTGACGGTCAGGCCACGCTTGGCGCGACGATTGCGAAAAGCAACGTCAAGAAGATCCGTAAACTTCAGGACGGTAAGATCCTGGTTGGATTTGCCGGTTCAACAGCCGATGCGTTTACACTACTAGATCGCTTTGATGAAAAACTGAATGCCTACAGTGGCAACATGAAGCGTGCTGCAATTGAATTGGCAAAGGACTGGCGCACCGACCGTTTTCTTAGGAGACTTGAAGCCATGCTGATCACCGTGAGCAAAGATGAGCTTCTGATGGTATCTGGTACCGGCGATGTCCTGGAACCGGATCACCAGGTGGCTGCGATTGGATCAGGAGCCATGTATGCCCAGTCGGCGGCGCTCGCGCTGAAGAAGCACGCTCCGCATCTTTCGGCAGAAGAGATTGTACGCGAGAGCCTCACGATCGCTGCGGATATCTGCATTTATACTAACCACAACCTGGTAATTGAGAAGCTATAGTGGCCGCGGTTGGCTAGGCGTTTAGAGATTCTTTGTTTTCTGAATGGCCTCTTTGATGACGCTGCACGCTTCGCGGATTTCATCTTCTGAAATCGTCAAGGGAGGGGCAATACGGAAGCTGTTCGGGTGGGAGAGGAACCAATAGCAGATGACTCCTTTTTGCTTCGCGTATTCCACAATGCGATTGACCCTGTCGGCAGAGTCAAAGTCCACCGCAAACATCATCCCCATCCGTCTGATTTCTTTCACTTCGGGACCCTGGATCAGCGACTCAATCAATCTTCCTTTGGCTTCGACCTGCGCTAGGATATTTTCTTCTTCAATCACCTCCAGTGTTGCAAGGGCGGAAGCACAGCAGACCGGATTTCCGCCGAATGTGGTGATGTGGCCGAGCTTGGGATTGGTTGTGAATGCCTTAAGCTTCTCTTCAGACGAGACGAGGGCGCCAATCGGGAGACCCCCACCAAAGGCCTTCGCGATCGTCAACATATCAGGAACGATGCCGAAGTGTTCAAAGGCAAAGAGCTTGCCCGTACGTCCCATGCCGCATTGAATTTCATCGAGGATAAGTAGAGCACCCGTTTCATTACATTTCTTGCGCGCAGCTTGTAGGTAATCCGCGGAAGGGATTCTCACCCCCGCATCACCCTGTATGGTTTCCATAATCACACAGGCGGTCTCGGTTGTGATCTGATCAAGGTCGATGATGGAATTGAAATCAATAAAATGCACATCAGGCAAAAGGGGCCGGAACGCATTCTTCTTTGCTTCATTACCTGAAACGCTAAGTGAACCGTGCGTGCTTCCGTGGTATGACTTTCGGCAAGAGACGATTCGCGTTCGTCCGGTGATGCGCTTCGCCAGCTTGAGGGCGGCTTCATTCGCCTCCGTACCAGAATTCACAAAGTAGCAGCAGTTGAGATTTGGTGGAAGCAGGCTGGTCAGTTTCCTGGCCAACTTATTGGAGGTTGACTGGATGTACTCGCCGTAGGCCATTACATGGAGGTGCTTATCTACCTGGTCCTTAATCGCCTGCACCACCCTGGGATGACGGTGGCCGATATTGGTCACGGCTATCCCTGAAATCATGTCCATGTACCGGGTGCCATCCGGACTGTATAAGTATATTCCTTCTGCCCGTTCCACAGCTATACCGAAGGGATGAGGCGATGTTTGCGCAAGGCGGTGAAGAAAGGTATCCTTTTCGAAGTCCATGGGCAGGTGCAGGGTTGCTAAGATCGCAAAAAAAAGCCCCTGCAGAAACTGCAGAGGCCTATCACTAAACACCCCTTTTCTTTAGTATGAGCTATCGGTTTCAGCCTGGGCAACCTGTGCCTTTCCTCTGCTTCTCCGGTTAGAAGCCAAGAGGGAAGATTTTGGAGCCTCCATTCTTTTCTTGTATAGTACTTTAACAACCCGGTTTGAGTTGATGTGCACATTAACGCGGAACTTGTGCTTGTCGAAACGGGGTGGCTTTGGATTGCGTCCGGCCACCGCGAATTGAGAAATCAACATGCAGAGCATGACACATGCAACCAATATGATCACCTGGGTCAGCCGATGGCGAACGTTGATGTTTGATGCAAGCGTATTCATATCCCCTCCTTCGTTTTGTTGAATCAAAATTGAGCTGCTATCGGGGCTGGATTACTCCAAATTCCGGGGAAACACTACATCAGTAAACTAACCATGCAAGCCGTCCTCATATCTCTGGTTATTGGAGAAAATGGCCAGTTAAAATGTTGATTATCAATACGCTAAATAGCGTTCCCCTAATTTGGGGTATGCTTGAAGAATACTCAATTCCTGTTTTACAGCCATTCTAACACACGATTTATAAGTGAACCTTACACGCTTGGTTGCCTTCAAAAAGGGTGAATTTCAGCGAATCGAAGGAACATGGATTGACAATTGAAGACCGCCTCTAACGCACCACAGTTTTTTACGTTCTTGCGCCCATGTTTTCCCCAGGTGTCCGCTTCATGCTGTTGGCTACGTTCTTCTTCGCTTTGATGAACACGGCCGTGAAGTTCCTCGGGCATTTGCCTGCTATTGAAATTGCATTCCTGAGGTCACTTGTTTCTCTGGTCATCGCTTTCGGCATCGTCCGCTATTTCAAGATCCCGCTCCCTGGAAACAACAGCAAAGCCCTGCTACTCCGTGGTTTTTTTGGATCCAGTTCCCTGGTATTGTACTTCATCACCCTCCAGCACATGCCCCTTGCCACCGCGGTAACGCTTCAGTACTTGTCACCTATCTTCACCGCAATCATGGGGATTTTTCTCGTCAGGGAACCCGTCAAGCCTTGGCAATGGGTTTTCTTTGGAGTTTCCTTCTTTGGGGTTTTAATGGTGCAAGGCTTTGACAGCCGGATTGAACCACTTTATCTGGGTTTTGGCATCGGGTCAGCATTCTTTGCCGGGCTGGCGTATAATATGATCCGGCAATTAAAGCTGACGGAACATCCCTTGGTTATCACCTTCTATTTTCCGCTAGTCTCTCTGCCGGTGACGTTGCTACTGATCAATACGGTCACCTGGGTATCGCCCCATGGAACCGATTGGTTCTTCTTGATCTTCATTGGGTTGACGGCACAAATCGCGCAATATTTCATGACGCGGTCCTACCAGTCGGATGAGCTTTCCAAGGTGGCCAGTTTGAAGTACATCGGCATCGTTTATGCCTTGATCCTCGGGTACTTCTTCTTTGGAGAAACTTTCAGCCTCGCAGCGCACCTGGGGATGATCGTGGCGCTCGCCGGAGTAATACTGAACATTTGGTATAAGCACTCCCTCACCCAGGAGAAAGTATGGTAGAATAGCAGAAGGATGCGGGTTATAGGCTACCCCGCCACAGCCTCCATCTTGTTACTTGTGACCTGTAACCTATTTATGTTTGGCCAACTCTTGGACCATGTCAATGAGTTTGTTGGAATAGCCCCACTCGTTGTCATACCAGGCTACCACTTTCACGAAATTGTCATTGAGGGCAATACCAGCCTTTGCATCAAAGATTGAAGTGCGGGCGTCTCCTACAAAATCCTGAGATACTACTTCGTCTTCGGTGTATCCGAGGATGCCTTTCATTTCGCCATTTGCAGCCTCCTTCATGGCGGCTTTGATTTGATCGTAGGTGGCGGGTTTGGTCAGGCGGACTGTCAGGTCAACAACAGACACATCGGCGACGGGTACGCGGAACGACATTCCGGTGAGTTTGCCTTTGAGTTCAGGGATCACCAATGCTACCGCTTTGGCAGCGCCGGTGGATGAGGGAATAATGTTCTGGAAGCCACCACGTCCGCCTCGCCAGTCTTTGGAGGAAGGCCCATCCACCGTCTTCTGGGTGGCAGTAACAGCATGTACGGTGCTCATCAGACCTTCAGCGATTCCGAACTTGTCATTCAGAACTTTGGCGATGGGAGCGAGGCAGTTCGTTGTACATGAAGCGTTGGAGATGATCGTTTGGTCTGCCTTCAGGCTCTTGTGGTTAACACCCATAACGAATGTCGGCGTGTCGTCCTTGGCGGGGGCGGACATGATGACGCGTTTTGCGCCAGCGTTGATGTGCTTCTGGGCATCTGCTTTGGTCAGGAACAGACCAGTAGATTCGATGATTATATCTGCACCTACTTCACCCCATTTGAGGTTGGCAGGGTCTTTCTCTGCGGTGACGCGAATGGTCTTGCCGTTTACGACCAGTTGACCGTCTTTTACTTCAACTGTTCCTTCAAACTTTCCATGGGTGGAGTCATACTTGAGCATATAAGCCATGTATTCCGGATCAACGAGGTCATTGATACCGACGATCTCGATGTCTTTTCTTCCTGCAGCAGCCCGGAAGGCCAGTCGGCCGATTCGGCCAAAACCATTGATTCCAATTTTTGTCATGTCGTGTGCTTTTGGGCGTTAAGAAACAGCGGGTAAAAATATACCAGTAATAAGGGAAAACCAACCTATTCAGTTCCCCTAACTTCAAAAAAGGCAAGATAGGAGTTTGCCAAATGGCGATTGGCTTCTATCTTTGCGGCTCTTAAAAAAGCAACGGTCTGTTCGTCTAACGGTTAGGACACCAGATTTTCATTCTGGTAATAGGGGTTCGATTCCCCTACGGACTACAAAAAAAAGCCCTCAAAAAGGGCTTTTTTTGTTGATGGACTTTGCCAGGACTTTCATTGGCATGTGCTGCCGCATGCATGAGCGCGGTTCGAACAATCCAGACCATCCTACAAAATCAAAAAGGGGCCGCTAAGACCCCTTTTGAGAAAAGCTGTGAGGCTGATGCTGGATCAGACCTTTGTGAATACTGTTGTCTCTGTGCAACCGCTGCTGTCGTCCACTTCGACAAATGTCAAAATTGACCCGACAACGGTAAAAGTACTGGTTGATGCGGTGCCGGCTGTTGGGGTATTTGTAATGGTGGAACCACTCACCGTGTAGGTACCGCTATCTGTAGTTAGACCAGGTGCGGAATAAGTATATCCCGTAGCGGTAAATGTTAAGGTGCCGCAGTCAGTAGTGCAAGTCTCTGTGCCATCATTAGCTGCATCCGTGCAACCGGAGTAGGTAGCACTTGTAAACTTCCAACTCCCAATGAGGGAATTTGTTGCAGCGGGATCATCTTTCTTGCAGGAAACAACAAGGGTCAAACACAACAGGCCGAAGGCGAAAGGATAAAGGAGCTTTTTCATATCGAGCGGGTTTAATTTAAAAGAGATATTCAATTTACAAAAAAATTGGATAATGATATAGAACTAATTGGCCTCTTATTGTATCTCGCCTACTGCGACCAAAATCAATCAACCCCTTTCAGGAGATTTTCTTTAGTTTTGGACGTTTAAACACAATACACTTTATATGAAACGGATTCTTGGTTTAGCTGTCATTGGCCTTTGCACACTCGCATTCGCCATTTCCTGTAAGAATGATCACAAACAGCAAGAAGCGACTGTGGTGGATACCACATATACTGTGACCATTAGTCTCAAGGGATTGGATTCTGGGGCCCTTTTGATGTCCTACCGGATAGGTGAGGATCGCAAGACGGACTCAGCAAAAAGTACCAGTGGTGTATACATCTTTTCTGGGAAAGCGGATGAGCCCCGAAAAGCCAGGCTGAGCATCATGGGGGATGAGAATCATGATTTCCTTGAGTTCTACCTGGAAAACGGTAGGATTGAAATAAGCGCTTCGAAGGATTCACTGACCAACGCAACCGCAGTGGGTACGAAAGCCAATGATGACAACCACACTTTACAAATAGCGATGGCGCCGGTACAACTGCGATTGGATAATTTTATCGAGGCATACTCGGCTGCCGATAAAAGCAACAAGCGCCTTGTCGATAGTCTGGAGAATACGTATGATCTCATAGATTCCGATCAAAAGAAACTTACATCTGAATTTGTCAAGACTCATCCTTCATCATTTGTCTCTGCCTATGAAATCATCGAGATGTATTCTTACAATCCCGATGTTCAAAAATTTGACTCCGCCTTTCTACTCCTCGATTCGGCAATCAAAGTCTCTTCTATCGGTCAAAAGCTGGCCGGCCGGCTTGCCATCGCCAAGAAGACCGACATCAACCAGATCGCACCGGATTTTACGATGGATAATGTGAACGGAAAACCAGTTACGCTGTCATCCCTCCGTGGCAAGTATTTGTTGATAGACTTCTGGGCAAGCTGGTGCGGACCCTGCCGCAGAGAGAACCCAAACCTGGTCAAGACCTACAGGACCTACAACAAGAAGGGCTTCGAAATAGTGGGTGTGTCGTTCGACGAACCGGGAGACAAAGGCAAGTGGGTCGAGGCAATCAAAAAGGACAAGTTGACCTGGCTCCAGTTGTCTGACCTCAAAGGATGGGAGTATGAAGCGGGTAAGCTATACGGAATCAGTGGCATTCCGATGAACTTCCTGCTGGATCCCGAGGGAAAGATCATTGCCAAGGGCCTGCGCGGAGAAGATCTTAATGTGAAACTCGAGGAGATTCTAGTGACGGGTGCTGTCACGGCTGGGAATTAACTTTTAAGTCCGCCAGTCACACTAGTTAGCGTTTGCCATCATGAAAATTATCGGAAGCGTATAACGCTGCCTTACTGGCCGACCTCTTTGTTTCCCAGGATTCCAGGCAGGCGCAGATTGAACAATCCGAATAGCCTCCTCATCGCAGCCTGCACCGATTCCTTTTACACTCCTGACATCCGTGAGCGAGCCGTCCTTTGCAATAACGAACTCCACAAACACACGCCCTTGGATACCCATGCGGCGGGCCTGGGCAGGATACTTAATGTTCTCCTTGACAAATGTGTAAAATGCAGCCATCCCTCCTTTGGGTGATGCGCTTTCCTGGACGAACGTAAATATTCTTTCTGTCTCTTCTTCCTCCTCTACCACTGGAGCCAAAGGCTGAATGACAATCTGCTCTATTTTGGTGTAATCTGTTACTTCGACATCCAGATTCATTTTGATGTCTATCTTAATTTCCTCTTCGTTGGGAACCTCAACTACTTGTGGCTGCAACACCTGAGGAGGAGGTGGTGGCGGCAGATTGGTAGCAGGGATGTCGAGAACCTCTTCAAACGTGTTTGTATTTTTGCGCTGCAGTTCCACGGTAGGCTCTTCGTATGACTTCCATTGAAAGGCGGTAACAACGATTACCATGGAAGTTAGCAGGCCAATGCTTCGGAACAGATTGGATTTCGTTGATAATACTGCTGATCCCGTTTTCTTGGCTTCCATAACGATTGATTATCGTAACCACATAATCCGAATGAAGGCACAATTGGATAATCCGAACCTACTTGGATCAGTTCATGGCCAATTGCATGCATAAAGATTGCGGTTGGAAAAGGGAGAACCTATGACCTTCGTCACGGCATTGGGTGATTCCGCTTTGTTCTTTGTTGGCTCGAAGTAGGAAGGAGATAGCAACTTTCCAGCTCTCACGGCACCTTAAACTGATGACAATTGTCATTTCCTCAGCCTGATTGCCCTCAGGAGAATAAGCCACCAATTTTACTAGTTTTACTTTCCCGCAGAGCAGGGGATCATGTTATGCAAAATCCTCGTTTTGGCCATTTTCGGTTTAATAGTTTGTTGGGAAATCACGCGCCGATGTTACTTACGTATTTGCAATACATCGTATTCGGCTCCCTTATTCTCTACTTCGGCCGTGAAGTATTTATCCCCTTGAGTTTTGCAGTGCTCATCAGTTTCGTTCTTTATCCCACTTGCGCCTGGATGGAGCGGAAAGGCATTGGTCGCATGACCGCTATCCTTATTGGCCTCGTCATTCTCACGACTGTCGTCGTATCCATTGCCTTTCTGATGGTTCAGCAGTTCCTCGGCTTTCTCAAGGAGTGGCCAGCGCTACAGGGCAAACTATTGATCGCTATGAACCAAGGTAGCCATTACCTAATTAACTTCTTTGGAGTCTCACCCGAGAAGCAGGAACGCCTGATGAGTACATTCACCGATAAGATCTGGACTGGGACGTTCACCATGCTAGCCGATGCGATTTCATTTTCGGCGATCTCGGCCGTTGTGCTTATTCTCGTGCCGGTTTACGCCGTACTTATCCTGTATTATCGCCACCATTGGGTCAAGGTCCTTTGCCGGATATTCCCTGAAGAACGAAATGAAAACATCAGGGAAATTCTTGGCCTTACCATTCAGGCCTACTTCAATTTCATTAAAGGCATGGGCATAGTATACCTTGTAGTAGGGATTCTCAATAGTGCGGGTCTGATGCTTCTGGGTGTGCCGCATCCTATCCTCTTCGGATTTATCGCCTCGATTCTTACGTTCATACCTTATGTGGGTATTTTGATTGGTGCGCTGTTGCCCATCACGATGGCATGGACTACCTATGATTCCATTTGGTATCCAATCGGTGTGGTGGGAATTTTTACCTTCGTTCAATACCTGGAGGCAAACGTAATTTTTCCGATTGCTGTGAGCAACAGACTCCAGGTCAATACACTGGTGGTTTTGGTGGCAATTTTCGTTGGAGGTATTCTCTGGGGTTTGTCAGGGATGATCTTGTTTGTTCCCTTTGTTGGAATCGCGAAACTCATTACCGATCATAACTACCGGTTCAAGACGCTCTCAATGCTTCTGGGTACCGGCGATACGACAAACGCGGAGCTTCCAAAATCCTGACCGATGAAAGCGCTCGACGAGTATATTACCGCACGCTTCGATTCGCTGCTGACTAACCTTGAGCGGTACCACCGTTTTAATGAACCGGAGACCCTGCATCAAATTCGGGTCGATATAAAAAAAACCAAGTGTGTGCTTCAGTTGATGGATGCTTCACTTAAGAAATTTGATGGACATGAGCTATACCTCCCGCTTCGCAATATTTTTCGCAAAGCAAATCAGATTCGACAGCCACAATTGATGGTCCACTTGCTGATCGCCCATGGATTGGAAGGCCTCCCCATTGAACAGTTCGGAGATTCCCTCAAGCACCAGGAAGAATTCCGGGCCGAAATACCATTTTACCTTGAACAATTGGGGCGCACCGGCAAGGAGATAAGGAGTGAGTTGAAGCGTGTTCGCTCCAATGACGTGAGGAACCACTTGCGCAAGCAGATGAAAGCCATTAGATCTCGACTTTTTCCGAAACTGAAGCCTAAAGACCTACACAAGGTGAGGAAGCGGGCGAAATCAGTCGTATATCTTGCGAAGTTTTCTGACCTACTTAGTAGAAGAAAGAGGAAATTTTATGCTATTCTGGAAGATGCTATCGGGCGTCTTCATGACAAGGAATTGCTTCTAGAGGTTCTGAACACTTCACCAACACAGATCGATCCGGCAACAGTTGCTGGTCTCCGCAAGACGTGCGCACGTGACCGCAAAGCCATCGGATCCTTGGCAAAGGAATTCTATGATTAGCCATCAGGGCTTTTTCTTCTTTTCTGCCTCCTTCTTCTCCTGTTCAGCAATTTTTTCCTGATCCTTAAAATAGCCGCGGAAGAGCCAGTTATGTTTCATCGCTTCCATGTTCTCATTAAACCTGCCCGTTCCTTGCTCGACATTGAAAATGGTTTGACGCAGTTTGTTCGCAGTGGCCGTATCCGCTAGCAGCACGCCTACAGCTCCTTTCCCTTGTCCGGCGTTGTTGATGGTCTCCTTGAGTTGGGCGGTGGTCAGACTCAGGTTCTTACTTGCTTTTTGGATTTCAGCAATTGAAGCCTGCAGCTGCCTGGTCATCGAGGTATCCGTGAATAGGGTGGAAGCCAGTCCCTTTCCATCGCGAAGCTGGCGAACAAGCGAGGCGGCGTCGTCGGTGAATTGAACGGTATTGTCGCCGGCCTGCCGGATGGCGCTTACGGCTTTCTTTAGGTCCATTACGATGAGTGTGTCCGACAGAAAATTCCAAAGACTGTTGCGACTGTTTAGTTTGCCTGTTATTTCCCTCAGGTTCTTGCTGATGATTGCGATGTTTTCATTGGTGGTGTTTAACGTTTGCAACATTTCATCCGTCTCCACTGGCTTCAGTGTTTGTATTTCCCCTCCATCCTTCACGGGCAGCGAGGTACCAGGTTGTGACTTGATGCTAATGAGTTTATTGCCCATCAACCCGTCTGTACCAATGGAGGCGATGGCGTTGGTTTTGATATGACCTCGTGCGCTCTTATTAATAAGCATGGTGACCCGTACCGACGTGTCATTGACTAGTTCAATGGAATGGATGGTGCCCACATCAATTCCAGAATACCGGACATTATTTCCGGGTACAAGCCCGTTGATGTTGTTGAACCGGGCCGTGATGGCGAAGGTGGCTCCAAAGAGGCTGCGGTTTCTTCCGATCATGTAGAGGGAGAAAACTAAAAACAGAAACCCGGCGAGCACAAAAATGCCGAGCTTCATGTTGTTAATATTTTTGTTGGCATTCATAGTGTTTCAATAAAGAAGTCCTTAACCTTTTCATCCATGTTTCTAATGAGCGAATCATATGTATCATTGGCATAGCACCTTCCTTCAATCAGCATGACAATCCGGTTGGCAGTAGCGTGGATGCAATTCATGTCGTGTGAGATGATCATCGAAGCGGTATTGTATTTTTTCTGAACAGTAACAATCAGTTCTGATATTTCTCGTGCTGTGATGGGGTCAAGGCCTGTTGTCGGTTCATCGTAAA
>JANPES010000172.1:0-5212 GCA_031423035.1 Cyclobacteriaceae bacterium | reverse complement strand
AAGTCTAGTAATCAAATCATGTTTTCCTTATAAAGTGCAGCCAAATACCTACACTCCGTGCTGACCGATCGTGCGTAGGCATGCTGGTGCCGCCCACCCCGTTTCATCGCCCGCGGAAACCGCTCCTAAAGACTCATTGTCGGGCGAACACCAACATGGGGCGGGGTTGGATAATTTGATCTAAGAGATAACTTATGATGGACCCAGCGGGGATGAGGCCAACTATTGCTTTGGTGACTTCCAGCACTTTGTCAGTATTTTCGTCTCTGTTCAGGAATGATCACATGGAGATAATATACGCAATTTGAAAGTTGATTTCAACCACGAAGGCTATTTGAAACTTCTTTGTTCAAAATGGGGAACCAATTGAAGGAGAATTGGATTAAGGATATTGAGTGCAATTGCTAAATCCTACGAATTGAAACAGTGTATCTGGTGCAAGCGGTCTGACGATGAGACGGAGTTTATAAGGAAGGCTCACACAGTTCCTCAACAACTGGGAGGAATACGAATATGCCAAAATGTTTGTGATTCGTGCAACGCGTATTTTGGAAAAACCACCAATTCCCTCCCGCCAATCGAAACCATCCTAAAAGAAGCATTTAACATTTCGAGAACGGTTCTACTTAACGGAGACAATGATTTTGGAAGGAACAAGACCCAGGCCCGATTTTCATCAATTTATTTCAACGTTAACATGCAGCGCAAAACACTTTCTGTCAAGCAAAAGTATAAGTTACAGCGAAGCTTTCAGGAGAACATATGCCGACAATTGAAAAGAGGTCTTTACAAAATGTTTCTTGAAGAACGAGAAAGGCAATTTAATGATGGGCACGATAGTCGGTTTGACTTCATAAGAGAATTTGCCAGATATAACATTGGCGAATATCCCGTTTTCTACTTCGAGAGAATGGGAGTTATTCTAATGAGCAAGGAATGGACAAGGCATCCGAGCATTTTCTTTGATAAAGACTATCAATTCAAATACTTGGTTGCTGATTATGGCTTCTTCGAATTTGAATTTCTAAGTCATGTTTTTGGTATACCTGCAATCAGGACCTGGGAATTGGGGTTATCCAATTATTTAAAACTAAGCCTCAAGAGAAAAGAAAAGATCTTCAAGGGCGTAAAGAGGGTAGTTCAATTTAATGACATTGACTTAGCTCTGAGAATGAATGGTTAGGAACTTTGAAAACAGCACTAGCACCCCGCCCCGTGTTGGTGTTAGGCCTCCGACACCAACACGACTGCGCACAATATAGCCGCGCATCCCCCTTCTCATTTACCCTATCCATCCATAGTGTACCAGAAAATCCCAATTCTTCTCATTGCGAATATAGAAACGAGCACTTGAGTATGCGTACACTTCGGGATTTCTGCACAAGCCTGCTTTTACTGGATTGTTGTGTATATAATTAACCTTTTGTCTGAGAACCTTTGGCGTCCACAATGGAACGCTCAATGATTTTCGCATCCATACCTGGTACTTTCTGTCTTTCTTGTTTACCTCCAACTCCGAATACAGTTCTGAGCCATTCATCAACATTAGCCGTTATGGCGCACGCTTGTAGCGCGTGCCTGTTGAAAGCGTCATTCGAAAGTACGAATTGCACTATATAAAACCGATAGCAAGGTAACCTCGCCCCCTTGGAGGAATAGTCCTTTGCCGAAACGAAATAGGTACCCTTAGCGTCGACAAACTTGTACTTTTCAGACATAAGCCATAAGGTTGCCCATACGCCATCCGGAAAGCCTGATCAATTCGGGAACTAAACGGAAAGGGCATGGGCAGGAGTCGGTGGCATCAATGTTTCAAAGGACGTTCTCACCGGCACGCGTCCGGAGACGAGGCGCCATACCCACGGGTGAAAGGCGCGCGCAATGAGGAGAATTTGTATGGGGTGCTGAGTCAGGGGGCGTTTAGAGGGGAGCTGGAACTGAACGATGACGCGAGATTGAAGGGTTGAAACTCATTGAGCGTGGTGCTTGTTATAGTTCAGAAGATCAATAAATTTGATCATTGAAAACCCATAAGAATGGCCAAAACGACTAAAAAAACAAGAAAGAAATCCTTTGTCAAGGATTACGGCAAGGTTTTGAAGACTGGGCCTGCCGTTCCGCTTCCTCCTTCAAATCCTCAATGGTCTTCACAAGGGGACTATTTCCAAAAATTCACCTTGTACAAAGACACACCCAGCATTGCATCCCCAAGCACGTCACTTCTATTGAATTCCTGAAATGCCAAATTGGAAAGAGGTACTTGAGGAAATTCAAGGACAGTTGCAGACAGGGAACCCCAACGCTCTGGATGTTGTAAGGAGGAAATACCTCGCTCAAATTCAAAAGAAGACAGGCCGGAATGTAATAGCGTACTATTCAGGATGGCTTCAAAAACCCAACCAATCTGATGCCATCGTGAATGATAAGGATAAGAATGCCTTCATGGTGACTGTGCATAAGTTGGATAGGACCAAGGGCCTCGACTTGATCCTTCATACTCCTGGAGGGGACCTTGCTGCCACCGAAAGTATTGTGGACTATCTCCACTCCATGTTTGGCAAAGACATTAGAGCTATCATTCCTCAAATATCCATGTCGGCAGGGACAATGATTGCATTTTCATGCAAAGAGATTATGATGGGTAAACAATCCAATCTTGGACCGATTGATCCACAGATTGGCGGAGTGCCATGTCAGGGTGTGCTTGATGAGTTTGAACAAGCGAAGAAGGACATAAAATCAAATCCCAATTCAGCACCTCTCTGGCAAGTTATCATAAGCAAGTACCATCCAACTTTCTTAGGAACATGCCAAAATGCTATCGACTGGTCTGAAAAACTGGCAGAAGAGTGGTTAAGTCGAAATATGTGTGAAGGCAACCCTTCTAAAGCAAAGAAAATTTTAAAGGAGTTCAGTGACCACAAGATGAACAAGTCGCACGCGCGACATATTTCAAAGGACAAATGCCGTGAAATAGGCCTCTCAGTAGTGGATATGGAGGCAGATCACGAACTCCAGGATTTAATTCTCACAGTGCATCATTCTTTTATGCACACGTTCACTAATTCAATGGCGGTTAAAGTTATTGAGAACCACATGGGGATTGCCTTCGTTGAGATAATTCAAATGCAGGCTCCGGTCATGCAGTTGCAGGCACAGCCAAATAAATAGTTACCTGGGACTGCTCTCCGCCACCTCCCTACAAAACAAAATAACTTCCAGTCATTTCTGACTCCAGGCTTATCATGACCCCGCTCGGACTATCAACTGTTCACCACCGATCAGTATCCTGTACACAATCGTATACACATCCTAGGCAGCAGTTGTGAAATCGGTCTCCTGGCGCGATTTTCTGTTTGGCTGCCCTTTTGCTTTAGTAGATCGCATGAAGATCCTCCTCTGGTTTATTCTCCTGGTGCTGTGCTGGCCGCTGGCCATAGCCTTCTTGTTCTTGTTCCCGCTGATTTGGCTGTTGCTGCTCCCGTTTCGCATTATTGGAATCACGCTGGAGGCGCTGCTGAAATTTATTGGGGCATTGTTTATGCTGCCGGCAAGAATTCTCTCGCGGTAGCCGCTATCTTTGCCGGATGGACTTGAGCAGATTCAAGGAAATCGCATCGAGAAAAGCCGCCGATCACCGGAAATTTTTGATGGGCTTGAAGAAAAAAGACCCCCGCAAGGTGGATGACGCCTTTCATGAGGCACATGAAAAGGTTTTTGAGGAGATCGGCTGCCTCACCTGCGGCAACTGCTGTAAAACTACCAGCCCGATTTTTTACCAGACAGACATTGAACGCGTGGCCAAATCCTTGCGGATAAAGCCAGGCGATTTTATCACAACTTTCCTGAAAATCGATGAAGACAAGGACTATGTGTTGAAGTCATCACCGTGTCCTTTCCTGGATAGCGACAACCATTGTCGCGTCTACAAAGATCGCCCGAAAGCCTGTCGTGAGTATCCCCATACAAACCGGAAGAAAATGATTCAGATTATGGAACTAACAGCCAAGAATACGCAAGTATGTCCGGCGGTCTTTGAAATGGTTGAACGAATCAGGAGGCTCTGAGCTTTTGCCAATCAGGCTAGTGAGTATTCAACAGGGTATTGTAATATTCAAGAATTCGAATTAACCCATTCTGGTCATAAACATGGAGATAATTTGTCTTCATGTAGGCGTTGACGGTTTCAGCATGTTGCCCGAATGCTTCCAGTAATTTTTTCTTCCCTTTGACCACTGTCAGAATGCTCCCGAAGGCAACATAATATTCGGTATTCCTCTTGATTTCCATATCACGACTTCCGGTATTTAAAGCGGGAATGTAATCGGGCTCTTTGATGGTTATCGTGTGACGCTTTAGCAGCGGCACCTGGCCATCGACCAGCAATTCGAAGAAGCCAAGTAGAGGTACTTCGTCAAGCGTGTAAGGCCTGGAATTCACGAATTGTGTTGATACTGTTGAAACTGAATCTTGAAAAGTAAATCTTTTCACTTTCGCGTTAGCTAGTGCACGAATGCCACTCTGTGACCTAATCTCGATTTCGTTAAGATAAATATTGTAGCGTAGCAAAAATCCTTTGATTGTATCGTTGGTCTCATGAAGAATAACCGTGCCTAATTTCCATTCTTCGTCGAAGTAGATGTCGGTGGACACGCGCGAATTGGGCGTTGCGAACGGCAGGCCGTTGAAGAGATCTCTAAACTTGGGATACAACTGTTTTTCGGATGAAAAATTCTGCCCTGACATGGAAACAGAAATAAGCAGCAACAGCAGCGTGAAAAGTATAACGACTTGATGCATGCGCCATTCCATAATACACATCACTTCACGTTTGTTTGATTCCGCACGGTTGCACGAATGCAAAGCAAAATAGCCTCGGAAGATGATTGGATCCCCAGGCTAGCTAAGCAACCTGCGCATTAAGCTTGCCGGCAAGCACTGATTTTGGTACGGCTCCTACTTGTTTGTCTACAATCTGACCGTTTTTGAAAACTAGAAGGGTAGGGATGGAGCGGACGCCAAAACGGGCGGTCACTTGAGGATTC
This sequence comes from Cyclobacteriaceae bacterium, assembly GCA_031423035.1. Classification (GTDB taxonomy): domain Bacteria; phylum Bacteroidota; class Bacteroidia; order Cytophagales; family Cyclobacteriaceae; genus ELB16-189. Next base: position 167 of record JANPES010000172.1, on the reverse strand, counting down.
TCGTCAACGTTAAGTTTGGCAACAACGGCTTTTCCCTCATAGTCGGCGGCCAGTTCTTCTACGGCAGGCCCAATCATCTTGCAGGGTCCGCACCATTCAGCCCAGAAATCCACCAATACCGGTTTATCAGACTTAATTGTTTCGTCAAAGTTTGCGTCAGTAAGTAC
>JANPES010000171.1:0-5561 GCA_031423035.1 Cyclobacteriaceae bacterium | reverse complement strand
CGGACTACGCCCGCTGGAACCTTACCTTGACGGAACCCCTTTATGTTCATCTTCCGGGAGTATTCCCGTACCTTCTCTTCTACTTTCGGCTGATAGTCCGTTTCAGTAAGTGTGATTTTGATGAGTCCATCAGTGGATGAGGGTTGATCTAGTGTGATATTCACGGTTCTAAGATTTAGTTGTTCTCAGTTTCAATAGACGGCTACCCGAATCCGGTAACCGATTTAACCAGGTGGCTGGCAGACCGGTTACCGGTTACCGGCAACTATTTTTCTGTGCGGATGAAGGGACTCCCCCGATAGCAATCGGGGCCACGCCTTTCGGCACCAGATCCTAAGTCTGCCCCGACGCGTTGGGGTGCCAATTACGCCACATCCGCATTTTGCCTTCTTTGCAAATGTGCCGGAATTTGGAGATCAAGTCTCTTCATTCACTAATTCTGTGCGGATGAAGGGACTCGAACCCCCACGCCTTTCGGCACCAGATCCTAAGTCTGGCGCGGCTGCCATTACGCCACATCCGCATGTGACATTACTTACTAATACTGGGAGGAGAGATAATTGGTGATCCTAAGTCTGCCCTGATCGTCCCAATGGTTTATCGGGATCGGGGTGCCAATTACGCTACATCCGCCAATGCTTCAATTCCTCTTCAGAAACAATGTTTTTGAGAAAAGGAGTGCAAATTTAGAGATAATTCGTTAGCATAGAAGTCCAATATGAAATCTACTTGGTAACCGCGGCTGTTATTGATTCGGTGGAGGAGCGCCGGGAGATCATCAATCGCTATCGCCGGCTTCTCAGGAAGAGTAAGCCGGTGCTTAGGGCGGATGACGCCAAGCGAATCAAACGGGCCTTCACCTTGGCGCTGGAGGCTCACAAAGACATGCGCCGCAAGTCTGGCGAGCCCTTTATCTTCCACCCCTTGAGCGTTGCCGAGATCTGTGTTGAGGAAATCGGCCTCGGGACAACTTCCATTATTGCCGCGCTAATTCACGATGTAGTGGAAGACACCGACATCGAGCTAGCGGATGTAGAGCGGATGTTTGGCAAGAAGATTGCCAAGATTGTCGACGGTCTTACCAAGATCGGAGGTGTTTTCGAATATGGAACCTCGGCACAAGCGGAGAATTTCCGCAAAATGCTTTTCACGCTGTCTGAAGACGTTCGGGTGATTCTAATAAAACTGGCCGACCGGCTGCACAACATGCGTACGCTGGAAAGCATGCCCCGCAATAAACAATTGAAGATTGCATCTGAGACAATCTACCTATATGCGCCCCTGGCCCATCGCCTTGGTCTCAATGCCATCAAGACGGAACTGGAGGATCTTTATCTCCGGTTTACCGATCAGGCAGTATATAACGACATCAACAGCAAGGTTGATGAATCCAAGGCCTCACGGAATAAGTTTATCAAGCAGTTTGTGTCGCCGATCAAAGAAGAGCTAGATCGGCTGAAGGTCAGCTATGAAATCAAAGGGAGACCGAAATCTATCTTCTCTATTTACAATAAAATGCGGAAGCAGAATATTCCGTATGATGAGGTTTACGACCTCTTTGCCGTTCGCATTATTGTTGATTCCCCACTTGAGCAGGAAAAAACCTATTGCTGGCAGGTCTATTCTATTGTCACTGACTATTACACTCCTAATCCCGACCGTCTCCGCGATTGGGTCAGCACACCGAAGGCCAATGGTTATGAATCCCTGCACACCACCGTCATGGCCAAAAATGGTCAATGGGTGGAAGTGCAGATTAGAACCAAGCGGATGGACGAGATAGCTGAAAAGGGCTATGCGGCCCATTGGAAGTATAAGGATAGCATCACAAGTCAGGAGTCAAACCTTGAGAAGTGGCTCGTTCGAGTCCGGGAAACATTGGAAAAGCAGGATACCTCAGCGCTGGAGTTTGTCGATGACTTCCGCGGCAATCTTTTCAATGAGGAGATATTTGTATTTACCCCCCGTGGTGAACTCAAAAACCTTCCTGTCGGATCTACTGCGCTTGATTTTGCTTTCGACATTCATACGGATATTGGCGCGAAATGCATCGGGGCAAAGGTGAATCAGAAATTGGTTCCCATCAACCATGTGATGAAGAACGGTGATCAGATTGAAATCCTGACTTCGTCCAAGCAGAAGCCCAACGAGGATTGGCTTCGGTTTGTGGTCACCCAAAAGGCAAAGTCGAAAATCAAAGACTTACTTAAAGAGGCCAAACGAAAAGTGGCGGAAGAGGGGAAGGAAATATTACAGCGGAAGTTGAAGCAGTTGAAAGTTGACGCGGGAACGCAAACCTATGACCTGATGCGCTCCTTCTTTGGTGTAAGCTCTCAGCTTGATTTGCATTATGATGTAGGTACAGGAAAAATTGGCTTAAGTGAACTCAAGCGGTTCAAAGAGTATAAACCAGAATTGCCACCAAAGCCACGTACTGGCGAGGAAAAAAAACCAAAAGAGGGTGATGCCTTCGCGCCCAAGCGACTTCAAGAGGATATTTTGCTTATTGGAGAGTACATGGATGTGGTGGAGTACAAGCTGGCCAAGTGCTGCTCGCCAATTCCTGGCGATGAGGTTTTTGGATTCGTGACCATGAACGAAGGCATCAAGATCCACCGGACAAATTGTTCGAACGCGCCGGAACTCCTCTCTAACCACGGGCACAGGGTTATTAAGGCTAAATGGACTTCACAGCATGAAGTATCGTTCCTCACAGGCCTAAAAGTGGTGGGCACAGACCGGGTGGGATTGATTAATGACGTTTCTAAGATAATTTCAGAAGAATTAAAGGTGAATATGAGCTCTATTGCCTTTCGTAGCGACCAGGGCATATTTGAGGGCGAAATCATGCTTTATGTTAATGATACACGCCACCTGGACTTGCTGATCAAGAAGCTTGAAAAAGTGGAGGGGGTTGTCAAGGTTGTCCGATTCGATTCAGCCACCATGGGAAGGGCATAACAAGCAAGGAATCATGTCGCATCCCCTATATTTACGGCCGGCATGGTGCTGAATCAAAAATTGTACGAGGAAGTCAGCGCGATATTTACAGCGTATCTCGAGAAAAAAGAATTGCGCAAGACCCCAGAGCGATACGCTATTCTGGAAGAAATATATTCAATCAATGGCCATTTTGATGTAGAATCGTTGTACGTCAATATGAAAACCAAGGGCTCGGAGGTGAGTCGGGCTACGGTGTATAACACCCTTGACTTGTTTTCTCAGTGCAGCCTGGTCACAAAGCATCAATTCGGAGAGAACCAGGCCCAGTATGAAAAATCGTATGGTTCCCGGCAGCATGATCACTTGATTTGCACCGACTGCAACAGCGTTGTTGAGTTTTGCGATCCGCGGATTCAAACAATTCAAAATACCGTTGAAGAGCTCATGCAGTTTGAAGTTGTCAATCACTCCTTAATTTTGTACGCGCGTTGCATGAAAGAAAATTGTGAAAATAAAAAGCCATGAATTTTGCTCAGGAAATCCGATCGAACACACTTATTCTTAGAATCTCAGGGGACCTGATCGGGGAAGATAATGGAACCTGGCTTGTGGAAGTAGTCAACGAGGCCGTTAGCCATCAGGTAATGATATGCATTATTGATATTTCTCAATTGAGGTACATTAACAGTAGCGGGATCGGCGTGCTGATTACGATACTGACGAAATTCAGAAACAAGGGAGGAGAGGTATATCTCATGAGCCCTTCGGAAAGTGTAAAGAAATTGCTCGCTATTACAAAGCTCAATGCAATCTTTCAGGTGATACACAGCGAGGAAGAGGTCATTCCGACATCAAAGAAATAGCCATGAAAATCAGGAGTCTGTCGTCAAATACTCATATTACTATTTAGATAAATGAAAGTGGATGTATTGTTAGGCCTCCAATGGGGCGATGAGGGAAAGGGAAAGATTGTGGATGTCCTGGCGCCCCGATATGATGTGGTAGCCCGTTTTCAAGGAGGGCCGAATGCGGGGCATACCCTCGAGTTTGATGGGATCAAGCATGTGCTGCATCAGATTCCATCAGGAATTTTCAGACCTAAGACCAAGAATGTCATCGGCAACGGCGTGGTCCTGGATCCGATAGTTTTTAAGGCGGAGATCGAGAAGTTGAGCAAATACAATCTTGATGTGAAAGGCAACCTCTTTATCTCCAAGAAGGCTACGCTGATTTTGCCGACGCACCGGTTGCTGGATCAGGCGCAGGAAAAAGCCAAAGGGGATGACAAGATTGGATCCACACTCAAGGGCATCGGACCCTCATATCAGGATAAGATAGGTCGTCAGGGCCTCCGTGTTGGTGATGTATTATCCGCTTCTTTCCGCGAAAAGCTGAAGAAATTGGTTGATCTCCATCTGGAACTCTTAAGCCATCATGCTTTGGAATTTAATTGGACAGAACTCGAAGCTCAATTCCTGGAAGCCGTGGAGTTCCTGAAGCAATTCAAATTGATTGATAGCGAGTACTTTCTCAATCAGGAGTTAGCTGCTGGATCCAGTATTCTCGCTGAAGGTGCGCAAGGCTCTCTCCTGGACATTGACTTTGGAAGCTATCCGTTTGTGACGAGTTCAAGCACGGTGAGTGCAGGAGCATGCACGGGGCTGGGTGTTGCCCCTCGTCATATCGGTGAAGTGTATGGGATTTTCAAGGCTTATAGTACCCGGGTCGGAAGCGGGCCCTTCCCGACGGAACTTCTGAATGAAGAAGGAGAAGCGATGCGCAAGGAGGGTAAAGAGTTTGGCTCAACCACGGGACGGCCAAGAAGGTGCGGCTGGATTGATTTGCCATCCTTGAAATATTCGATTATGATCAACGGGGTTACGCAGTTGCTTATGATGAAAGCGGATGTTTTGAGCATCTTTTCCGGTATCAAGGTATGTACCCAATATCAGCTGGCCAATGGGACGATCACGGACCAGGTTCCTTATGAGCTCATTAATGAACGGATTACACCCATCTACGAAGACCTAAAAGGCTGGAGCTGCAGCCTGAAAGGGCTTGTGGAGGATGAATTGCCTCAAGAATTGAAGGATTATGTAGATTTTCTTGAATCCCGGCTTGTTGTCCCAATTTCGTTGATATCCATTGGGCCGGATCGGACAGAAACCATTCACCGGTTCAAACGGCCAGCCAAAGTCTAAAAAAACTTCTAAAACGGACTTTGCGTATCTGATTCTGCCTGCTATCTTTGCACTCCGTTTTGTAAAATGGCCATTTCTGAGGCGTTGGAAGCGGTTGACAAGTTTGATTTCAGATGGAAATCACACGGACCCAGTGTTTAAGGCAGCCTTCTGCCGGAAGCTAAGGAGTCGAACGTTCATTGAATAGATGGAGATTGATAGCGGACCTGTACATACTCGATAGAGGGTATGTACGAGTTGATTCTAAAACAAGGTGAGTAGTGGGAAGCGCGAGCAGACCATTTCTTAATTAGTGTAGAGAAGATGAGACCAGAGGAATATTGAAATAGTTTCCTTTGTTGAGCTGGATAACTGCAAGGTTAGAAGGTTAGATGAGGGAAAATTTAAGGATTAATACTATGGAGAGTTTGATCCTGG
>JANPES010000170.1:0-9968 GCA_031423035.1 Cyclobacteriaceae bacterium | reverse complement strand
CCAAGATTTGACAACCCGGCGATATCACGAGCAGGTAATTTCAGCGCCACACACAATGCTGCAATGCTGACCACCGTATCTCCCGCACCGGAAACATCGGCGATCTCACGCTTATGCGCAGGAACTGTCAATTGCTCGCCCAGGTAATCGATAAATATCCCATGCTCTGACATCGTCAACATGACTCCTTCTGCCTCCAATTTCTCCTTCACCTGTTTAACCGCCTCTTTAACTGATAAGGGATCACTTGCATCAAGATCAATCTTGAGGCCTTCCCGGAGTTCTTTGACATTTGGCTTAAACAGTGTCACGCCGCGATAATGAAGAAAGTTTCGCTTCTTCGGATCCACGACTGTGGGTATTCCTTTCGCCCTTGCCCATTGAACAGTCTGCGAGATAAGCGTTGGCGTAATAACTCCTTTATCATAATCTTCGAAGATCACCACATCACAGGCAGGCAAGAGTCTCTCAATCCTTCTCAATAGTTCCTTTTCCTCTTCAGCTGTAGCCTCACTATCCGATTCCTGATCGATTCGCAATACATGTTGATGAGATGCAATTACACGTACTTTTGTTGTTGTTGGCCGTGATTTACTTATGACAATCCCCTCTCGCGTCAGTTTGGTCTCCTCCATTAGGGCTACCAGTCGCTTGCCATTCTCATCCTCCGCTGCCAGCGCGCAGAGCACTGGCGTCGCTCCCATGGAAAGGATATTGAGCGCGACGTTGGCGGCTCCTCCCAGCCGGTAGTCACGTGTCTTTACCTGAATAATAGGCACAGGGGCTTCAGGTGAAATTCGGTCTACCACACCCCAGATATATGCATCCACCATCACATCCCCGATGATCAGGACGCGAAGTTTTGAGAAGTCCGAAAAAACGTCAGGCCATGATTGCATGGGACGCGGGGGTTTCTTTGAGCCCACCCAGGGTCTCTTTCAAACGGCGTAGCGCTTCGATCAGGTCTTTTTCTGAAGCGGCATACGATATCCGGATACAGTTGGCATCGCCGAATGCTCCTCCCGGAACGAGTGAAACGTGGGCTTTGTCGAGCAAATACAGGCACAAGTCATCCCCATTCTTGATCGTATGCGTGCCATCTGATTTTCCAATAAAGTGACTTACATCAGGAAAGAAATAGAACGCGCCCTGCGGGTAGTTGGCCTTCACGCCTGGTATATCTTTCAATAATTTGTAAACCAATTCGCGACGCTTTCGGTATTCATCTACCATCTTGCGTGTGGGCGCAAGGTCTCCGGTAATGGCAGCGAAGGCAGCTCGTTGTGAAATCGAACTATTGGCAGAGGTCAGTTGACCTTGCATTTTGTTGGCTCCGTCAGCAATCCATTTGGGTGCGGCAATGTATCCTACCCTCCAGCCCGTCATAGCGTACCCCTTGGCAAACCCATTCACGGTAATGGTTCGGTCGAACATGCCCGGAAGCGATGCGATGCTTGTCTGCTCACCCGTAAAATTTATATGCTCATAGATTTCGTCGGCGATGATCAGGAGGTCAGGGTGTTTCAATACCACATCGGCAATGGCCTGGAGTTCTTTAGTAGAAAAAACAGATCCCGTTGGATTGCAGGGCGAAGAAAAAATGACTGCCCTTGTTTTTGACGTAATGGCTTTCTCCAATTGCGCGGCAGAAACTTTGAAATCATTTTCGATACCGCCGTTGACAAAAATGGGGGTGCCTTCGGTCAAACGAATAATGGCATCATAGCTTACCCAGTATGGAGAAAACACAACTACTTCATCGCCCGGATTGATCAATGAAAACATGACGTTGGCAATCGACTGCTTTGCGCCGTTGGATACAATGATATTCTCCGCTTTATAGGGAACATGATTTTCCTTCTGATACTTGGCGGCAATGGCCTCCCGAAGATCCTGGTAGCCGGCAACCGGGGGATAGGTGAAATACTTTCCTTCATCAATAGCCTTTTTAGCTCCCTCACAGATGTGCTGAGGTGTTTTAAAATCCGGCTCACCAAGACTCAAGTTGATCACATCAATGCCTCTGGCTTTGTATTCTCTTGCCTTGCTGGCCATGGCCAGGGTAGCCGATTCTTCAATGGATTCAATGCGTCTCGAAAGGTGATTCATAGACTTTCTGGTAATTGGGATGATGGCAACAAAGAACGGAATTTAAATGCTAAGTAGGAAGACGGCACTCCGTCTCAACTGAAGAGAATACGCGCGGTGATACTCCTGCCCAGCGTGATTTCGTCGGCATACTCCAAATCCCCGCCCATGGGGATTCCACGGGCAATAGACGTAATTTTTACAGGAAGGTCTTTTAATTTACGGTGGAGGTAGAAAGCCGTGGTGTCGCCCTCCATGGTGGAGCTCAAGGCGAGTATAACCTCCTTCACCTCTTTATTGGCTGAGGTTACACGGGCCATCAGGGAATCGATCGTAAGTTCTGATGGACCAATTCCGTGGATGGGTGAAATGATCCCCCCCAATACATGGTACACGCCTGTATACTGTGATGTGTTTTCAATCGCCATCACATCCTTGCTTTCTTCCACGATACAAATCATGCTGTGGTCGCGCCGATGACTGCGACATATTTCACACTCTTCCTCATCAGAAATAGTATGACACGTTTTGCAAAACTTGATGTTCGCCCGGAGGCGACTCAACGCCTCCGTCAGTGCCCTTGTCTTTTCCTCCTTCTCTTTTACCAGATGTAACACCAGCCGCAAAGCCGTTTTTTTTCCGATCCCCGGAAGGCGGGCAATTTCGTTAACGGCATTTTCAATTAGCTTAGACGGATATTCCATGGTGATTGTTCTTTCTTATGTGCGCGCGCCGCGGGATGCTTCAAGTCACTTCCGGGCCAGCCTCACAAAATTTTTGCATCAATGCCCGCCTCGCAGATCCCTTCTTTCAGGGGCTTAAGTTCATTGAACGAGCCTGACTTTACTGCGCACTTTCCTTTATAGTGAATGAGCCAGGTGCACTGTTCCGCCTGCTCAGCGGGATGCCTGCAAACGCGCATGAGGGTCTTAATAACATGCTCAAACGTATTGAAGTCGTCGTTAAACACAACCAGGTCCTTTACATCAATATCTTCCTCCAGCAACTCAACGGTTGTTTCCTCCTGATGCATCGGCTTCGCGATTTTCTCAACATTTCTCATAGTATCATGACAAATTGTTACTCCTGCAGGTTCCAAAAGTAAATAATTTTGCCAAGTTTGGCCTTTTCAATTGTACTTCATGAGCCCGTATCTGGTCCTGACCGTCATGGTCATCTATTTCGCTGCCCTGATCACCATCTCGATCATTACCTCCAAGGGGGCCACGACGGATACGTTTTTCACGGCCAACCGGCAATCGCCGTGGTACCTGGTGGCTTTTGGCATGATCGGCGCCTCTCTTTCGGGGATTACGTTTGTTTCTGTCCCGGGCAATGTAGGAAAGACAAATTTTGCCTACTTCCAGGTTGTACTGGGATACATCATCGGTTACACCGTCATCATGACCGTACTCATGCCACTTTATTACAGGCTGAACCTGGTTTCGATTTACACATACCTCGAGCAGCGGTTCGACAGGTGGTCTTACAAAACCGGAGCATTCTTCTTTCTCGTCTCCCGCACGATTGGTTCTTCGCTACGCCTTTGCCTTTCTGCCACTGTGCTTCAGCTTTTTCTCTTCGATGCCTGGAACATCCCCTTTTACATCACCGTCATCATTACGATTTTTCTAATCTGGGTCTACACGTTCAAAGGAGGAATCAAGACCATCGTTTGGACGGATACGTTTCAAACCGTATTCCTGGTCTCTTCCGTCATCGTTTGTGTTTATCTCATTTCAGAACGGCTAGGGCTTTCGTTGGGGGAAATGATTAATACGGTTTATGCGAATGATCTTTCCCGCGTATTCTATTTTGATGATCCGAACAGCACGTTATTCTTTCCTAAGCAATTCTTCGGTGGTGCATTAATTGCCATCGCCATGACCGGATTGGACCAGGACCTGATGCAGAAGAACCTGACGTGTCGTAACCTGAAGGAAGCCCAGAAGAACATGTTCTGGCTGACCGCCTCGCTCGTTGCTGTCAATCTGCTTTTCTTGACTTTGGGTGCGCTGCTCTATTTGTATAGTTCAGCAAATGGAATTGCCCTGCCTGCATCTAGTGATGAATTATTTCCACGGCTGGCGCTTGGCGAATTTGGAGTTATCGCCGGGGTCTTCTTCCTTCTTGGTATCATTGCTTCATCTTATGCCAGTGCGGATTCTGCGCTTGCTGCATTGACAACTTCTTTTTGTATCGATTTTCTCAATTTCAAGGATAAGCCTGAATCCATCAAGCGGCGTCAAAAAAACCTTGTGCACATTGGATTCTCTGTACTGTTTCTGATCATCATCCTGATTTTCAAAGAGCTAAATCAACGCGCCTTGATAGATGCCGTTCTTACTGCGGCTGGGTATACGTACGGTCCGTTGCTTGGCTTGTTCACTTTCGGGTTGCTCACCAAGCGGGTTGTCCGCGACAAGCTTGTTCCCCTCGTTTGCGTATTGTCGCCCATAATCTCATACATCATCAGCGCGAATTCCGTAGAATGGATGGGCGGCTATAATTTCAGTTATGAACTCTATGCCGTCAACGCCGCACTCACCATGATTGGCTTGTGGACTATTTCCAGGCCCCCGCGGCCGAACACATAGTCTATCCCAGTTCTTTCATTGGATCCCACAGCCGTTCTTCAAAATCGACAACTTTATCCTTGATCACTTTCACGCCGTCTTTAGCCAGCCGGTCTTCCATAGCCGTAGGTGAACCAAAGTGATGTTTCCCGGTAAGTAGTCCCTGACTGTTTACAACGCGTTGCGCGTGGACTCCTTTCTCAGCATGGGCTGCATTCATGGCCCAGCCAACCATACGTGCGCTCATTCCTGTTCCCAGATAGCGTGCGATGGCTCCGTAGCTTGTAACCCGGCCTTTGGGGATAAGCTTGACAACTTCGTAAACGTCCTCAAAGAAATTAGGATTCCCTCCTTCTTTACTTGGTTTTTTCTTTGCCATATATGGACGCTATGCTACGGAAAGAATATTTTTTTTCCAAAGCCTGACAATGGGTTCGGGTCATCATGAATTCAAACTAGAATTCAGGATCTAGGCTAGCGGCAAAGCCTATCCAGGCGTTCCCCGATGAGAATTACAGCAGAATGCTTTGTCCCTTCCAAATGAAGGATTTTGCAGTTCCGCACAATGCACTATTTTTGCACTCCGAAAAGAAATTTTCGGGCCACTAATCCCTGTAGACGGGAGGTGTAGCTTGTAAACAGAGGAGTGGTAGAGCGGTTTATTGCACCGGTCTTGAAAACCGGAGACCCTTCACGGGGTCCGGGGGTTCGAATCCCTCCTCCTCTGCTGAGTATGGACCAAGCCCTTGAGAAACTCTCTCAGGGGCTTTATTTTTATAGTAGGCTTTAGCCGGATCATGACTACACGGATCTAAAAACAGGCTCGTTATTTGGAGAGATAAGTTCGAAGAGCGTTTGACTTAAGAACTCGCGCCGGGAAGGCTATACATTGGCTTCATTTTCAGCGTCTTTTTGGCCTGTACAGCATTTTTCCACAAAAGCATGAACTTGTACAGCATTTTTCCGTTATTTGTACTATAAAATCTCAGGATGTATGGCAAATGATATGACACGACTAGACTTGCGGATCTCGCAAAAACAGAAGAGCACTTTTGAGCACGTGCTTGAACTGGGTGGGTTTCGTTCGCTCACTGACTTTTTAATTAGTGCGGCATCGGAAAAAGCGGAAGCCATCATGGAGAGGCACAATAACTGGCTGACCTCAGAAAGGGATCGCAAGATTTTTTTTGATGCCCTTTTGAATCCTCCGGCGCCAAATGAAAGGTTGAAGGCGGCGATGAAGAAGCATGCTAAATTCATTGCAAAGAAATAGATGCTTCACACAGTTGCACTTGACTCCTCCCATAAGAAGGCATCATTTTCCTGCGAAGAGCAATCCTTGACCGACTATCTGCGAAAGCAAGCTAGTCAAGATGCTAGACGGAAGGTTGCTCTTTGCTTTGTTCATGCCGAAAATGGGACGATTAAAGGGTATTATACCTTGTCAGCAGATAGCATCGACAGAGCACTACTTCCCGAGGAATCAAAAAAGAAGATGCCCTATAAAAATCTTCCTGTCACTTTGCTGGGAAGATTAGCACGCGATTCACAATTCAAGGGTCAAGGAATTGGAGAATTGCTGTTGGCTGACGCTCTTAAACGTGCCTATCAAGCATCTACGGAAGTCGCTTCGTTTGCTGTCGTGACCGATCCAATAAACGAGAAAGCCAAAAGTTTTTATGAAAGTTTTGGCTTCATCGCCCTAAGCGGAAGAATGTTTATTACCATGGTCACGATAAAGGAATCTCTGAGACACATCCCCTGAAAAGGAAATCTGGATTGACTCCAATTCGATTCCAAGGTTTTCACAGAGAAACACAGCGGTGTCACAGGGTTACGCTGAGAAATGCATTTTGTATTCTCTGTGCTCCTCTGTGCAGCCCGTGTATCTCTGTGAAATAACTTGCGCAATTCATTTTTAACAGGGGTGACGCCACATCGTAGTTACTCTACGGCTCGCCCAGGTGATCAACAATTTTCCTTACCTGTGAGGGGCTGTAACAATTGCCCAGTCTCGGACCCAGGTCCACTTGCGCCTTCCGGAGCCAGCGGCGAAAGGTCTTCGCCGTAGTTCGGTAAAGTGCCGCTATTTCTTTTTGCGTGTAGGGCCGTATGGTGAAGGCGAGGGTTTGCATAACATATTGCCAAACTGTCATGGTTAGGAATTTGAGTCAGTCAATTCATTGTATGTTCGAAGGCTCTCTACCACCTCCCTGATCCTGAACGACCATTTTATCCAAACCCACAAACAAATCAGAAAGAGTACGGGCAACAACGCCAGGGCTGTTGCCACAGCACGCTCACCGTTTGGGAGTAATGGCAAAATCATCCGGAGGATCATCCAGATCACGATGGGGGTAAGCAGGTAGATAAGTCTCAGGCGTTTCAGTGTGACGAGACTCATCTCCAGGGTTTCGCTGATCGAGTCGCGCACGGGAAGAAGATACAGGTAGCGAAAGCCAATGTAATCATCGAGCAAAAGAAAAATTATCCAGGCCATGGTGAACGGCTTTGATTCCATGAAATAATCAAATACCATGATCGCGATCACGGCGACAAGCACCTTGCCGGTAAACATTACATGATCTCTTGTTGGGAGCTTCATCCACCGCGACAGCCGGGATGCTTCTTTGATCCGCTGCAGCTCTTCAGCGCTTTCATGCTCCGGCTTGAGGGCATTCCAATCCTTCTTTAATTGTTCAAGCTTCCGGTTGAAAGCTCTTTCTTCATCTTCGGATGTCATATCAATAGTTTTAGTATTCATTGATTTGTTTCCTTAATCGTAACAGGCGTTTCCGGACAGCTTCCGCTGTTATACCAAGCAGTTCGCCGATTTCCTTGTTCTCATGACCTTCTAGCATCAGCGCCAGAATCACACCTTCCCACATGTTTACCTGCGCGAATAGTTGGTTGATGCGATCGCCGCCGTCGGTCTCGGCATGTGGTTCTTCTGCCATGTCGGGAACGGTTTCACTGAATTCAACTTTCTGGTTCCGCATTTTCCGTCGCCACACGGACGCCGTGTTGATGGAAAGTTTGTATAACCAGGTGCTGAACTTTGATTCATGCCGGAAGCGCGGATAAGACTCCAATGCGCGAATCAGGATCTCCTGCCGAAGGTCTTTCCGATCGGGACCCGAGCAGGGGCAAGCGGCCCGACAAATAGAGTCGATCAGCCGCTTGTGCCCTTCTGCCAGCAGTATGAGCTCTGCGTCAAGCTCGGGTGTTCGTTCGGTGTCCTTTTTCTTCATCTCCATACAGGCAGCAAAGGGCACCGGCATTGCCGCGTAGCCTGGAACAAACCCTTTGCTTTCCGATTTCATAATTTACTTTGTTATTTCTAATACGTTAGTATCAGCAACCCCCCTGAAACGGGACAGGAATCAGGACTATTTTTAAAAAACCGTATAACCACCTGATTACCAGCCGGAAGATTGGAAAAACCTGTGGCCGACGAATCGATTCGCAAGCCTTTACCCATTCGCCCCAGGCGTAAGGCAATCCTTTCCAATCACCGGGCAATACTTTTCAAGCTTTTTCAACTATTTGCCAAGACGTAGCAATCCTTTGGCAATACTTCCCAATCTTTTTCAGAGCTGATGCCAGGGGTCACTTGGGGTAGTTTGAGGTCATTGGAGGGAACTTAGGGTCACTGAGGGTCAGTTGGGGGCAGTGGCTATGCTGCGCTTTTCACATTTGTGTCAAGCATCGCGGGAGGTGTATGTCTGCAGCATCATCACTGACGGTGTGAAACTTTAACAACAAATGTTTATGAAAAATGTAAGTACAAAACCGATGGGCAGCATGTCAGCCCGCCGTGTCAGCCTTCGTCAGGTGGGCAACCGCTTGATCGTTACGGAGCGCCCCAAGCGGACTGAGAAAGTCACGGAGAGATCCGAGAAGGCGCGTGGACGATTCCTGGATGCCGTGTATTATGCCTCCCGCCAGATCGACGATCCGGCAACGAATGCCTTGTACGCGAAGGGCATCACGGAGAAGAAGCGCTCGGCCTATGCCGTGGCGCTGTGTGATTTTCTCGTCGCGCCGGAGGTCGAAAGCATCGACACGATCGATTACCGTGGCAACGTTGGTGACCCGGTTGCGATCAGGGCCAAAGACGACTTCATGGTGACGCGCGTGAAGGTGCAGATCCTTGACAGCGCCGGAACGCTGATCGAGGAAGGTGACGCTGTGACCGATGAGTCAGCCCGCATGTTGTGGAAGTACGTGGCCACGGCCGCGAACGCCACACCGGCAGGCACGACCGTTCGGGCTACCGCGTTCGACAAGCCGGGCAATGTTGGATCTCTTGAAAAAGTGATCTGAGCGAGCTGGTGAATGAGACCCCTCTCTGTGATGGAGAGGGGTTTTTTTTGGCCATGCTTCGAAACCGCGCTCGAAAGATGCCTATAATGTTCTATTCGAAAATTGGGGCAGCCTAAAGATTGAATTTGGAGAAGCGCTACGGGAACAGTAGCAGATCCGAAACTGATCTTCGCCGCCGCGATCAAGGTAATGCATTCGGAATTATCCTGGCACATAATCATCCGTCAGGAAACCGTCAGCCAAGTCAGGCAGACATTGATCTGACGAAGAAGGTCAAAGAGGGGGTAAGTTATTGGAGATTCAGGTTGTTGATCATCTAATTATAACTGTTGAGGGCTATTACTCTTTTGCGGACGAAGGAGTATTGTGAGGGATATCCCTTCGAGGTCTCAACAAAAGGAATTTTGTCGTATTTTTTGATTCCAAAAGGTTATAAGATGGCTCAGGAAACCAATTTTTTATTTGACTTCTCCAAAATCCACATTCATGAATGGGATGAAGCCTATTATTTGGATTTTGAAGCCAGCATAGGAATGCAAGCATTTAGAACATTGCTGAAGAACCAGGAATCCACTCTTAGTGTCGTGCAAAATGAACTCAAAGAAGCAGTCGCTACTGAGACCAAAGGCATGAGCGAAGAGGAAAGTGCAGCTTATGAAAGTCAAATTTTTCATCACGAGGAGATGACAGTTTTAGAATTGAAAAAGCAGCAGAGATATGGTTTATGTGTGGCTCTATTTTCTTTTAGTGAAGGGTTATTGAAAAAGATATGTTCTAGGATTGAGGACACCTTTCAGTTTCGCATTAAGATTGATGACCTTAGCAATAACGAGGACTTAATGCTCTACTGGAACTACCTTATTAAAGTGTTCGAAATAGATAAGGCAACGGTCGAGCCAGTGTTCACGCCAATTAAGCAACAAAAAATAGTGAGGAATGTTATTGCTCATCAAGGAGGAAGGCTTAGGCAAGATCAAG
>JANPES010000169.1:0-6807 GCA_031423035.1 Cyclobacteriaceae bacterium | reverse complement strand
GCGATTCATTGCCCTGCACGACAGGGGTATGAGTAGTGAATACAATTTCCTCACGCGTGGCTTTCAAAGCCTTGGCATACGTCTGCCCTTTCTTTACCTTTTCGCGTACCAGCTCAAAGCCGGCGAACAGCGCGTGCCCCTCGTTGAAGTGGTATACATCGGTCTTGATTCCCAGGGCACGCAGCGCGCGAACGCCTCCGATGCCAAGCACCATTTCCTGTGCGATGCGTTCTTCGCCAAACCAGCCATAAAGCTGACCGGTGATCCAGCCGTCTTCGTTACCCGGAACGTCTGTATCCAACAGGTACAGTGGCACGGTGCCATGCGTATCGTCGAGCCATACCTTGCACTTTACATCCCGGTTGCGGATTTTCACCGTCACCATGACGCCGGTGTCTTTCAGAAAAGGGTATTTGTAGATGGGGAAGGTATCCAAGACCTTGCCCCCTTTCGTTATTTGCTGGTCGCCGTATCCCTGTTTCCATTTAATGCCTATGCCAACCATCGGATAGCCATGATCCTTGGCTCCTTTCATGTAATCACCGGCGAGGATCCCGAGACCACCGGCATAGAGCTTAAAATCTGATTGAAGGGCGTATTCCATACAGAAGTACGCAACGCGGGGTAAGCTCTTTTCTTTCTTTGCCATATTTATTCGTTGTGGTGCGGGGCAAAAGTAATCACTCTGAGTGAAATCCCTCCTTGACTTATGTCATGTTTCAACAAGCAAATTCCTGAAACCTTACTCCCTCGGCATCAAACCAGTTGGTTTATAGTGACTTTGCCCCGGCACAAATTGGCCTATTTCTGGTTGGGTCGAGAAAATAGTTTTTCTCCGCCCAGGTACGTAGCCATGACTTTTGTATTCAATATACCCTCTTCACTTACTTTCATTACGTCCTGATCAAGCAAGACAAAATCCGCCTGCTTGCCCACTTCGAGACTTCCAACTTCATCTTCCATAAATCCAGCTTTGGCCGCCCATTGGGTAATTCCCCGCATGGCTTGCTCTCGTGTGAGTGCATTCTCCATTTGAAACCCTCCGGCCGGTTGGCCTTTGCTGTCGCGTCGGACTACGGCAGAATAAAATGTAGTAATCGGATCCATGTTGTCAATGGGGAAATCTGTACCCAAAGCAATCCACCCATTTTGCTGCAGAAGCTGTTGATACGCATAAGCCCCTTCCATTTTACTCTTTCCTACACGAGTTTCTGCCCAATCCCTATCGCTTAGCGCTGCGGTCGGTTGGACCGATGGAATAATTGATGCTGCACCGAACAAATCAAAATCGTCCTTGTGAATTATTTGAGCATGTTCAATTCTCCACCGTCTATCGTTCTTGCCCCGCAAGTGCTTACCGTAAATCTTTGCAATAATGCGATTGGTTGAATCCCCTATGGCGTGAGTACACATCTGAAAACCGGTAGTAGAAAGCAAAGACGCCACGGAATCAAAATGTGCAATGCTATTCAGCAGGAAACCACCGTAGCCGGGCCTATCATGATAGGGAGACAACAAACAAGCACCCCGGCTGCCCAGCGCACCATCCGCAACAACCTTAAAGCCCTTTACAAAAAGCTTGTCTGTTCGATAGGGCCCCTTGGAAAGATATCGATCATAGTTCTTTTTACGGTCCCTGAGCATTACATACAGCCGCATATCAAGCTCCCCTGCGCGTTGTAAGGAGTCCAACAAGTCAACGGCTTCATAGTCGAGCCCGCAATCGGTGAGTGTGGTCAATCCTAACTCAAGGCATTTAGCTTGGGCAGCCTTCAGCCAATTGGTTGCTTCATCTTTAGATGGAATGGGCAATGAAGCGTCGAACAATTGCATAGCATTGTCAATCAGAATCCCGCTAAGCACGCCCCTGCTCGTAATAATCTCACCGCCATCAATTTTCTGGTTAGGTCTAATGTGTGCGAAATCAAGTGCGGCCTGATTGGCAAGCACGGTGTGGCCATCCACCCGATACAGTGCAACCGGTGTTTTCTTGAAAAGTTCATTCAGCCGTGCATTGGTTGGGAAGGATTTCTCCACAAATTCATTCTGATCCCATCCCCTCCCTTTGATCCAGGCTGCGTTGGGATGCACCTTGGCAAAGGCCTGTACCCGTGCAATGACTTCATCAAAACTGGTGCATCCATTCAAATCGACAGTGAAAAGTGATTCGCCATACCAGAAAAAATGAACGTGCGCATCGATAAACCCGGGAAGCACTGCCTTCCCTTGGGCATCAATGACGTCGCTTGATGTGTACGCATCCAGGATTTCTTCATTCTTGCCGATAGCTATGATTCGTTTGTCTTTGATAGCCATTGCCTCTTGCACCGAAAACAAACTATCTACCTTGTAGATGGCTCCATTGTGAATGAGTAGATCAACTTTAACTTTTTGGTTACATGAACTAAGTGTTATCCCGGCAAGAATTGCTACTAGGTTTAAGTACTTCATTTACCTTTTTGGTTGTTTTTGTTTCTACAAAATAAATATAGTTTTAACGTCTCCATGAAACAATAATCGCCTCTGACAATCAGGGTACCTGGATCACGGAAACGGTAATTTTGCTTGGTTTTAGAATAATTACCTGATTTATCGAACGAATGGTACCCTGTTTGTTGTTGACAATTGACAAGAACGATAGATATGACTCCATCCATCTCACGCATTCGCATCTACCCCATCAAATCGCTCGATCACGTTGAGCTGCAAGAGGCAGAAGTTGGGATCCAGTCGTTGCGCTACGACCGTGAATTTGCGTTACTGGCCGGCGATGGGAGCTTCATGAATGGCAAGCGATCCGGTAAAGTGAATGAACTGAAGACGGGCTACGACCTGCCTAACCATTTGGTGACCTTCCAGCAGCGCTCAGGCGGGGAGCCTCGCTCCTTTCATATGATCGAGCAAAAACTTGAGCTGGAATCATTCCTCGGACAGTTCTTTGGAGAACCCGTCACATTGGTTCACAGCAAGACCGGGCAACTGATGGATATACCCGTTGCAAGCAGTGTAACCATTGTGAGTGAGGCATCACTGACCTCTTTGCATCAGGATTTTCCCGATCGCTCATTGGAAGATGTCCGCCTTCGGTTTCGGGTGAACATTGAGGTATCCGGTGTTAATACATTCTGGGAGGAGAGCCTGATTGGTAAGCCAGGAACAGGCACTCGATTCACTGCGGGTGAAGTCGAAATGATTGCCATCAGCCCCAGAGCCCGCTGCAACGTGCCGCCACGCGATCCATTGACCGGCGTACCCGACAAGACATTCATCAAGAAAATGATGCAGAGCCGGCAACGGTCGCTCCCCGCGGGAAGTCTTATCCCTTCCTATGGCAGCCTGTATCACCTTACTATCAACACCTATTTGTCGAAGGCCCAGGAAGGAAAATGGCTTCGCGTGGGAGACCAAATCAAGCTTATTGAAGAGGTGCAGTTTGAAGAGAGTTCTGAATAATCTACGAACTCCTTTCATTTTAGCGCTCCTTCTTTGAGCCAGGCGAAAACAGTTTCATGTCGTCAGGTTTGGTTGCACCCTAAGACGGTTGATCTCGTCAAATAGTTCTAAGGCAGGCTACCGGATTTATTTTCCAATCGAATACACCGCACCAATCCCAGCCTCCCAAAGCTTCTTCTCATAGGCGAGCACATCGGTTTCCATGATCTCTTTAGAGCGCGTTTTTAACGGCGTCCATTCTTTGTTCAACTCAGCGAACCGGTCGCGGTTGGGCTTGTTCACGCGGGGTATATCGCTCTCCGTCGCGTTAATGAGGAACAGGTAGTTGGCGGTGAACTTGTTTTCAAAATTATCCACATCATCATAGGCCTTCGACTTGCGTTGGACCATGTCCTCATCCCAGGCCGCCATCTTCTTCACAAGTGCTTGACCTTCTTTTTTGATGGCAGCATACTTTTCGTTGGAGCCCATTTCCTTGATTACAGCTTCGATTTGGTTGCGAGCCATAAGCATGGCATTCACCTGCTTGTGCATGGCATCCAGATTATCCTCCATGCCCGCCATGAACGTGTGATACTCTTCATAGGTAGCCGCTGTTGTTTCATACAGGGGATTAGGCAGGATTTTGAAATCGGATTTACTCTCTTTCGTTTCGTACTTCAATGTGAAAGTATAAGATCCCGGAGAGGCCTTGTGCCCACGAAAACTTCCCTCCACGTATGCAGTCGGCGCGCCTGTCATGATCGGGTAGCGCATGTCCCACACAAAGCGATTCAGGCCCTTGGCCTTTGCCAGTGTTGGGTTAGCAGGCGGACCACCCGGATATGCGACGAATTTCTCGTCTGCTTTGGAAGTATAAGAACGCACCAGTTTACCAGCGGCATCCTTGATCTCCATGGTTACATGTACCGAGTCGGCCAACTTGGTGGGTAGCTGGTAGTAGATTACTACGCCGTTGGCAGGGTTGACCCCTTCAAACTCGTTCGTGCCTTTGAATTCTTCCACGTTGGAACTGCTGAGTTGACTGCCCCAGTTTCCGATGATTGCGTCTTCTGGTTTAAATGCCTTGAACGACTGATCGGCAGTGTTGTATTGACGAAGCAATCCCATGTCATCCAGAATCCAGAATGAGCGGCCTGCGGTTGCTACGATAAGGTCATCGTGATGAATGAGCAGGTCGGTGACTGGTGTCACAGGGAAGTTGAGTTGGAATGGTTGCCAACTAGTGCCGCCATTCCAGGAAATGTAAATACCTTGCTCTGTTCCGGCAAAGAGCAGTCCTTTGCGTTTCGGATCTTCGCGAACAACCCGGGTATATGCGCCTTTCGGAATGTTCGCGCTGATGTTGACCCAGGTCTTGCCGTAATCGGTCGTTTTGTAAAGTCCGGGGGTGAAGTCGTTGAACTTGTAACGCGTAGTCGCAATGTAAGCCGTGGCTGCATCATGGGGAGATACTTCAATGGCATTGACGAGGCATTCCTGTAAAGTCTTGAAGGTGTTGGTCCAGGTCTTTCCGTTGTCACGTGTGAGGCTTACAACGCCATCATCGCTCCCCGTCCAGATGACGCCTTTCTCAAGTGGTGATTCAACTACATAGCTGAGCGTGCCATAGTTTTCGGCACCCACGGCCTCGTTCGTATAAGGTCCGCCACCCTTGCCTTGCTTTTCTTTTTCGTTGCGCGTCAAATCAGGTGACGCTTCTTCCCAGCTGATACCTTTGTCGCGGGTGCGAAGCAGAAGTTGCGAGCCATGGTAGAAGGTTCCCGGCTCATGCTTCGACCAGATGATTGGGGCATTCCAGTTGAAGCGATATTTCATGTCCTTCGTCTCTCGACCCAGATACAATATTGGTGCGGCCATAACGCCAGTACTTGCCTCTGCTTTGGGATACAGAATGTCGATGGAGCCTAGATAGCTGCCACCCATTACTTCATCTGGTGCATCTGGGTTGAAGGCTAAGAATGCGCTCTCTCCCCCTGCCGAGTATGTCCAGTGCTGATGGCTGATACCGTAACGTCCCAGCGCCATGCTCTGGATGCGAACAGAGGAATTGTCCTGCTGGCCAGCGTAAATGCGATACGGGAAATTGTTGTCGGCGCTAATACGGTAAAACTGTGCTGTTGGCATGTTGGCCTGCCCCGAAAAGGATTTGCCACCATTGAAGCTTATGCCAACTCCACCGTCGTCACCGATTGCCAGGTTCTTGTTGTTGTGGGGATTGATCCAGATGTCATGATAATCTCCGTGAGGGCCATCAATGTTTTCCCAGGTCTTACCGCCATCAATGGACCGAAGTGCCGGGGCACTCATCACATAGACGGTGTTTTCATTTTGTGGGTCAGCGAAAACTTCGATGTAGTACCACGCACGTTGCACGAGACGGTGATCGCTACTTACCTTGGTCCAGCTCTTTCCAGCGTTGTTGGAGACAAATAGTCCGCCTTGCTCTTTTTCAGTATCGCTTTCTACGATTGCGTAGACTTTCTCAGGATTTGCCCGACTGACGGATATGCCCATCTTGCCCAACTCTTTGGGGAGGCCGTTGTTGATTTTTTCCCATGTTTCTCCTCCATCGCTTGTCTTGTAGAGGCCGCTGCCCGGGCCACCGCTAATTACTTTCCATGGAAGGCGCTGGTGGTGCCACATCGCAGCATAGATCACTTGCGGATTGTGCATGTCCATTGACAATTCGGCACAACCAGTGAGGTCGTTGACGAACAGCACTTTCTTCCACGTCACTCCGCCGTCGGTAGACTTATAAATGCCACGGTCCGGCGTGGGTGCGTTGAGAGCACCTTGAGCGGCCACGAAAAGAATGTCTGGATTTTTGGGATGGATTACGATGCGGGAAATCTGCTGGGTTTTTTCCAGTCCCATTTTTTTCCATGTTTTACCACCGTTGTATGACTTATAGACGCCATCGCCGTAAGACGTCATCACCCCGCGCGGTGCGTGTTCGCCCATGCCAACGTAGACAATATTGGGATCGCTTTCGGACACGGCAATGGCACCTACAGAGCCTGTCTTGAAGAACCCGTCGGAAATGTTGTTCCATGTAACTCCTGCATCTTCAGTTTTCCATAGGCCGCCTCCGGTGGTGCCCATATAATAGGTGAACGGTTCGCCGATGACACCGGTGCCGCCGTTTGAGCGGCCACCCCTGAACGGACCTATGCTCCGGTATTTAACGGATTTGAAGAGTGTGTCGAGATTTTGGGCTTCCAGGAGGGAAACCTGTAGAATAATCAATGCTAGCAGAGCAATTCTTTTCATAACGTTTTGGGATGATGTAATAGTCAAGTTTTAAATATAGGAAGTTTCTGTTTCCGCGAGGAAAAATATTATACCGGCTCA
>JANPES010000168.1:0-5076 GCA_031423035.1 Cyclobacteriaceae bacterium | reverse complement strand
GGTATCGTAGGTTGAAAATCCTTACGTAAGTTCTGATTCATCAGAGACACTTTCCGTCCCTTTTCGCCTGTGCGCCACACGCTCAAGAGCCAGATCCAGTCAAAACCCAAGGTGGCAAGGCGGTCTAGTTCGGCATCGGGGATATCATCGAGTGTGGCGCGACGGTCCAGACCTTGTGATAACTGTGTCAGCCAGACTCTTGTGTTGATCTGGTAAAGTGAGGGATATTTGGGCTGGTGCATAGGACTGGTAAAAATAGCGGGATCCGTGTTCTCAAGACCATACGCGAGCACGGTTTTGGCCTTTTGTTTCCTCAAAGCGCTCCCGATTGGTCAATCCACCTTTTTACTAAAGATGCACCTTGCCTGGGGGGATACCTATGAGAAAGGTCATGAAGGGTGGTTTTTTTAGGAGGGATGAAGGGGTACTGGGAACAGTGATAAAAATCAGTGTTTCCAGGTGTTGCCCTGTGTTCCTTCGCGCAGCATTAATATATTTGTCCGCCATTAAATCATTCCATCATCTTACTCAGGCATACGTCAAATAAATAGTAATTCCCATGAATCTTTTTCAAGCATCGGTTACCCGCCACCCCATGTTATTCCTTTTGATTGGACTGACGCTGGCTGCGTGCAAGAAAACAGAAACCGTTGTTCAGCCGCCGGTGAAAGTAAACGTGGTGACGGCGATTCAGAAGGATGTCCCCATCTATGAGGACTTCGTTGCTCAGGTTTTTGGCGAATCTGATGTGGAGATCCGGTCGCGGGTGGAAGGCTGGGTTACCTCAGTGAATTTCAAAGAAGGTTCTGCAGTAAAGAAGGGCAGTCTTCTTTACATCATCGATGATATTCAATATAAAACACGGGTTGATCGTGAGGCAAGTGACCTGGCCAGCGCAAAAACCGAAATGGTTCGCGCGCAGAGCGAGCTGAACCGCGTAAAACCACTCGCCGACCTCAATGCGTTGAGTAAGCAGGATCTTGACAATTCAACGGCAGGGTATGAGGCATCCATAGCTAAAGTAAAGGCCGCGGAAGCTTCTTTGCAGAATTCAAAGATTGAGTTGGGATACACGCGCGTCTATGCACCATTCGATGGCGTGGTGGGAATTTCGAATGTACGGGTAGGGGATTATGCCAGCCGTATGGGTGAGTCGTCGGTGCTAACAACAATTTCCAGCATCGGCGGTGTGAGAATCCGATTTCAAGTCAGCGAGCGCGAGTACCTGCGCATAGCCCAGATGACCCAGGAAGAAATATCCTCGGCCAAGAAAAATATTCAATTAATTCTGGCGGATGAATCAATCTACTCTGAAAAAGGGGTTGTTAATTTTGCGGATCGCGAAATTGATCCCAAAACAGGGACCTTGACCATCGAGGCGTTGTTTGCCAATCCGAAGGGATTATTACGCCCCGGTATGTTTGTCAAAACGCGGGTCTTGTTGAACACAGTCGCAAATGCAGTATTGATTCCGCAACGCGCAGTATTTCAACTGCAGAGTCTGGCCCAGGCATTTACTGTAACTGATTCCAGTACGTTGAAAGTTACCATTATTGAAACTGGGGCCAAGATTGGCGATGCCTGGATAATAAAGAAGGGATTGAAGGCGGGAGACAAAGTGGCCGTGATCGGAGTTGCCTCCCTGACCCCTAACTCAAAAATAGAAGTGGTTGATATGAAGTGGCCTGAGGATCCTCAAAAAAAGGACAACGAGTAGAATTAACCCTTCCCGATAAGTTATGAGCGAATTTTTTATAAGAAGGCCGATCGTAGCGATGGTGATATCCATCCTGATGGTCATGATGGGGTTAATTACGTTGCGGAGTATTCCGATATCCAAGTATCCTGAGATTACACCTCCCATGGTGCAGGTAACCACCTTATTCAATGGCGCCAATGCAGTAAACGTAGAACAGGCGGTGGCCACACCCATCGAACAGCAGGTAAATGGAGTCGAGCAGATGCTGTACATGAAGTCCATCAACGCAGCGGATGGCTCCCTTACGCTGCAAGTATCCTTTGAAGTAGGAACTGATCTCGACAATGCCAACATGCTCACCCAAAACCGGGTGTCACAGGCAAGTGCCAAAATGCCGAATGAAGTGAAAGCCTTTGGTGTCACGACCAAGAAGTCAATGGTATTTCCCATTATGCTGGTGTCACTCTCGTCACCGGATTCAACTTTCGATGGATTATTTCTCAACAACTATGCGAACATCAATATTGTCGACCAGCTGAAGCGCCTGAAAGGAGTAGGGGATGTAATTCTTTTCGGTGGAGCCGATTATTCGATGCGCGTGTGGCTGAAGCCCGACCAACTCACCAAGCTAAACCTTACGGTAACCGATGTGATGAATGCGGTGAAGAAACAAAATGCGATCGCGCCCGGTGGAAAATTTGGAGCGCCACCCTCTCCGAAAGGAGTGGAGTATACATACAGCGTTTTGTTGCAGGAGCGTTTGGTTACCGAAGAGGAATTTGGAGATATCATTGTGAAGTCAGATGAGCGTGGTGCTATCATTCGTCTGAAAGACATTGCCCGCCTCGAGTTGGGCGTGGAAAACTATAACTCCTTCAGCCGGCTCAACAAGAAGGCCGCCAGCACAATTGTGGTCTATCAGATGCCTGGCTCTAACGCACTGGAGGTGGCAGATCTGGTGCAGCGCACCATGACCGATTTGAAAACACGGTTCCCGGAAGATATGACATACGACATTTCACTGAACACCACCAAGTCAGTGTCTGTAGGTATTGAGGAAATAATCCACACACTGTTTGAAGCGGTTATTCTTGTTATCCTGGTTGTGTTCCTTTTCTTGCAAGATTGGAGAGCCACCCTTATTCCTTTATTGACTGTTCCGGTTTCATTGATTGGAACGTTTATCATATTTCCGCTGCTGGGGTTCTCAGTCAATGTTTTGTCCCTTCTCGGCTTGGTACTCGCCATTGGTTTGGTCGTTGACGATGCGATTGTGGTTGTGGAGGCAGTCATGCATAACCTTGAACATGGGATGAATCCAAAAGAGGCCACGCAGAAGGCGATGAAGGAAGTGGGTGGACCTGTTGTTGCGATCGCGCTTATTCTCGCGGCAGTATTCATCCCTGTTGCTTTTGCCGGAGGAATCACCGGAAGGTTGTACCAGCAGTTTGCCATCACCATTGCGATTTCTGTTTTGTTCTCCGCGTTTAATGCCCTTACGCTGAGCCCGGCCTTGGCCGCCATTCTATTAAAGCCTAAAAAGAAATCAACCGGGTGGCTGCAACGTTTCTTCGATGCCTTCAACCGCATGTTTGACAAGTTTACTTTAGGCTATACCGGGGTAGCAGGTATTGTTGCCCGTAAATCCGTTCGATCGATCATGATCATTGGCGTTGTATTATTGGTAACCGGGCTTTTAGGTAAAAACATACCTGGCGGATTTGTGCCGGAAGAAGATGAAGGGTATTATCTGGTAAACATTCAGCTTCCGGATGCGGCATCATTGGAACGTACCGACCAGGTTGCACGCAAAATTGAGAAGATTATTAACGATACAGAAGGTGTTGCGTACTCAACAATGGTGGTTGGGTATAGTATGCTGACTCAATCATTTTCAACCAATAACGCTTTCGTCTTTATTTCCCTGGAGGATTGGGAGGAGCGGGAGAAAACAGCCAAGCAGTTGATTCAACAGACCAACCAGGCCTTCAGGAGTTCGATTACCGAAGCAACGGCTATTGCCTTCGGCCCGCCGCCCATTGAAGGTCTTGGTACTTCCGCGGGTTTTACGATGCAATTGCTTGACCGGTCGGGAAACACGCCTCAGTTCTTGGATCAACAGGCCCGCAATTTTATTACCGAGGCAAGGAAGCGCCCCGAGATCGGAAATATTTTTACGTTGTATCGGTCTAACGTGCCGCAAAAACAAATCAAGGTTGATTATGATAAGGCTGAAAAGCTGAACATCGATCAGAATGAAATCATCAGCACGATTTCTACCTACCTGGGGAGTAGTTATGTGAATGACTTCAACAGGTTCGGACGTCAATACAAGGTGTTTGTGCAGGCTGAAGCGGAAGACCGCCTTCAACCAACTGATATCGCACGGTATTATGTCCGAAGCAGGAGCGGGGAAATCATACCCTTGAATGCATTGGCACAGGTGGAGGATATTTCCGGTCCTTCATACACCAATCGCTTCAACATGTTTAGGGCAGCAGAAATTTCTGGAGCCCCTGCAGAAGGGTATAGCTCTGCGGATGCCTTGAAAGCACTTGAAGAAGTGGCGGCAACATTGCCCAAAGAATTAGGGATTGCGTGGAGCAATATGTCCTATCAAGAGAAGGAAGCGGAAGGAAGCGGTGGAACCGTTTTCATTATGGCGCTTGTGTTCGTGTTCCTGATTCTCGCGGCCCAATATGAAAGTTGGAAACTTCCGTTTAGTGTATTGCTGGGCGTACCGGCTGCCATTTTTGGCGCCTTCCTCGGCTTATGGCTGGGCGGGCTATGGAGCCCGAGCTATGTTAATAATGTGTTCGCACAGATTGGACTTGTCATGTTGATCGGACTTACCGCCAAGAACGCGATCCTTATCGTAGAATTTGCAAAAATGCTTCATGAGGAGCAGGGCAAACCGCTTTTTGATGCGGCCCTGGAGTCCGCAAAGCTTCGCCTTCGTCCGATCCTGATGACTTCGTTTGCGTTCATGCTGGGTGTGGTTCCCTTGCTTACTGCTTCTGGTGCTGGTGCCGAAGCACGAAAAGTAATGGGGATAGCTGTATTCAGCGGGACCCTGGTGGCGACCATTATCGGTGTAATTATTGTGCCTGCCTTGTATGTCTTTATTGAAAGCATTGGCAAGAAGAAATTACCCCCCGGACAGGCAGGTAAATCCGAAGCCTCTGTTTCACCTTCTGAACCGGCTCATTGATATGAAGAAGCTATTTTTCATCGCCTTTATTCTTTTGATAGTTGCCGGATGCGCAGTAGGGCCCAAATATTCACGGCCCGACAAAAAAAGACCTGAAGGGTATACCCAGGCTCCATCAAAATCTGATTCCATCACGAATCTCAAATGGTGGGATGTGTATCAGGAC
>JANPES010000167.1:0-3989 GCA_031423035.1 Cyclobacteriaceae bacterium | reverse complement strand
AACTCTACTTTGTCGTCAAAATGTAGCTCCATCCCCTCTGCTATCAACTCGTGGGTAAGGGGTGTTGGCGTACGGTCGTACCCGGCAATACGCAGACCCTTGTGTTTGAACCAGCGGGCAAGGGCGCTCATGCCTATGCCGCCGATTCCAAGAAAATAGATACTATCGTAGTCGCTGAATTTCACGCCATCATGGTTTCAAGTTCGGCCACTATATCCTGGGCGGCGTTTGGCCGTCCCAACTTTCCAATTCTTTCACTTAGCTTTTCACACCTGGCCCGATCACCAATGAGCGCAAGCACTTCACGTGTGAGGTTGGTAAGGGCATCCTTGTCTGCAACAAGGCAGGCCGCAGATTCCTTTACCAACGCCATGGCATTCTTGGTCTGGTGGTCTTCAGCTACATTCGGTGAAGGCACCAGTACAGCCGGTTTCTTGGCCAGGCACAACTCAGAAATGGAAAGTGCCCCGGCTCGCGATACGACCACATGAGCAGCTGCATAAGCGAGATCTATTTCTTTCAGAAAATCAAATAACCGGATGCGGTCCATGTTCTTGCCAGCTACTTGTGATTTCACGCTCTCATAATACACTTTGCCGGTCTGCCAGATCACCTGAACGTTGGCGTCAATCAATTGGTCCAATCCGGCAACCATACTTTCATTGATTGTCCTTGCGCCGCCGCTTCCGCCGAGAACAAGGAGTGTCCGATCCGTGTCTTTGAATCCAAAATGCTTAAGCGCTATCTCGCGCTTTTCCGAAACATCCACGATATCCTTCCGCACGGGATTTCCTGTCAACCTGATTTTTCCCGCAGGGAAATAGGCTTCCATGCCCGGATAGGCGACGCATATCCGCTGGACCTTGCCGGCCAACTTCTTGTTGGTAAGTCCAGCGTACGAATTTTGCTCTTGAAGCAGTGTCGGGATGTTAAGCCGGGTGGCGGCGAGCATGAGCGGTCCACTGGCGTATCCACCTGTTCCAACGGCAGCATGAGGTTTGAAATTCCTTACAATCTGCCTTGCCTTCCAGTAGCTCGCTATCAATTTGAGGGGAAGCATCACGTTGGATAGTGAGAGACTTCTTTTGATACCTGCTATCCACAGTCCGATAATGCGATAGCCGGCTTCAGGGACCCTTGCCATTTCCATTTTCCCTTCCGCACCAACAAACAGGATATCCGCATCGTGATGCCGCTCGCGGAATGCATTGGCGATCGCAATTGCGGGAAATACATGGCCGCCCGTGCCGCCGCCGCTGATGATTAAACGATATGGTTGTTTCGGTTCCAATTCAATTCGTATAACTGAAGTCGTTTCCTTGAAAATAGCTTGTCGCAGGTTGCAAGTCGCAAGTCCCTTGGAGCCAGTTGCCGCTTCCAGACTTGCGTCTTGAAACTTGCAACCTGAATTCTCCCCCCAGGATATGTACAATGGTTCTCATGCTGCTTTTGCTTCCATATTCTTCGATTCGTCTGCAGACGTCGCCTGTCCCCAATTCTCCTCTTGTTCACCACGACTAACGCTGAGAATGATTCCTACCGAAAGCCCGGTGAACATCATGGCTGTTCCACCCATACTAATCAGGGGCAAAGGCTGACCCGTGATTGGCCCCAAGCCCACAACAACACCCATGTTTACCATGGCCTGACATACCAAATCAAAACTGAGGCCGGCAGACAGGAGGCCACCGAAGGCATGCTCTGAATTATAAGCTGCTTTCATTCCACGGTGAAGGAGTATGAGATACAGGAGCAGAACCAGGCCGCCGCCAATCAGTCCGTATTCTTCAATTACAATCGCATATACAAAGTCTGAATAGGGATGAGGGAGAATATTACGCTGATCACTGTTCCCCGGGCCTTTGCCAAAAACTCCTCCGGTCGCCACAGCAATGCGCGCATGCTTGGCCTGAAAGGGAAGTTCACTGCCATTGATAAAACTCAGGATCCGGTTTTTTGCCGTCTCTCCGCGGACCCCAAACTTCAGCGCCACAGCGCCCGCAAGCAAGCCGATCAATACCAGCATGGCAAGGTACTTTACCGGGACGCGGCCAATAAACATGACCAGCATGCAGGTTGCGAACAACAAGACAGCAGTAGATAGATTTGTCAAAGCGATCAGTCCGCAAATCACTCCGCACCAAATCAGCATCGGGATCAGGGACTCCTTTATGTCTTCAATATTTTGCTGCTTCTTCGAAAGCATACTTGCCAGGTTGATGATGAGTGCAAGGCTGGCAAAATCCGAAGGCTGAAAAGAGGTGTTTAGAATCGGTAGCGTTATCCACCGTGCGGCATCATTAATGCTAGTACCATTTGTAAATGTATAAACCAGCAAGGGAACACTCACCCACAGGGCAAAGCGGGAAAGGCGTGAATAGTATCGGTAGTCAATTTTATGACCTACCCACATAGCGGCCAGTCCGAGAATGACCATGAAGGTGTGCTTTACGAGGTACATTTCCGGGCTTACTGTTCGCTTGTATGCCAGGGTACCAATTGAGCTATAGACGACCAGAATACTGATCATTGATAGCGCAAAAACGACCGCCCAGATGACCGGGTCGCCCTGCAAATTATTGTCTGCCCATTCCTTGACCTTTTTCATTTCACGAAATGTTTACTTTCTCTTTTTCTTCCTTCAATTGAAGCACCGCCTGACGGAACTGATCTCCCCGATCTCTGTAATTCTTGAACAAATCAAAGCTTGCGCACGCAGGGGATAACAACACCACATCGCCAGCCTCTGCCGCGTCCAGTGCAAGACGCACAAGGGCGCGGGCATCCTGAGTTTCCATGACCTTAGGTACAACGGATCCAAAAAAAGACTTAAGCTTTTCATTGTCCTTGCCGAGGCAAATGAGGGTCTTCACTTTTTTCTTAACTGCATCGCGGATTAGCGCATAATCATTCCCCTTATCGATTCCACCTGCAATCCAAATAAGCGGGTTCTCATAACTGCCAAGCGCATATACCACAGAATCCACGTTGGTCGCTTTGGAGTCGTTGATGAATTCTACTCCATTGATGGTGGCAATGTGTTCAAGGCGGTGAGGTGCATTCTTAAAAGTCTTCAACCCTTCCCGGATGCGGGCATCAGGAACCTTAGCCAGGTGGGCTGCCGAAACAGCTGCCATCGTATTGATCAGATTGTGTGCACCCTTTAGCGTTGTCTCGGACTGGGCAATCTTGAAGGACTTCTTACCAAACTGAAACACCATTTTCTTTCCATCGTAACGCGCTGAACTAATGGCTTCCGGGTCAAGCGAGATCTCAACCCGATATGCTTCGGTTGACCGATGTCTTGCCTCTGCACCACCCACCTTGTCGTCGACGTAGTACACGAAATAGTCTTTCGAGCCCATGTTCTTAATCATCCGGAACTTACTATTGACATAGTTGGCCATCTTATTCTCGTAGCGATCCAGGTGGTCCGGTGTGATGTTGAGCAGTATTCCAATGTGTGGATGAAAAGTCTTTGTACCATCCAACTGGAAGCTGCTGATTTCAAGGACATACCAATCGAAGTCGCTTGTGGCTACTTTCCTTGCAAGGCTCTCGCCTACGTTACCCGCCAGTGCCACATTGAAGCCTGCAGCTTTTAGAAGATGATAGGTAAGTAGTGTGGTGGTCGTTTTCCCGTTGGTCCCGGTAATAGCAATGATCTTGCCTTTAATGTATCGGCAGGCAAACTCAATTTCATCGATAATCGGAATTTTCTTGCTGCGTACTTTCTTTACGATGTCTGCCTTGTCTGGTATGCCCGGGCTTTTCACAACAAGTTGTGCGGTCAAAATTTTCTCTTCAGAATGCCCCCCTTCTTCGAACGCAATGGCGTGCTGGTTTAATTCATTGCGATAGGCATCTTTCAATGTTCCCTGATCGGAAACAAAGACGTCCATCCCCTTGGCTTTCGCCAGGATGGCGGCACCTGTACCGCTTTCTCCTCCCCCCAGAATGACCAAGCGCTCGCTCATCTTATCGGAGTT
>JANPES010000166.1:0-16019 GCA_031423035.1 Cyclobacteriaceae bacterium | reverse complement strand
GACGCGAAGAATAGGTCTAGCTCTGCGGGCTCGCGTCCTGTGGAGCACTCGGTTCTGCAGCTGGTGTTGCCTCTGCCTTTGGTGCTTCGACTTCCGGCTTCACCGCTCCGTTTGAGTTTGTGAATTTCTCGTAGTTCGTCTGGTGACTGAATGGCCGCTTGCCAATGAGTCGCTCGAGATCGGTCTGAAAAAGAATCTCCTTCTCCAGGAGTTCTTTCGAGATGATTTCAAGTTGCGGACGGTGATCGTTCAGGAGCTTTTTCGTGCGCTGATAACAAAAGTCAATAAGCGCCTTCACTTCCTTGTCGATCTTCTCTGCTGTAGAGTCAGAATAAGGTTTTGCAAAGTTGTATTCGGATTGTTTACTGTCGTAATAGGACAAGTTGCCAATCTCTTTGTTCATTCCGTACACGGTTACCATGCTGTACGCCATCTTGGTAATGCGCTCCAGATCGCTCAGGGCGCCGGTAGAAATCTTGTTGAAGACAATGTCCTCTGCTACACGGCCACCGAAGGCCATACACATTTCGTCAATAAGCTGGTCAGTCTGGTAGAGGAATTGTTCCTTGGGCAGGTATTGAGCGTAGCCCAGTGCTGCGATCCCGCGGGGGACAATGCTCACCTTCACCAGGGGATCAGCATGTTCAAGGTACCACCCGGCCACGGCGTGCCCGGATTCGTGGTAGGCAACAATCTGCTTCTCTTCTGGTGAGATAAGTTTGTTTTTCTTTTCTAGCCCACCGATAACACGGTCAATGGCATCATGGAAGTCGCTCATCTCGACTTCTTTCTTTTCCTTACGGGCGGCAATCAATGCAGCCTCGTTACATACGTTGGCGATCTCGGCGCCGGCGAAACCAGGTGTCTGTGCGGCCAGTTTCTTGGCATCGACTTCTTTTGATAGTTTGATCGGTTTCAAATGAACTTTAAAGATTGCCTCGCGTCCGTTGATATCTGGTTTGTCGATACTGATCTGGCGGTCAAATCGCCCGGGGCGGAGCAATGCAGAGTCCAGCACATCCGGGCGGTTAGTTGCCGCAAGAATGATCACCCCGCTGTCAGTGGCAAAACCATCCATCTCCACCAGGAGTGAATTCAATGTATTTTCCCGCTCGTCGTTGGCGCCAGGCACCTGGCCACGTCCACGTGAACGACCGATGGCGTCAATCTCATCGATGAAAATAATGCAAGGTGCCTTTTCTTTGGCTTGCTTAAACAAGTCGCGCACACGTGCGGCACCTACACCCACGAACATTTCTACAAAGTCTGAACCTGATAGAGAGAAAAATGGAACCCCAGCCTCGCCGGCAACTGCTTTTGCAAGCAATGTCTTCCCAGTTCCCGGGGCGCCAACAAGCAGAGCTCCTTTTGGAATTTTTCCTCCGAGTTTGGTGAATTTGGAGGGGTTCTTCAGGAATTCTACAATCTCCATGATCTCCACCTTAGCTTCATCCAGGCCGGCAGCATCTTCGAAGGTGATCTTCACTTTGCTTTCGGCATCAAAGAGCGCTGCTTTTGATTTTCCAATGTTGAATATTTGACCACCCGGACCTCCGCCGCCGGTCATCCGGCGCATGAGCATCCAGAAGCCGAAGAGGAGCAGGAACAGGAATCCCCAGTTGAAGAGCATGCCACCCACATCGTTCCGTTCTTCCACGCGCAAGTCAACTTGCTGTTCGCGGGGAATGTTCTTGCTGATTTGTTCGTATTTGTCGAGGAACTTGTCGATTGATCCAATCTTAAGTTTATAATGCGGACCACCGGCGCTCAGGCCAAACGGGCTATTGCGCTCGAGTTCCTGCTTGTACTTGGCGTTTTGCAATGCCTCAGGCTTCAGCGTAATCTCAACCTGTTCTTCGTTCTTAACCAGGACAAGTTTCTTGATGTCACGGCTTTGGACCATGTCCTCGAACCGGCTGGATTGGATTTCTGTCAACTCACTGGTCTTGCTGAAGTAGCTTACGCCCAGGATAACGGCTACTAATCCCAGGATGATCCAAATCTGGTAGTTTGCCTTGGGCATTCGCGGCCCGCCCATATTGCTATTTGTGTCTTTTCTCTCCTTGTCAGCCATGCTGGTTCTCTACTTTTTTATGGTATCTGCTAAACGTGCAATGATAAAATTGGTTCAATCCTTGATTTCGGTGATCTCCGCGTCACCCCAAAGCCTTTCCAGAGAATAGAGGCTACGCAAATCCCTTCGAAATACATGAGCTACCACGTTGCTATAGTCGAGCAGCATCCATTCTTTATTGTTTTTTCCTTCTGAGTGCCAGACATTTTCTTTTAGCCCCTTGAAAACTTCATCCTGAACGGAATCAGCGATGGCATCCAACTGCTTGTCGGAGTTTCCAGTGCCAATCACGAAGAAATCGGCCACAGCGTTCTTCACTTTTCTAAGGTCCATGACGATAATATTGCTGGCTTTCTTCTCTTGCATCCCCTTTACAACCAGCTGACTTAACTTTTCAGATTGGTCAGCTTTCCTTCTCTTCGCCATTCACTATCTTCGGTTTGTTACAACGCGTAAAACTAAGTAAAATACCTTGTATAAAATCCCTGCCAATACCCTTTTCATGGGTCAAAAACTGATTTATGTGCCAGAATGTCACTCCACAAATTCCTCTCTCGGCGAACTGATCCGCACCGCTGACTTGCCCGAAGGGTTAGTACTGATCACAGATCATCAAACCAAGGGCCGTGGACAGCAGGGTAACTCTTGGGAATCCGGCCAGGGGATGAACCTCACTTTTTCTTTGCTGCTCAAGCCAAAGTTTCTTGATACGAAAGATCAGTTTCAACTCAATATGGCCATTGCACTTGGTTTTGCAGCTGGGTTACGTAGTCTGGTTTCCCGGACAATTGCATTAAAGTGGCCCAATGACATTTTTGTTGATGACAAAAAGATTGCGGGCATTCTTATTCAAAATCAATCCCGAGGCGGCACACTCTCTTTGTCAATCATTGGAATTGGTTTAAATGTCAATCAAATGGAATTTTCAGCTCCTCGTGCCACTTCGCTCATTCAAGTAGTGGGTAAGGCCTTGCTTTTGGATGATGTCTTTCAGCATCTTATGAGTGCGCTTGAGGCAGCGTATCTGGAACTTCGCTCGGGTCAGGTGGATGCAATACGCAGCAGGTATATGCAATCCTTGTATCGGTATGGGCAGCTCCAGTCATTCGAATCTGAAGGGCAGCATTTTATTGGGATGATCAAGGATGTAGATGAGTTCGGAAGACTTTGTATCCATGTTGATGGATCGATCAGGAAATTTTCAATGAAAGAAATCCGAATGCTAAATTAAGCGGAGCCCAAAGCTGCAACGCTGAATCCAGAACCCTGCTTATCTAGAGCGAATGACTTCCGGCTCTCCGCTGGAATAGCGGCCGGAGAATTGTTCTGTCAAGCACAAGAAAAGCAAGAACCAGGTTGATGCCGATCAGCACCTTCATGAGCAGCTTTCCGTTTATGTGTAGGGCAGGTATAGATGGAGTAACATACTTTTTAACGGGTACTATTTCGTCAAACGTGATCAGCCCGGTAATTTGATCAAAGGTGCCGGCGCTGATCACCATGACGAGCATGCCCGAGGCGATCATGACGCCAACCAGCAGCATGAGTCCGTTTTTCGGAGAGGCATAGTAGGATAGTGGGGCTTTGGAAAGATTTTGCATCACGCGTTCCACAAAGCGGGGAGACGGCGATTGTAAAGTTTTCGATCCTAAAAAGGTATGCACGCGCCGCAGTTCTTCCAGGCGTTGTTGCAATGCCGGTGAGCCTTCGAGTTCACGCTTCAGTTGTTGAAGCGAAGCTCCCTCCAGTTTGCCGTCGAGGAAATCCTGTAGGCTTTCTTCCTGATCGTTAGTCATCTTCTCCATACTTCATAAAGTTAGTGCTTCTTCCTTCAATATCCGTGTGAGTTCGTCGGCAAGCCGTTGCCGGGCCCGATGTACTCGTACTTTCAATGTATTCATCCGCTGTCCCATCATTTCCGCTACCTCCTCCAGGCTAAACTCCCGAATGTAGTACAGTTGGATGGCCATGCGGTCAGCCTCGTTTAACTGTTCCATGGCTTTTGCAATGAACGCGGACTTGTCTGCCGACTCTAGCGCGGATTCATCGGTGTCACCTCCCCGGTCATGGTGTTCAAGAGATTCCATGGGGTGCCTGTTCTTTCTTTTGTAACTGATAGCTGTATTGAAGATGATGCGGTATAGCCATGTAGAAAATCGGGCTTTTCGGTTGAAGGACTTCAAGTAGTGAAATGCTTTGATAAATCCATCCTGCGCCGCCTCCTCTGCGTCAGGCCGGTTGTTCAGGATCTTCAACGCGATAGTGAAGGCATAGCTCTTATATTGATCAACTAAACGGGCATACGCTTCTTGTTTGCCGCCCAGAACCTGGTCGATCAACGCATTTTCTTCCTGAAGTGAAATCACAGCCCTTTGACGCCTGGTTTGATCCTGAAGTTACATATTGCAAAGCAAAAGAAAGGGTCACTATTTTTAGTCAGCGTGTAACCAGACTTATGCTCCTTGGCGTCAAAGGAGAAAAACAACATTGTTATGGATTCAGACCAAGTAATTGTTCCCATTTTAGGCGTTTTGCTGCCAATCATTATCACCCTGGGTGCCTTTGTCATGATAGCCTATATCCGAAAATTCGAGAACCTCGAGCGGATGGCAATCATTGAAAAAGGAATGGCACCTGATTCTTTCAAGAAAAACAGGATGACGGGAGGAACCCTCCGGTGGTCATTCCTTTTGATCGGTGTCGGCATTGGCTTCCTGATGGGCTACTGGCTAGACCGCACGTTCAACATGGAGGAAACGGGCTATTTCTCAATGCTCTTTATCTTTGGAGGCCTTGGCCTTGGCATCTCTTATTTCCTCGAGGAAAAAAGAAATGTGAAGTCATAAGCCAGTACAAACACTAACGCGGGTTGTCACTTTTGGTGGCAACCTATTTTTATTGGAATATCCAGGGAATAATCGTCAGCCCAAGAATCGAAATGATTACCAGGCAAGCCAGGTTGAGGAGGAAGCCGGTTTTGATCATGTCCTTCATCCGGATGTGCCCGGTAGCAAAGAGCACGGCGTTGGGGGGTGTGGAGATCGGCATCATGAAAGCACAACTTGCGGCCAACGTTACGGGCATCGCCAACCAGATGGGGTTGATGTGAAATCCGTCGGCTATTCCAAAGACAACGGGAACGAAGATGGTCACCAGGGCCACGTTGCTCATCAGTTCGGTGAGACCCATAGAGATTGCTGTAAGCGAGATGATAAGGATGGACGGGTTAATATCTTTCTGTTGTGAGAAATAGTTTCCGACAATTTGAACAAGGCCCGATTTCTCCATCCCGTCAGCGAGGCATAGCCCGCCACCGAAGAGGAGCAGGATACCCCAGGGAAGTTCCTTCATGTCAGACCACTCCAGGAGAAACTTGTGATTTTTTAGATCGGTTGGAATGAGAAACATAATCACTCCGCCAGCCATCGCAATGGTTGTGTCATCGAGCAGATTTCTTTCCAACAGCCCATTGAGGTTCTGTCGGAAAATCCAGAAGAAGCAGGTGAAAGAGAAAACAGTGAGCACCATTTTTTCTTCCCTGGAGATATTGCCCAATTCCTGGTACTTCCGTTGTATCAGCTGATGGGAGCCTGCTATGGAAGGCAACAGGTTTACGAAGAGTACGCGCGTGATCAGCAGATAGCAGGCAGTCAGCGCAAGGACCATCATCGGAATCCCGACAATCATCCAGCTCGAGAAGCTTACGTCGAGATCATAAAAGCGTTTCATGTACCCTACCATAACTACATTGGGTGGTGTGCCGATGATCGTAGCCATTCCTCCAATACTGGCTGCGTACGCGATAGCCAACATTAGCCCAGTTCCAAACTTTTGAAACCTCGGATCTTTTCCGCCGCCCATTTCTCCAGCGAGGAGTGAAGTAACGGACGTTGCAATCGGGAGCATCATGATGGCAGTCGCCGTGTTGCTTATCCACATACTGATGAGCGCGGTCGCCAGCATGAATCCGAGAATGATGCCGTTGCCACTTGTGCCGGTGAGGCGAATCAGGCCTAGCGCGATTCGCTGGTGCAACTTATGCCTTTCTAATCCGAGCGCAAGGATGAATCCGCCCATGAACAGGAAAATCACCGGATCGCCATAAGGTGCAGACGCTTCACGTACTGTCGAGACCCCCAGGAGCGGGAAGACAATCATCGGAAGAAGTGCGGCCACTGGAATCGGTACCGCCTCGGTAGCCCACCAGCTGACCATCCAGGCTCCAAGTGCCAGGACCGTAATGCTTTTTTCAGTCAATAGGCCGGGAGCGACAAAGTAAAGGATCAAACTGAACAGCGCTGGGCCAAGGAGTAGTCCGACAAGTCTTGTTTTGGAAAGGAATGCGTTCATCCCAGAATGGTTTCCAGCAAGATACAAGATGGTTCATATTGAACAAAGGGAGACACGACGGGGTGCGTACTTCGTGAACTAAAATGTATTTCACTGTGGGCTCAGTGAGAATGTTGCACAGAGAAGCACGGAGGCGGCACGGAGATACGCAGAGAATGCAGGGGAAAGCAATGGCTGGATTCTCGGCGAACCGATGTGGATTTCACTGTGGGCTCAGTGGAAAATGTTGCACAGAGAAGCACGGCGGCGGCACGGAGAACACAGAGAATGCATGGGAAAGCAATGGGCTGGATTCTCAGCGAACCGATGTGGATTTCACTGTGGGCTCAGTGGAAAATGTTGCACAGAGAAGCACGGAGGTGGCACGGAGAACACAGAGAATGCAGGGGAAAGTAATAGCTGGATTCTTGGCGAACCTCTGTGTATGGATTGAAAGTAAAGGCGTGAATTCTCGACGAACCGCTGAAGGGCTACAGTCCTTTCCGAATTGAATTATGCACCGAGAAGTTCGCGGGCATTTTCTTTCGCGAGGGGGGAGGGTTTGGCCCCGCCAATCATCTTGGCAATTTCATCCACCCGCTCTTCTTCGTTGAGTGCTCTTATTTCTGTGCTTGTTTTGCGACTAGACATATCCTTGAATACGAGGAAATGAGCATCTCCTTTTGCCGCGATTTGCGGAAGGTGACTGATGGCAATCAGCTGATGGCGTTTGGCCATCTCCTGCATCATAACGCCCAACTGAATGGCGATTTCTCCAGAAACACCGGTATCAATTTCATCGAGGACAAGCGTGGGAAGCGCGCTCTTCTCTGCAAGCACATATTTAACACAAAACATCAGCCTGGAAAATTCGCCCCCGGAGGCGACAGCTTCAAGTGGTCGGGGTGCAATCCCCTTGTTGGCGCTGAATAGGATTTCAACCTGATCCGTACCTCTGGGGCCGGGTTCGGTTTTCTTTTTCTCCACCTGCAGCACAGCCTGGGGTATTCCCAGCGGTTTCAGCAGGATTACCAAATCACGGGAAAGTGCGGGAAAAGTCTTTTCCCGAGAGACGCTGAGTTTATCTGCTGCTGTGATTAGACTCTTTTTTGCAAGTTCAAATTTGGCGCCCGCAGTGGCAAGATCCTCATCCAGGTTGATGGTCCTGCTGGCCTGCTCTTCGAGCCGTCGCTGCAACTGGAGTAGCGCGCCAATGTTAGGCAGCCGATGCTTTTGCAAGAGGCCGTACAGCATATCCAGGCGTTCCTGAATTATTCTTGAGCGTGTTGGATCTATTTCTATGTTCTCCTCTTCAAGCTCTGTCTCACGCACGACGTCTTTCAGTTCAATCCGGAGAACATCCAGACGCGAGGCCAATTGCTCCAGAGTTGGCGAGAAGGCCCTCACAGGTTGGAGTAATCCGATCACCTGAGTCAGGTTTGTCTGTACAGAGGCATCTGATTGTCCGAGGAGCGCAAGCACCTGGTTAAGCCGGGATTTGATATCTTCTCCGTGTTCGCTCACTTTGAGATCAGATTCCAGCAATTCTTGCTCGTTTTCCTGAAAGGCGCCATCCTGAAGTTCGTTGACCTGGAACCTGATGAAGTCAAATTCAGCTTTTAGCTTTCCGGCTTCGGCGGAAAGGGTCTCATAGGCTGAGCGGGCGTGTTGAAACTCTTTCCATGCGGATTCGTACGCGTTGACCAAGGAGCCGTTACCGGCATAGCTATCTACCAGGTCGAGTTGAAAACGGTGTGAGCCAAGTTCAAGGGTTTCATGCTGTGAGTGAACGTCCATCAGTCGGCTGCCTATGCTGCGCATGACTTCAAGGGTCACCGGGGTATCATTGATGAATGCCCGGCTCTTTCCGCCGGTGCTGATTTCACGCCGAATGACTGTCTGATCACTGTAATCTAGTTCATGCTCTTCGAAAAGCGACTGGAGGGAGTAGGCACTTATATCGAACTGCCCTTCTGTAATGCACTTTGTAGTTTCATCCCAAAGCACTTTGGTATCCGCCCGGTTTCCCAGAAGCAATCCGATGGCACCCAGCATGATTGATTTGCCCGCGCCGGTTTCTCCGGTGATCACCGTTAGCTTCCTGGAAGGAGCCATTTCCAGATGCCGGATCAGGGCGTAGTTTTGTATCGTCAGACGGGTGAGCATGCCTGACCAAAATTAGCAAGGGATTCTAATTTGTCGAGATAATCTTTTTATAGATATCTCGTTTGGCGTCGACCACGGTAAGGATGTCATAGGCCTCCCTCCGTACGGCCAGGTTTCCTTCTGAAAAGACATTAACCAATTCATTTGATTTCGCATCAAAGAAAGAGATAACAAAGATGGAACTTGGATATATCTGCCACACATTCTTGACGGTTTTCAGGACATTTAAGACAATCAGGCGGCTTTCATCCGGGGTTTTATCAAAGTTATCCAGCCCCAGCCGGTGGTACCGGTAAAGGCTCTTACGCAACTCGGCCATTTGCGGATTGTTTAAGTTTTCAATCAGGTTATAGCGATTTCTTGTGCTTCCAATAGATTGCCATCCGGGCCGATTGGACGACTGCGCGTTGTTGACCACCGTCAAGGCGTTTTGAAAGAAGGGGTCACCCCCGCGTTCGCTAAATGAATCGTAATCCATCCCCAAAATGATGTAGGCATAGTAGGCAAGCATTGAAGTAAGGTTGCTGATGTATGCGTTATCGTTGTACTCCAGCGGCAGAGATTCAATGTATTCGAATTCCCATTCCCGGTCAGCGAAATTGAAAAGCACAGTTTCGTAGTTGGAATTGTACACAGGGCGTGCAAGTGTTATTTGTGCGCTGGCAGAAAAGGTGCCGATAGAAGGCATGCGACTGATGTTGAGAAAAACAGAACAGTTGATCCGCTCGTAGTTCTTATAGGTATCACCCGTCCACTTTCGGGTACTCATGAAGTTGGCGATGGCCCTTTCCATGTCTTTGAATATTCCCCGATCGGAAGTCTGTATCTGATCGGCATTAATGGTCACTTTACAGTTCAACTCCTGCCCCAACATAGACACCGGAAAGGAAATAAGAATCAGGAAGGTGAGCGACTTAAGCATGTTGCGCCAGAATTACATTAACGATATCGCGGGCGACTTCTTTTTTTGACTTCAGCGGAAATTTTTGAGCCCCATTGGCCCGGCTGATGATTTCAATCTTGTTTGTGGCGAGGCCAAAGCCGGCACCGGCATCATTCAGGGAATTTAGTACGATGAAGTCAAAATTTTTGGCGATCAACTTTTTTTCTGCGTTTTGGTGTTCATTCTCTGTCTCCAGGGCAAAGCCGATAAGAACCTGGCCCGGCTTCTTTTGTTTTCCCAATTCTGCAGCGATGTCGGGGGTGCGCGTTAGTTCCAATGAAAGGGGACCGTCTACCTTCTTCATTTTTTGATCGGCACGGGTCACGGGTTTGTAGTCGGCAACCGCGGCCGACAAGACGGCAATGTCAATGTTTGGAAAAAGCGCTGTGCATGCCGTATACATTTCGTCGGCTGACACAACCGGATGAATCAAAATTCCTGAATGGCTGGTTCGTTCATGGGTCGGACCGGAAACCAGATCAACCTGGGCGCCTTGTTCGGCCAGCGCTTCTGCAATTGCGAATCCCATTTTTCCGGATGAATAATTTCCGATAAAACGTACAGGGTCAAGGGCTTCGTATGTTGGCCCGGCGGTAACAAGCGCTTTTTTACCTGTTAACTTTTTTTTTGAATCAAAGAACTCTTGTAGTTGGGCAACGATTTCGTCGGGCTCAGCCATTCGTCCATCGCCCGTTAGCCCAGATGCCAATTCGCCAACCTGGGTGGAAATAAGGTGATTTCCGTAAGATTGAAGTGTTCTGAGATTGACCTGTGTGGCAGGGTGAGCCAGCATGTCCAGATCCATGGCAGGTGCCAGGAAAACCGGGCATCGTGCGGACAGGTATGTGGTAAGCAAGAGGTTATCGCACCGGCCCTGGGCCATACAGGCAAGTGTGTTGGCGCTAGCGGGCGCGACAACAAATGCGTCTGCCCAGCAGCCCAGCTCAACATGATTATTCCACATTCCGGTGTCATCATCTTGAAACCGGGTTAGCACAGGATTGCGCGACAGGGTAGAGAGGGTAAGGGGAGTTATAAAATCCTGTGCTGCAGCCGTCATAATTACTTTCACTTCTGCGGATTGCTTTACGAGCAGCCGCACGAGCAAAGCAG
Organism: Cyclobacteriaceae bacterium; assembly: GCA_031423035.1. Taxonomy (GTDB): domain Bacteria; phylum Bacteroidota; class Bacteroidia; order Cytophagales; family Cyclobacteriaceae; genus ELB16-189. The sequence continues at coordinate 5,394 of JANPES010000166.1, read as the reverse complement.
CTTTGAATGCGGCAATGCTTCCGGTGACGCCGAGAAGGATCTTCTTCCCTTTCAACATATCATACCGCAGGCTTTACTTCCTCCGTACGCTGCCGGTGCATGATCTTTCCGTCCATGAATTCCTCCAAGGCAGAGGTTGTGGGCTTGGGGAGGCGCTCATAGAATTTTGAGATCTCAATTTGCTCGCGGTTTTCGAATACCTCTTCAAGGTTATCGACGGTTGTGGCGAACTCGGCGAGTTTATTGTTGAGTTCTTCTTTGATGTTGATAGCGATTTGACGCGCCCGTTTCGAAATAATAACAACCGATTTATATACGTTGCCGGTTTGCGCTGCGATCTTGTCTACGTCGCGTGTGATGATAGAAGGTTGATTGGCCATGGTCCTAAGAGTTATTGTTTTTTAGTTTGTTAATCTTGTCCAGACTTTCTGAATAGAGCTTTTCAGCCTCCTTCAGGTAGCTGCTTTGGGGAAAGTTGTCTACGAGTTCCTGATAAAAATTGACGACGCTCGTGTAGCGCTCAAGTTGCAGGGATGAAAAGCTTTGATTCGCGAGACGATATTCGGCAAGGACCTTCAGGTAGGCCAGTTCTTCAAGATACTTAGAGTCGGGAAAGTTCTTCTTGAAATTATCGAAAGCGATTACAGCCGCTTTATAACTTTTGATTTTAAGATACTGCTTGGAATTCTCGTAACCTTTCTCTTCGAGTTTCTGCTGACTTATAACGATCACCTCGTTGGCGCGCTCCCGGAATTCACTCGTCGGATACCGGTTGATAAAATTCTGCATGGCATTCATTCCCTCGACGGTGTTGGTCTGATCCAGGTTGGCCGCTGGAGCAACAACATACAGGGAATAGGCATACATGAAATAGGCTTCCTCTGCCTGTGCGCTCCTTCCATAGGTCTCAAAGAAGGTTCTGAATTGACTTGAAGCAAGCAGATATTGATGCTCATGATACTGACAATAGGCAAGTGCGAATTCCACTTTCTCGCCCTCCGGAAGCCCGCGGACAATAGGGAGAATCTCGTCAAAGAGAATCGCTGTGCGGTAGTAGTCTTTTTTGTTGTAGTAATTCAGCCCTGCATCGTACTTAATCCGCCAATCTTCACTTTTTTGAATTTGGCGGAACTTGCTGCACGACGTCAGTAACCCAATGCTTAGGACAACGAAAAGCCCAACTCTTAGTTTCTTACTCATAAAGAAGGGCGCAAATATACAATCTCAGCCCAGATATCTGAAATTTACCCTAAAAACGAAGGGCGAGCGAGATTATTTCCTGACAACCAGCTTTCGTGTAAGCACACCTATATTGTCGAGGTATACAGTATAGAAATAGACCCCCGAGGACAATTCTTCTGCCTGGATTTTAACCTTTGTTTCAAAGGAAGGAAGCTCATATTCCCCTACAGCGCTTCCCAGGATGTTGTGGACAACAACCTTTGCCTTAATATTTTCATCAGAAAGGCGATAATTGATATAGGCCTGCTGGTCTGTTACCGGGTTGGGGTATACATCGTGGATCGTTATGTCCCTGGACTGGTAAACGAATGCCCGGGTCGGTTTTTCTTCAATGCTTAGCAGGAAAGTGTGTTCCAGACCCATTTGGGGGCTTCCTTTTGGAAATGCCTCGAATCGAAAGGAATTGGATGTTGCCGACAAGCCGGTTTCAACTACAAAGAATAGGTTAGTTGCTATTTCTCCAGGTTCCAGGCGCTTCGTTACCTGGTCTGTAAGCGCATCGAAACATTCATCTCCGATACAGAAATAGCCCTTTTGGTTGGTATTGAGATCTGATGACGCCTTTCTGACCACCAGGGTCTGGGCCCGATCAGACAAATTTCGAAGGCGAATGGGAATTCGGGTATTTTGGCCTAATCCGGCCTGGTATTCTTCCTGCCGATCAAGCCATTCGATTCCTTGACTGGATACCGAAAAGCCGGCCAGGCAAAAGAAGAGAACGCAAACGAACCGTATCATAATTGCACACTTACTCAATTGAAAAGATAGGTCAAAGATTACCGAACTCAAAAGGAATCGCTAAAAAATTCCGAGGCTAACGCAATAATTCCGTCGGCAGGACCTCGTGTCACGGCTAGTTTTGCACCACGGTCCCCCGTGACGGGCGATCTTCAGCGCGCCACTGAAAGCCCTTGAGCAGGATCTGATCCTTTTTCAATTCATGGGGAGGGATAAAGGATGCGTCCGGCTTCACATAAAAACTGATGTTATCGATCTTGCCCGATTTGAAATTGATCTTCATGTTGCTGCAGATGATTTTATTCATTCCAGAGACGATGGTTGTGTTTTGTGTGGAGTCTTTCTCAATCAGTTTCTGAAGCGCAAAGTAGACGCTTTCGCCATTTCCCTCGACGATTACATGATGAATGTTCTTATCGTTGAAGTAAGCCGTCATCATACGGCCTTTGATTTGATTAAAGTTATTCAGCGAATCTACTGAGGCTACAAAAGCGGTCGAAATCATATGAATTCGATTGATTCTTTTGTTGACCAGAAGGACGTTAATTGAATCGGCCGTCATTTGATTGCCTTCAGTCCATAAGACCGGGTTGCCATAGAAATACAGGGTTGAGTCGCTGGACTGGTAGGCGAGTGAATCGGCCCTCCCCTGAAGGTCGTTCTTGAAGATGCGTACGTTGTGGTAGGCGAGGAGTCTTTTCTTTTTTGGATCCGTACTGTCGATTGACACTAGCGTGTCTGCGGAAATAAACAAAGTATCGTTCTCTTCAGCGATCCGCGCCACATAAGCATGGCCATACACTTTGGAGATCAGGTTCTTCTTATCGTAATATCCGTCATCTCCGTAGATGTGCATATTCTCCTCTTTGGATGTCATGACGACATCGCCCTTTGCCCGATAGAACTTTTTGACATCATCAAGAAAGAGCTTCGCGCCTCTTAGTTTGTATGTCGGGGTTTCAAAGTCTCCTTCCGCAAGGTCTGACCTTTTGGATTTTGTATCATAGAACCCGCTTTCGTAATAGCCCGTCCTGTTTTCCTTGTCACGGACCTCCGTGTAGGCGCGGAAAAAAATGACCTTGCTGCGCGAGTGATACTGCAGCGTATCCGAGCGGAGGGTATTTTCCTTGTTTACGGCGACGACCTCGGTCTTGAAAGAAGCCAGGTTGGCGTTAAGGTCGTAATAACCTTTCTGGCTGGTAAGTGTGTTTGTGCTGTCCACCAATTTTCCATTATTAAAATAGCGGGCCGTATTTTTTATCCTGTCGTAGTCAAGGAAATCGGTATACAGTGTAGCTGTCTCGAGCTTATTAAATACAACATTCCTGCGGAGGTACGCAATCTTCTTGTTTCCATCGTAGGTAAGTCGCGAGGCCGTTACGGTCACTGAATCACCTTCGATAATGCGAATGTGTCCATAGGCCTCTACCGAGTTCTTTGATTTGTTAAATATGGCTGAGTCACAGTAAATGGTTGTTTGATTTTGGACAAACACAACCTTGCCAATTACCCAATCGACGCGCACCCCATCCTGCATGGAGCCGCGTAGGGTTTCCGCCTGCTTAAGCTTCACCTTTCTCTGGGCCATGCAGTCTAAAAGACTGAGAATCAGCAGAGCCAAAAGGGTAATTTTCTTCATTTCAGGGGCAAAGTTAGAAAAGGCAGGGAGACCCGCTGACTTTTGATAATTTTGAGTAGTGCTTACCCTGTTCCAAAAATATATCGAGCAAAATGATCTCGTCGAGCCGGGCGATCGGATTCTGCTTGCAGTGAGCGGAGGATTGGATTCGATGGTTATGCTTCACCTTTTTCAAGCATGTGGATATCCGTTGGGCGTTGCGCATGGCAATTTCGGACTCCGCGGAAAAGAATCTGATGTGGATGAGTCGTTCGTCAGTACGTATTGTGGCGTTCATAAGATCCCGTTCTACGGGAAGCGATTTGATACCAAGAACTATGCCGAAAGGAAGAAAATATCAATTCAGATGGCTGCGCGTGACCTTCGCTATGCCTGGTTTAATGAATTGTTGGAGGAAGGGAAATATCACTGGCTTGCTACTGCCCATCACCTCAACGACAATGTGGAGACTGTTCTCCTTCGTTGGGCAAACGGTTCAGGCCTCGATCAGCTCACGGGCATCCCGCGGAAAAATGATCGTATCATCCGACCACTTCTCTTCGCCAGCCGTGAGGCAATTGGGGCATTCGCCAAAACAGAAAAGATTTCCTGGCGTGAGGATTCGAGTAACCTGGCAACGAACTACCAGCGAAATTTCATCAGGCACGAGATCATTCCGAAATTGAAGGAGATCAATCCATCTCTGGAAGAGACCTTTGCCGGGACCATTGAGAAACTGCAGGGTGCCTCCGAATTGATGCGGCGCGGACTGGACCAGTTGAAAGACGGCATTACCCGAATTGAAGGAAGGAATTTGCTGATCGACAAGAGCCTGTTGCTCTTGCTCGGGAACCCTGCCTTTGTTTGTTATGAATGGCTTCGGCCATACGGCTTTGAATTTGACCGATGCAAGCAATTGGTGGCGGCAATCGCAGCACAATCCGGTACCCGGTTTTTGTCGGCCACGCATATTGCGGTTATCGATCGGGAGAATATAATCGTTTCGCCGCGAGAAGCTGAGTTCCATGATGTCCTTGTGGAAGACGGGCAGGACAAAGTGGCGCTGGGCCCGTGGGTTTTGAATCTGCACATTGAAAAGCGGGATGTCATCTCAGAAGACCCTGCGAATGCCAGCCTGGATTATTCCCGCTTGCGCTTTCCACTCTTGTGGCGTCGTTGGAAACCGGGTGATGCTTTTATTCCCCTGGGGATGAAAAGAACCAAAAAGGTCAGTGATTTTCTAATTGATGAGCGGATTCCGGTCAGCGACAAGAATCGGGTGACCGTGTTGACTTCTGCTGAGGAAATTATCTGGTTAGTAGGTTACCGGGTTGATGATCGATTTAAAGTAACCAGCGAAACAGACATAGTTCTTGCCATTCAGTTAGAATCCCCTGGTTCTTGATCCACTAGGTTGTGTAGCCTTCATCGCTATTCGGTTTGGCCCTTTAACCTCAGATTTCTCACTATCCCCTCGTTTCAGATTTCATTCGCAAAGGGTTTTGTGTCATTTGCAAATTTCCCCATAGTGTTTGCAAGAAGTGCCTGCAATGCGGTTGCAAAGGATTGCATATTGGTATAAAAAAAATAAGACCATGAAAAAGGCATTCAGTTATTTTGCACTGCTTACGATCCTAAGCGGTACAGTTTTGTTCTCCTGCAAGAAGGAGGATGTTGTGGCCCTCGTGCCAGCAGCGCCTGTCTTCTCCCAATCAGGGATTGCGGGAACCTGGAAAGTCATTGTATCACAAGGTGTTGAGTGGGAGCAAGGGTGTGGCTGTATTAGTACACCCTTG
>JANPES010000165.1:0-5118 GCA_031423035.1 Cyclobacteriaceae bacterium | reverse complement strand
CATCGGGTTGACCTTAACCTCACGGCGAAGGTGAACAAGTTTATAAACGTGAGCCTTGGTGGCATTTTTCTCTACGACTTCGACCAGGATCGCAGCCCGCAGTTTAGTCAGGCACTGTCCCTGGGTGTGCTATACACCTTCCAGAATTTTCAGGACAAGTGACCTTGATTGGAGGATTGTTGGATTTGTAGGATTGATTAGTGGAATTGTTAGGATATTTCGGATTGTAGAATTAAGGCCCGGGGGATTTCCACCGATAATCCTTACCCTGGCTCGCCGGGTTATTTTATTTTTGAACTATGGTGAGCATTCGTTTAACTAGCCCTGATGACGTTCCTGCCCTCCAGCGCATCGCCATTGATACGTTGGTAACCACATTTGGCCCCCAAAACGCAGAGGCTAACATAAAAGCTTATCTCGACCGGACTTATGGACTTGACACCTTACGGCAGGAGTTGACCGAAACTGGATCCAGAAACTACCTCGCATTTTTTGGGAATGAACTTGCTGGTTTTATGCGCCTGAGAGAAAATAATGAGGCGCAGCAACTGCTCGGAAAGAATGCGATTGAACTTCAGCGACTGTACGTCATTGAGAAAGTTCATGGACGGAAAATCGGCGCAGCCCTTATGCGTGAAGGGATGGACTATGCGAAACAAACCGGCTATGCATGGATATGGTTAGGTGTGTGGGAAGGAAATCCCAAGGCTCAGGAATTTTATGCCAGGTGGGGATTTGAACGGTTTTCTGAGCATGTGTTTTTGATGGGGGATGATGCGCAGAAGGATTGGCTGTTGAAGCGGAGGCTGTGATGGGTTGTAATGATTTTGATAAACATCTGGTTCGAGTGCCTTTGTTAGAAAGTTTAAAGTGGTCACTGGCACCTTTCCGCCAGCATTCTGTGGAAGTGGTGAACACCTTGTTCCCGGTTGGGTGAAAATCTGCCGGTCTTATAGAAGCGGGAGCGCAATCCCTTGGACACGCCCTCAACCACAAATTCATCTTCCCTTTCCACTTTATCCATGAGTGGTCCTGCTGTGCTTCCGTATCTCTTTTCATCGTAAATATAATTGCGGAAAGTCACCTTTGTTTTTGATGAGGAAATAGGCTTTACCTGATTTATAGATACACCCCATGGATAAAAGCTAAGCATGGTATTTGGGAAAATCCAGAAATAGAACGCTGCTACTTGTTTGCCTGACAATGGGTGATCAGCTGGTATGTTGTAAGTCTCTTCCGCTCCACCCGCAAAACCAATCTGCAGTGTGCCATATTCAAAAATCACAGTTTCGTATGTATTGTAGTCCAGTACTGCGTTGAGTTCCGGATGAACAAAAGGAATATGAAACCCTTCCAGGTAGTTATCGCAGTATAGGGCCCAGTGACAATTGACCAGGTAGTCCCTGCTTTTGGAGGGATCATATTTGAACTCATGTATCGGCAAAAAGCCAACCCACTTGTTGAGGAAACTTTCGATAACCGAAAAATCTACTTCTGGTTCCAGGCCTGTAAATAGGAATGGCCCCCACGCATGAAGCTTAAATCGCCGAAGATGGTCACAATCCCGGGGAAAGTTCATTGTATTCTTAAATTCGGGCATGTGTTGAAAAGTGCCATCGAGTCCAAATCTCCTGCCATGGTACATGCACGACAACGATTTGACTTTGCCCGGATCATGCACGACGAGATTACCCCGGTGCGTACACACATTGCTCAGGCAGCGCATTTTATCACCCTCCCGCACCAACACCAAAGGTTCGCTCAAGTAATTCTCCAGCAATTCAATGGGGTGAACAAACGAGTCCAATGGGAGCAAGGTGGCACTGTCCCCAATCCACTGCCAGGATTTGACGAATATGTCATCTTTCATTCTTTCAAAAAGTTGATCATCACGATAAAATGAACCGGGTAGAGTCTCTGCATTTGCTATATCCGGATCAACAAAAAATAATTTGCTACCCATCGGATTACTTCAATTTAGTGTCTGTTGATCGTTTAGTCAGAAGTACATAAAAAGGAACACCTGCCATCAGTAAAATGAATCCATAGAATACGACCTCGGGACCGCAACCCACAATTACCAAGAGGCAAAAGAGAAACGCAAATAGTGAAACCCAAATATTGCGTTGGTATCCTTTCCTGCGTTCTTTTAACTCGATGATCGCCAAACTTGCCGCAGAAAGTAAGTAGGGAACCAACGAGGTAAGGGTGGAGAGCAAAATCATAAAAGTAAAGGTATCCAGAAGGCTCTTTGAGAAATTTAAAATCATAAGGAGGGAGGCCAGTATACTGGAAATGATAATTCCAGAAATTGGAGAATTGTTGCGATTGAGTTTTCCAAAGACTGATGGGAACAATTGATCCTGGGCAGCGGCCATCGGTATTTTTCCCTGAAGCAGTATCCAGCCATTTAGTGCTCCCATGGTTGCCATCACAGCGCATCCCGCTACAATGTACTTTCCTGCGGGTCCCCAAAAAGTCTGTGCAGCATCTGCGAACGGAGCCCGGGAATGAATCAACTCTTCAGGTGGAATGGTGCCCATGATTGCCAAGGAGCTGCTTAAGTAAACAACAATGGTAATTGCGGTTCCAATGAGGGTTGCCCTGCGAACAATGGTAATAGCATCATCCGTATCCCCACTTATAACCCCCGCGCTCTCCATACCCTGAAAGGCAAACATTGTCAATGTGCTGGTGGCAATAACGGCAGCCAGATTGGTCTCACCACTTATATTCAGTGGTATGAAATGGTCCCATTGAATATAGAATATTCCAAACAAACCTATTCCTAAAATTGGAATCACCTTTAGCAAAGTAGTGATGATCTGGATGCTTGCTACAGTCTTAAGTGGTTTTGAGTTGATCCAGGTGAACAGCCAAATAAATCCCAGGCCGGTTACAATTCCCAATAAATCGCTTGTACCCAATATGGGGATGAAAACGCTCAAGTAGCCAACGATGGCGACAGCGATGGCTGCATTGGTAACCCAGATCGAAATCCAATATCCCCACGCCACGAGGAACCCAGTAAAATCACCCAGTCCCAATCGCGTGTACACATAAGGACCCCCAATGGAGTTTGCTCCATACTTTCCCAATGCACCAAACATGTAGGCCAATATAACTGCGCCAATTGCGGAGACTACCCAACCAATCATCCCAATGCCGCCATACACAGCAAGCGAAAGGGGAAGAAGAAAAATCCCTGAACCGATCATATTGCCAATGGCAAAGGCGGTGCTGGACCAAAAACCTATTTTATGTGGTGTGGAAATGGTTAACCATTTTGTGAGCTCGTAAAGTAGCGAATTAATTCACCATATTTATCTTCGCTCAATGCTTGGTAAATGTGGCCAGATTCGATTAGGAAAACCCTCCAAGGATGCGCTAGGCGTTGTGTGTATTTGCTGAATGATAGCCATGAATCAGAAAATTGTATCTCATGATTGAATATGATATCGAGCAGAACTTGAGCGTAAATGAATTCAAAGACATTCTTATCCGATCCACATTGGGCGATCGGCGACCCGTTGACCAGCCCGAGCGGTTGCAAAAGATGCTGGATCACGGTAATCTAATCGTCACGGCAAGAGACGAGGGAAAGCTGGTGGGCGTCAGCCGTTCCCTTACTGATTTCCTTTACTGTACCTATCTGTCCGACCTGGCCGTGGATGTGGCCTATCAGAAACTGGGCATCGGAAAGGAATTGATTCGGCGGACAAAGTTGGAGACTCCCGAAGCCAAATTGATCTTATTGTCGGCCCCGGCTGCCATTTCCTATTACCCGAAAATTGGTATGACACAACATGAGTTTTGCTATTACCTCGACGATGTGAATAAATTGAAATGAGGCTCAATCTTCAACACCGGACTACATGATACTCAACATTAAGTTAACTTCGCCGTGCGTACCAGAATTTGATCCAGGAATGGTCAGAACAGCTGTTGATGATTGCCCAGACCGTGATAATGGCGAGTGCCAGCAAACTTATTCGCAATTGGTTGTCAGACCTTCTTTGCGGGAAGACGTCATCCCCCTTTAGGGGCCAGGGGTGGGGAGTCCAAGTCTCTTGTGTTCTATCTTTATGCTTGGCCGTCACTCATTTTTTGCAACCTGCACATAGCCCCGTATCCGCGCCATCCACTTTGGATCAATCAACTTGATTTCCTTAAGTTGCCCCAACGAGTCAAATGCGCCGTGTTGTGTTCGATAAGCGACAATCGCCTGCGCCTCTCGCCTGGAAACGTATGGATGGGCCATCAGCACCTCCAGCCTCACTTCGTTGAGAATGATCAAGTGCGGTTGAAATCCAACTTTCACTTCAAATCTCTTGCACAGATTTTTCACGACCACACTATCCAGGCCGTACACCTCCTTTAGCTGGTTCATGGAAATGAATCCGCCAAGCCGGTCCCGAAATTGAAGGATGCGCTTTGCTAGTACCGGACCTATGCCATAAACGGCGTCAAGTTGTATTGAGTCTGCTGTGTTGATGTCTTCACGGTCTTTCGGCTTTGTGGTTGCCTTTGCAGAATACCTTGGGAGTGGCTTTTGGGATTCAAATACCATCCATGGGTTTGCCCTTCTATACCAGTTGGTATCCATGCCGAATATTTTAAGTACGTCTTCCTTCTTTCTAAATTTTCCGCCCTTTTCCCGATACCGCACAATCCGTCCGGCGAGGGACTTTGGCAAAGCAAGGGAGATCAACTTGCTTTCCGTGGCCGTGTTTGGGTCGAAGGGATGAAGCTGGGTGGTGTCAGCCTTTTGTTTGTTGGCAGTAGCCTGATTCAATTCGGCTAATGCAAACAAAGCGTACAGGCTGTCTGTCTTTGAAATATTGGTAAAGGGATCTTTGTCATCTCTGGTGAGTTGATGATAGACGGGTTCACTGAACAGGATGACTGCAATGAGCGGAATGAAAAGCAGAAAAGCATTGGTCTCCGTCCGGGAGAAGCCAAAGAAATTTCGGATGTGATGCTGGAGCCGCTTCATGGAGGAAAGCTACTTCAGGAAAACGAGTGTAATGGTTTCAGGGCCTACGGAAAACAGGACAAGCTGCAGTGAGAAACACGGAGGTAGCACATTGAAGCATGGAGAAGGCGCGCGGGCTTCCC
>JANPES010000164.1:0-7741 GCA_031423035.1 Cyclobacteriaceae bacterium | reverse complement strand
GGTTTGTCGATCTCTCCGAGCGAAAACTTACCTCCTTTTTACAATCGCTGAGGCAAAATGATTTCACGGTGACCTTTGCCGCGAACAAGCGGTCCGACGACTATGACCTTCATCAGGCGTTTAATCAACTCAATGAAACGTTCAAAAGTCTGAGGTCCGACAAAGAGTCGCAGCATCAATTGCTACAAGTGGTCGTGGAGCATGCAGCCGTGCCGCTGATATGCTTTGAGGAAGTGAACGATGAAGTGTATTTGGTCAACGAGGCGGCCAAAAGCCTATTTCAAATTCCCTTTCTCCAGAAGATTGACTCTTTATGGCGAATCGAAAAAAGTCTCCCTGAATTGTTGAGAACAATTCGCGATGGGGAAAAAACCTCAGTCAAACTTGTGCTCAAAGGAAGGCCAACCTTCCTGTCCATTGCCTCCCGGCATTTTATTTTCAACGAAAAGAATCTGAAACTAATCGCCCTGACTGATGTGAGCAGTGAATTGGCCGCGAAAGAGGCCGAGGCCTGGCAAAAACTGCTTCGTGTCCTCACCCATGAGATTTCTAATTCAGCCATCCCGCTGTCAACGCTTTCCTCCTACATGTATGATATGATAAAATCTGCCGAGACGGAAAACCGGCCGCTCTCTTCTGAAGAACGTCAGGATGTCCTGGAAAGCCTCCGGACCATTGACCAACGAAGCACGTCCCTGAAAGAATTTGTCCGGAATTTCAAGAGCATCAACCAGGTTCCGGAACCCCAGATGAACAAAATTGCGATCTGGGAAATGGCCGATGAAATCAAACACCTGTTCGTCAAGGATCTCGAAAAGGAGAATATTACACTTCAGATTCAGGTAGAAAGTGATGTTTTTGTCCATGCAGACCGGAGCCTAACCATGCAAGTACTCATCAACCTGATCAAAAACGCGATTGAGGCCATGGTGAATATGAAGGATGGGAAAATGATCCAGCTTTCGGTGAGCAAAGGCCGACAGTACACCGAATTCCTCATCGCAGACACCGGGTGCGGCATTCCGCCGGAGGAGATTGACCAGATTTTCGTGCCTTTCTATTCCACCAAGAAAGACGGATCCGGAATTGGCCTGAGCATTGCCCACCAGATCATGCAAAAACAAAAGGGCGATCTTTCGGTGATGTCCGTTCCCGGAAAGGGAAGTGTATTTACTGTAAGCTTCATCAATTGACTTAGTCAAATACAGGTCATAATTCTCAGCCTGTCTTAGCAGATTTCATGAGCAGCGGACACACCTGATATCGCATGTCTTTCGTCTCCTCACCTGCCGCCGCCAATACACGAACAACATTCCCCAACCCAATCCGTTCTCCCCACTCAAAAGGGCCCCACGGATAATTAGTCCCCAACTTCATCGCCAGATCAATATCCTCTCGCGTAGCTGTTCCTTCTTCCAACGTAAAGTACGCCTCATTTATAATCATGCAGATCACCCGCGGCGTAACCATCCCCGCCTGATCCGCCACTATCCGAAAGTCTGTGCCAAGAGCTGAGCAAACCGATTCCAGCACTGGCCGGTCGCCTTCCTTTCGCATCGCTACCTCCAGCAACTCCCGGTTTACAAACGTGCCAAGGCCGCAGAATCCGAACACTGGATTTTTCAAATCCCTTGCTTCCTCCATTAAATCGCTGAGTCGTGTCAGCGTTGTGTCGAAAAATAATGTTGGTAACCCTGCGTTCTTATACGCTTTGAGTCTTGAAGAATCGCCCGGCGTAACAAAATCAAAGACAACAGCTGCACTCTTAAGTGCCTCAGTCGCTAAATCAACCCCCTGAACCACGTGTAAGGCGTGGTTCCCGCCGAACTTCTGGCGGCATTCTGTGGCTTGCTCTTCTGTACCGATAACGAGAATCTCCATGCTGAACCTGACAGGAGTCATTAAGTTTATGCTCCGAATTTGTGATATTTGATCAAAAGTAACACCTGGATCGCATGGCAGGAAATGTGGCCTCTACACCCAATCCCCGCCGTCATTGACCAATTTGCAATATGTACACGCTTGAAAAAATACTTCAAATCCTAAGGCTTCACAAAGCCGAATTGCAGAAGCGTTATCCAGTTGGTGCATTGGGGGTATTCGGTTCCTATGCCCGGGGGGAAGCTTCTGAAAACAGCGATATCGATATTGCCATTGAAATCAATGGTCCCATGGGCCTGAGTTTTGTCGCACTGGCAACGGAAATTGAGGAATTATTTGGAACAAAAGTAGACGTAGTGCCCAAGCGCTCCATTAAGGCTGACTACCTGCCTTCCGTAGAAAGGGATATTGTTTATGTCTAGGAGACTTCCTTCATCGGTCATTAAGGACATCCTGAGTTGCTTAAATCATCTGCAGGACTATACAAAGAGTCTTTCCTTTAATGATTTCACCTCTAACTATATGGTGGTTGAGGCCTGCTTGTAAATATTCACATCATTGGAGAGGCCGTGGCCCAACTTGACGACGACGTAAAAAACACTGAAAAACAAATTCCCTGGACGTTAATAAAGGGAATGCGAAACAAACTTATCCATGAATATTTCGGAACAGACCTTTCCATTGTCTGGAACGTAATAAAAATAGAACTACCAGGATTCAGGACACAATTGGAAAACATACACGAAAAACTTGTTGACTCGGGAAGGTAGCAGTCGCAAATGCATCCTTCCTTCACAAGTTCACAGGATCATCAATTCTGTCCCGAAATAGTGATATTTGATCAAAAGTAACAGAGAATCGTATGGCAAAAAATGTAATCTTTTCCCCCAACGCCCCGGCGCCCATCGGCCCCTACAGCCAGGCCATACAAGCCGGAAATATGCTTTTTGTTTCCGGGCAGATCGCAATTCAGCAGTCGTCGGGCACCTTGATCACTACCAACATTGAGGACGAAGCTCACCAGGTAATGAAGAATTTGCATGAAGTTCTCAAAGTCGCTTCATTTGATTTTGCGCATGTCGTGAAGACTACCATCTTCCTAAAGGATATGAACAACTTTCCGAAAGTGAATGCCGTGTACGGCTCCTACTTTTCCTCTGAGCCCCCTGCCCGCGAAACCGTCGAGGTGAGTCGCCTGCCAAAAGATGTGAATGTTGAAATCTCCTGCATCGCCGTGAAGTGATCTCTCTGCTACCATCCTACCGCGAAACTCTCGTTTCGTCCCGATCGACGAAGGATGTACTGCAACGCCTGTCGGTAAGCACATCCGCTAAAACTTTCCTTCAGCCCGATGAACCGGAACTCCTCTTTACCGGATGGGTTCTCGACGATCGGTTCAGAATTTCTCTCCGTACCCGCAGGGCCAATCATTATTTGCCGCTGGTTATCGGCCAGGCGGAGACAACCTCCACGGGATCTATCCTCCTGTTGCGCTACACACTCTTTCCCACCATCCAGTTGTTACTTAAATTGTGGACTGTACTCATCGCATTGGGCGCCGCCATCCTCACCTACCAGCACAAGGGGATCTATGCGTTCTGGATGGCTTCCGGGTTTTTGTTCCTGGTGTATTTCATCGTTTGGTCAAATTTCCGAATGCACCTGGCCACTACCAAGGAAACCATTCGCCGCATCGTAGCGTAACCCAAATTCGTACCTTTGGGCTTCCTGTATGAAAGCCCGAGTCCGTTTTGCTCCCAGTCCCACCGGTGCCCTGCACATCGGTGGAATCCGCACCGCCCTCTATAATTTCCTTCTGGCCCGGCAAACCGGCGGGACCATGATTTTGCGAATCGAAGACACCGACCAGAATCGGTATGTGCCCGGTGCGGAGGAATATATCGTGGAATCTCTGGCCTGGGCCGGGATTCAAATCGATGAAGGCGTCGGCATCGGCGGGCCCTATGCACCCTACAGACAGTCGGAACGAAAACACATATATAAAGAGTACGTCCAAAAGTTGATTGCCAGTGGTAAGGCATACTTCGCCTTTGACACAGAGGCGGACCTCGAAGCCATGCGGCATGCGACTCCCAATGCGCAGTACGACCATGTCACCCGGATGCAGATGAAGAACTCGCTGTCATTGGCGGCGGATGATGTAACCAGCCGGTTGGCAGCGGGTGAGCCGCACGTCATCCGGCTGCTGATCCCCGAACAACAAGAGATTCACCTGGTTGATCTTATCCGTGGTGATGTGCACGTGCAGTCTTCGCAACTGGATGACAAGGTGCTGATGAAATCTGATGGCATGCCCACGTACCACCTGGCAAACGTAGTCGACGATTATCTGATGAAAATTACACACGTGATCCGCGGAGAAGAATGGCTGCCATCCGCACCGCACCACGTACTCTTGTATCGTTTCTTTGGTTGGGAAAAAGAAATGCCGCAGTTTGCTCACCTTCCCTTGTTGTTAAAGCCCGATGGGAACGGAAAACTCAGCAAGCGCGATGCCGATCGCATGGGGTTCCCAATTTTCCCAATTAATTGGACAGACCCGAAGACCGGCGAAGTCGCCAAAGGATTTCGTGAACACGGCTACCTGCCCGAAGCAATGATCAACTTTCTGGTGCTCCTGGGCTGGAATCCTGGCACCGAACAAGAGATTTTTTCGATGGATGAGCTCATCCCTGTTTTTTCGCTGGAACGTGTTGGAAAGGCAGGAGCCAAATTTGATATCAAAAAAGCACAGTGGTTTAATGAACACTACCTTCGGGCAAAGTCTGCAGAAACGCTCGCCGCGTATCTCCTTGATGAGCTAAAAAAAGAGAACATTCTGTGTACTCACGAGCGTGCCAACCAGATTGTGATTGCCCTGAAAGAACGTGTTACGTTCCCACAGGAGTTCTGGGAGCAAGGAAAGTTCTTCTTTATTGCCCCAACCACCTTCGATCCCGGATCCGTTGCGAAGAAATGGACTACTGAAGCGATTGAAGTTCTTGAATCGTACCAAGTTGCCGTGGAAAATGTTCCGGCATTGAACACCGAACAAGCAAAGTCAATCCTGGAGAGCGTCGCAGCCGAAAAAGGAATTAAGCCCGGTCAGGTATTGGCAGCCTTGCGCATTTCCCTGACGGGCGGAACTTCAGGTCCAGATTTAATGCAGACCATCGAAATTCTTGGCGGGGAAGAAACCAGCCGGAGAATCCAGTTTGCTATTAAAACATTGCCTTTAGTCAAGAAATAATCATGGCCAAAAAACCAGCAGCGAAGAAAAAAACGCAACCTGCGCGCAAGCCCCGCGTTCATAAGAACCTGAGCGGACTCGAAGTATCCATTGATTCCTTCGGAGAAATCAAGTCGAGCATGAACATCGAGAAGATCAATGCTTTTCTCGATGATCATGTGGAAGACAAGAAACTGATTGAACAAAAGGAACACGACCTGGAGAAAAAGAATAAGCCGTCTCGCAAGAAATAAACATGCCTATGAACTCTCACGTGATTGATTATCAAATCAAAGGGGAAAGCATTCAGATCGTTGAAGTTGAACTCGACCCCCTCGAAACGGTCATCGCCGAAGCCGGAGCCATGTTATTCATGGAAGAAGGCATTCAGTTTGAGGCCAAGATGGGTGATGGATCTGCAGCCAATCAGAGTCTCTTCGATAAACTCCTCTCCGCAGGAAGCCGCGTGCTCACCGGTGAATCGCTCTTTATGACGCACTTCACAAATCGCGGAAATAAAAAAGCTAAAGTGGGCTTCTCAGCCCCGTATCCAGGAACCGTCATCCCGATTGACCTCGCGACCAGCCGCAACAACGAACTGATCGTTCAGAAGGATGGATTTCTTTGTGCCGCGTTTGGTACAAAGCTTAGCATCTTTTTCAACCGCAAGATCGGCGCTGGCCTGGTCGGTGGAGAAGGATTCATTCTCCAAAAACTCCAAGGGGATGGAAAAGCGTTTGTCCACGCTGGCGGAACCGTTATCGAGCGTACGCTCAACAATGAAACCCTTCGCGTAGATACCGGGTGCGTTGTTGCTTTTGAATCGCAGGTGGACTTTGATGTGGAAACTACCGGAAGCCTCAAGTCCATGATCTTTGGTGGGGAGGGGATCTATCTCGCCACGTTGAAAGGCAGCGGAAAAATTTGGTTGCAGTCCATGCCTATCCGTAAACTGGTGCAGGCGCTTTCGCCTTACGGGTCGAATCGACGAAAAGAAGGGAGCTCATTGCTCGGTGGGCTCCTCGAGAGATAGCGTAATATCACCTTTCACTGAACCGGGACCACCTCGGGACAAGCGCAGGAACCTCCTTTCGGTAGTCAGCGTAGGCCTGTCCAAACTCGGCTATCATTTTCTTCTCCTCCAGATAAATTCCAATAGGAAGATAAATCAGGATACATCCGCAACTGATCGCCGTGGGGAGATTCGGAATGAAGAGAAAGAAACCGATTGTTACCAGGATGAGTCCCGAATAAATCGGATGTCGAATCCAATCCAGGATTCCATTTCTTCTTAGTGTGGCTTCCTCCGGAGCAAGGCCCAGGAATCCTTTCAGTCGGTATTGCCTGAACGACACCTGGATCAGCATGACTCCGAACGTTGTCAGCATGAGGCTGAGGTAACGGACTATGCCAGCACTTTCAAAAAAATATGTCGCGGGAATATTACTGTTAACCACAAGAAGCGCTATCAATCCCAAAGTTGCGAACAAACTGTACAAAAGTCGATAAAAACGAAACCCGCTTCCCAACAAGCGATTCATGGCTTGCTTGACGGATGTTGCCGCCAACACACTATGCAAGAGGAAGTACACCAACCAACCACCGATGAGTAATAAATAGCCCATTCAGTTTAAAGATATGGAATTTGACAATGGTCTAACGAATAGTAGCTACTTTTGAGTGTTGTGCAAAGATCTGTTTCACGCAAAGGCGCGAAGGCCGCAAAGAATACAGGAGGTTTCTCGCTCTTAGCGTTCTTGGCGCCTTGGCGTGAAAATTCAGTTTTCAGAGTTAACGCATGAATCAAATCAAGCGATGAACCCAATCACCATCGGCCTTATCCGCGAGGGACGCATTCCTCCCGACAAACGCGTAGCCTTTTCTCCGCTTCAGGCAGAGGAAATCGTCCAGCGCTTTTCTCATGTAACCCTGGTGGCGCAGAGCAGTCCAGTCCGATGCTTTCAGAATAAGGAATATCTTGAACTTGATATTCCTGTTGTGTCCGAGGTCAACGACTGTGATATTCTCATGGGCATCAAAGAGGTTCAGATTCCCGACTTGATCGCAAACAAAACATATCTTTTCTTCTCACATACCCTGAAAAAACAGCCTTACAACAAGAAACTTCTCCAGGAAATACTCCGGCTCAACATCCGTCTGATCGACTATGAAGCGCTTAGAGATTCACAGGGAAACCGCCTGGTTGCATTTGGGCGCTTCGCCGGAATTGTTGGCGCCTACAATGGCATCCTGACGTATGGCAAGCGCTTTGGGTTGTTCACGCTTCGCCGGGCCTTTGAATGTTTCGACATCAACGACCTGAAGCTTGAGTTGCGCAAGGCGAACCTCCCGCCCATCAAGATCGCCCTTACCGGCGCAGGCCGCGTTGCCAAAGGAGCGATGGAAACGCTGGATACAGCGGGCATTCGAAAAGTGAGCCCTACCGAATACCTCACCCGCACATTTGATGAACCGGTTTATGTTCAGCTTGGAAGCGCGGACTACCATGTACGTAAGGAAGGCGGGCACTTTAATCGCGACGAGTTTCATAAAGAGCCAACCCGGTATGCTTCCACGTTCCCTGAATTTACCAAGGTCACGGATCTCCTCCTGGCTGGCGCATTCTGGAAT
>JANPES010000163.1:0-4238 GCA_031423035.1 Cyclobacteriaceae bacterium | reverse complement strand
CCGGTAACTTTCTTAAATTGGTTTGAAAGGTGAGAGACGCTGCTATAGTGAAGCTTATAGGAAATTTCAGTAAGGCTAAGTTCATCATACATCAGAAACTCCTTCGCCTTTTCAATTTTATGGATGATGATGAATTGCTGGATGGTAATGCCTTTCACTTCCGAAAACAGGTTGGATAAGTAGGTGTAGTCATATTTTAGTCGTTCGCTGATATAAACAGAGTAATTCACCTTTGGCAACTCATCGCAATAGTGAACCAATTCAGTAATCACATTTATTACTCTTTCAATCAAAACGGACCTTTTATCATCCATCAATTCAAGTCCCGAAAAAAGCAACGCCGCTTTCAGTTGGCCATGCTGTTCCTCCGTGATATTCTCCATGATCTCAACTTCGCCCAAATCCACCACAATGAAATGCAATCCAAGCTTCTTCAACTCTTCCTTCACCACCATTTTGCAACGGTTACTGACCATGTATTTGATGAATATTTTCAACTAAATTCCTTTGAGGACTGATTAAGGTACCGTTCACGAAATCTCAAGCGTCAAAAAGCTACTTCGCTTCAACATGATAAATCCCAATCCAATGACAATCTGCCACCGCCTAAGGCACAAATAGAAAGGCCAACCCTCACCAAAAGAGCCGAAAGGGGCTATGAAGGGAGCCCCAATGACTTACCGGAGCACCCGTACCGATGGCATCCTCTTAAATAATCGTGCCCGACGGCTCCATACTGAACTCCTTCGCTAAGCTCCATTAATCATCATGGTATTTTTTGCCTGTCCGGGTGATGAAACCCCACCACCACGGACTATCAACTTTAGCATTAACTTTACCTCCCATGAGCCAGGCATTCATGCGCGAGGGCGAAGATCAGTGGCTGACGGATATTCCCCCGACAATCCAGGCCCTGAGCATGTTTCTTACCAAAGAAAACAACGGTATCCGCGTGGATGAGAGGAAGCAGCTCAAGAACCCGGATGGTCGCCTTGTTCATGAAATGAGCAACGGCCTCACCTATGGGAAAGACAAGGACGGAAGATGGGAGGTAGTCAACTAGCAAAATGGAAACAATTGTCAACGAGTTGAATCAGGTAGTGACTTCCGTGGCAGCGAAGCTGAGCTTCATGCCCGATGCAGACTTTGAGGCGAAGCCAACCCCAAACAAATGGAGCAAGAAGGAAGTGCTCGGACACCTCATCGACTCCGCACACACGAACCTGCGTCGGTTTGTTGTTGGGCAGTACGACATCATTCCACCTCACATCATCTATGAACAGAATTTCTGGGTGGCCGCCAACGATTACCAGCATGAATCTGCCGAAAATCTTGTCACCTTGTGGAGACTACTGAACCATCGTATCGTTGCCGTCCTTTCCAACATGCCGATTGAGAAATATTCACACCGCTGCAACACGGGCAAAGATGAAATTAGTCTTCGAGCACTCGATTGGCTCGCTGCCGATTATATCAAGCACATGAAGCATCATATCAACCAGATTCTACCAGGCTCGTATCCCATCAGTTACCCATGACAAACGAAACTGTTTTAGGCTGGCTGGAAGAAGTCAAGGACCCGGAGATTCCCGTGCTGTCCCTGGTGGACCTGGGCGTTATCACTGAGGTAGTCATCGAGAATGACACTGTGCGTGTGGAAATGACCCCAACATTCGTTGGCTGCCCCGCGATGGACTACATGAAAAATGAAGTGATCGAGGTTCTCAAGGCCCGCGGAATAAAGAATCCAGTCGTGAACGTGACCTTAAAGAAGTCCTGGAGCTCGGATAACATTTCCGTCAAGGGAAAGACCGCCTTAAAACAGTTTGGTCTTGCCCCACCCCCAAACCTCCATGGTGTTATCCAGGATATTGACATTCTGGCCCATGCCGTCTGCCCGCGTTGCAACAGCAGCGATACGGTCATGCGGTCGCCGTTCGGGCCCACGTTGTGCCGCTCCCTTCATTTCTGCAACAACTGCCGAGAGGCCTTCGAGCAATTCAAACCACTGGGAGAAGGTACACCTCTCTCATCTTAGGAGAGGCCTGGTTAAGGTTTGGGGTGAGGTTAGAAGCTTTGTAATTTAGAGCCCATGAGTCTCTTCAGGAAAATCGGATTTTTCAGTGCTTTCATCCTCCCGGCGTTGGTGATTGCCGGGTATTATGGCGGCGGTGCGTGGAATCTTCTCTCCATCGGTTTTGTATTTCTGCTTGTTCCCCTCGTTGATATCGCAATGGGTTTGGATACAACCAATGTTCCAGACCAAATCAAACCCGTGGTTAGCGAAGAATTCTATTATCGCTTTGTCACCTACATCTGGGTCTTTGTCCAGTTTGGATTGTTCGCATGGGCATGTGTGATCTTTTCCGCTGGCGGTTTGTTAACTCCCGTCGAGTGGGGTGCCTTTACACTGGGATTTGCCCTGGTCACAGGCGGCATCGGCATCACCGTCGCACATGAACTCGGCCACAAGAAATCGAAACTGGAGCAATTCTACTCCCAGGCCCTGCTGATGACGGTGTGCTACATGCATTTCTTCATTGAGCACAACCGTGGACATCACGTCCATGTAGCAACGCCTGAGGATCCGGCCACAGCACGGAAGCATCAAAATTTCTACTCGTTCTGGTTTCAAACCACATTCGGAAGTTGGAAGCACGCCTGGGGGATTGAAAAAGGTTCGCTCCACCGAATGACCTTGAGCGTTTGGAGCCCACACAACAAAATGCTTCTCTACGCTATTTTACCACTCGTATTCTGCGCCGCTCTTACCTTGATCACCAGCCTGCAGGCCGGACGGATTGTATGGGAATTTCCTATATTCTTCGCCACACAAAGTGTGCTCGCGTTCAGCCTGTTGGAACTTGTAAACTATATTGAGCATTACGGTATTTCTCGCAGAGAGGTGGCCCCAAGACAATACGAGCGGGTCAACCCCATGCATTCGTGGAATGCCAGCCACCTGGTCAGCAACTTCTTTCTATTCCAACTTCAGCGCCACAGTGATCATCACTACAATGCAGTGAAACGGTATCAGGTGCTTGACCATTATGATGCAAGCCCGCAGCTTCCATTTGGTTATCCCACCATGATTCTTGTTGCCCTACTGCCTCCACTCTGGTTTAGGATGATGGATACAAGGCTTGAATCCTGGGAAAAACTTATCCTTTCCAAATCGTTGTAATCCCTATCCATGAAAAAAATCTTCAAGTACGCTCTTCTGTTTCTTCTCGGTGTGATTGTTGTTATTGTCACATACCTCGGCATCAAATTTCCGCCAATACTGGCAGGCATGGCATCGAAGATCATGTGCTCATGCGTATACGTCGAGGGGCGCACTCCTCAAAGTGTGCTGGAAAGAGAATTAATGATCTTCCAGACACTGAACATGGCGAAGTTCGAATTTGAAGATTCTGCCTCGGTAACGGCTACCTACCTTTGGGAGACCCGTAAGTCGATTTACCAGAAAGGAATTGGGTGCACGCTCCTTGCCAAGCGAAGTGAGGACGAAATTCGCAGTCAATCACCAGCAATGCCCGCACCCATAAACTATAATCCAGACACGGTTGCGTGGCCCATGGGTAACCAGACCGCAGACGTGGAAATTGCCGGTGTCAACTACGCGGGCATCAATGATGCAATCGATGCGGCCTTTGAAGAACCTGATCCGGAGAAACCAAAAAACACATTGGCCGTAATTGTTGTGTATGAAGGGCAAATTATTGGGGAGCGCTACGCCACAGGAATCGAGCGCAATTCACGCCTGTTGGGCTGGTCAATGACGAAGAGTCTTACCAACGGTCTCATCGCCCTTCTTGTTAAGGAAGGAAAGCTTAGCCTCGAGGCACCAGCCCCGGTTCCCGAATGGCAATCCGACGATCGAAAAAATATAACGTTGAACAACCTGATGCAGGCCAGCAGCGGCCTTGACTGGAGCGAGTCTTATTTCTCCCCAGGCACGTTCCACAATATGTTTTCACACAGTGATGACATGGGTGGCTTTGCCGCATCTCAAAAACTCAAGTATCCGATCGGCACTCATTGGGAATACTCAAGCGGTACCACCAATATCCTTTCTAAGATCGTACGGCAGACAGTAGGTGATGCCAACTATCCCAGATACGGCTTCGAAAATCTTTTTCATAAGATCGGCATGACCACCTTGTTGGTTGAATCGGATGCCTCCGGCACATGGGTTGGATCTTCATACGGATATGCCAGTGCCCGCGATTGGGCGA
>JANPES010000162.1:0-2793 GCA_031423035.1 Cyclobacteriaceae bacterium | reverse complement strand
ATGCTGGTCGTTGACCATCCCCTCGCCGGGGGTGGCTTCTTCGTATGCATTGGTCAGCACAAAGTGCAGGCTCCGCAGGGCCTTGGTGCTGTAGCCTTGCACAAGCAGGCGTGACTGGTGAACCACGCGCGTGACGGGGTTGGTGAGGACGATTACGGGGCCGGCGTTGGAAACGGTGATCCGCCGCATTTCCCCATTTTGCGCCCCGCCCGGCCAGCGAAACAGGAACCACACTTCGTTTTCCACCACCCCAGAGGGCAACGTGAGCAGGTAATTGGTGACAAAAGGTTCCCAGCGACCGAAACGCCAATCCCTTGAATTGATGACCACAGCCATGCCGGTGGGTGCCAGTGTATCAGGGATGAACTCCACCCAATGCACATTCGTGCGGGCATTGCCCGGCAGGTGAACGGTAACGTAATTCGTGGCCCTCGTGCCTTCCTGCGCCCACTTCCATTGCTCCTTCATCAACTCATTAATCTGAGGTGAAAGTGGCCTTGCCGGCTTCTGAACTCCGAAAGCCCTAAAACAATCTGAATCCAGCAACAAGCCAGCCACAACGACGGTAAACCCATAGGCAATCAATCTCATAACATTGCTCGAATACAGCATCAAGGCACTAACCACGATGTGATTTGCGGCAAGTAAGTATGCTCCAAGTAACGTTTACCGGTGTCCCTATACACTCTCAACTCCGCTTCAATCCGATATCGCTCTTCCTTTTTCAAATCAAACAAATCCTCTAAATTCAAATGTGCTAGCTGCGCAGGTTTCTCAGAAGCCAACAACCAACTTCTATTCATACCTTTTGCCGACACATTGCTCAAAAGCGATTTTCCCGATGCAGGCGCATTACGTATAGGAAGGATTTGGCGACCCTTTGAATCAAATAATTTCACAGCAAATGCCCTGCTGCTGCCTGGGGCATACACGCTTATCGTGTTGGTGTTTGTTCCAACAATTTGAATATAGAACATACAAGTCGGGCTTGAATAGCCAGAGCGCTTTATAATACTTATACCACCGCGAATGCCATTGGTAGCGAGACCCCACGCCGAAATTGCTTCGTCAGCGAGGATCGAAATATGGAAGCAATTGAATGCGAACACTAATACCCATAATACCAAACACCGTCTATGCAGTCTAATTTCTGGCGTTGCTATCCAATGTTGTGTACGTGCTTGGGTAATATGGAAACGAGTCATCTTCATAATATTTTGGATCTGGACAATCATGCACCGAAATAGACCACGTTCCTTGACTAAGAATTGCTTGCGCCGACCAATTCCATTCAACACGCTTTAGCGTAATCCAAATATTATCTGGCCCATCAGGACGATACTGCAAATACGTAATAAATTGCGCATCAGCAAGCAGGTAGTCAGTTGTCAGCAGGTTAATTATTGGTACGTAACCGTAAGTCGATGGCCCATCAATAAAGGAAACATCTTCGCTTGTATTTCTGGAAATAATTGTATCATGTACATTGTATCTACCGCTTCCATCTTTCAGCATTTGATCGTCAGTAGAATTAAACAATGGAGAGGCACTGAAGAATGCATTGATCAATTGAATATAGTTTGCCTTCCCCTGAAAGCTGGACCTCGTCCAAAAAACAAAACCCATTGGCTGTCTATTTGGATCGAGGGCGCTACCAAGAGTCAACGAGCCGTCATTCACCAAGCTGGCTCTTGGATTTCTATACCAAGTGTTCTTAAATGCATAGTAAAGCGATGATGATGTTTGCGGAGAAGGTCCGGATTCAGGACGCTCGATTTCGAATATACCAGGAGTATTAATCGTTAAGAGTTGGCCGTTAGAGAATTTAAGTGCCGTATGGTATATGGCTAGTTTCATACCCCCTTTAAAATACCATGCACCAGTTTCCTCGTTTGCAAGTAGCGGCTCGTGCTTAAAGTATTTAGGGCTACGCGTAATGGACTCTGCGGATCTACCAATATCAATCGTCTGTGCCGGGTGACAATATCTAACCTGCACACGAGGATCATCTCTAAATCCACCAACTATTGTTTCGATTGCATTTACATATCCTTCACTCAAGTGCCACTGGGTTTGGCCTGCAAGTGGGCTGGCTACAGGAAGTGCCGGTGTTATGTGAGTGGCGAAGATAATTTTTTGGCCTGTTGGGAATTTGGACTCAGTTGAGACAAAATGCCTATCGAGTAATTGGCCGTTTGCTGTGACTGCGACCCTATGCTTTTGCGCCGTGACATAAAAAGTGTAGTAGGGGACATCAGATACGGTAGGAGTGATGTTCACCTCCTGATTGTCCGCCAACATGCGATAGAGTTTTCCATCGTAACCAAGCCTTCCGACAGCACCCAAAACGATGCGTTCCGGGTTGATGGGAATCGATCCAGGCTCAGGGGCTTCCCACTGGGATCGGGGAATCTCATTGGCCCGGCCGGAGAATGAGAACAAATTCAGATCGTTGTGGGCTACTGAACGGCCGCCTGTTTTGAGTTGAATGGTGGCCTGGCCGTTGCGAATGTATGTCCAAGGGTCAACGGTTGGATCACCTCCGGTATAACCGATCGAACAGTGGAGCCATGGGGTTTCTGGAGTGCTAACGTCTTCCCAGCCTTCACCGTCCTTCTCTTCCGGTGTCTGCCATGGCGTCCATGTCCCGTCTGGAATGGCGTCCATAACTGATGGCTACGAAGTGGCATAGAGGTGGGCCAGGCGGGGCACCGCGGCTTCTTCCGCGAGGTTTTCGCGCAGGGCCTGGCGCAACCAGCGGAGGAACTTCACGGAGCGCTGCGTGGCCCGCCG
>JANPES010000161.1:0-4448 GCA_031423035.1 Cyclobacteriaceae bacterium | reverse complement strand
CTAAGCCGTGACCCACCGTTCAATGACAGCTGGAAAATGGCGCTGTTCCAACGCATGCACTTTCGAGGCAATGGTTTCTGGCGTATCGGAAGGGCTCACTTCGCAGGCAGCCTGGAAAATAATCTTGCCATCATCAAAGTGTTCGTTGACCAGGTGTATGGTTATTCCTGTTTTCGCATCCCCTGATGATTTCACCGCTTGATGAACTCTTTCGCCATACATTCCCTTTCCACCATACCTTGGCAGTAGCGCCGGATGAATGTTTATGATCTTGTTCGGAAATGCGTTGATCAGGCATGTGGGGACTAGCCACAAAAAACCCGCAAGAACAAGGTGTGTGATTTTGTGTTCCGTTAATTGTTGAAGAACCACTTCGCTTTCACGGAATTGTTCACGGGTAAAGACGAAAGTTGGCACCTGAAATCTTTTTGCACGCTCCAAGGCATAGGCTGTTGGATTATTGCTCAGGAGCAGGCTGATTTGGACTTGCGGATGATTGACAAAATGCCGCATGATGGCTTCCGCATTGGTTCCACTTCCGGAGGCCAGCAAGGCAATTCTTATTCTTCTTTCGTTGTTCACTGGCATCAAGATAATCTAAAGAAAAGCCATACTGAAAATACCGGCAAGCATGAGGATCTTGCAAAATTGACTTAGCCTGTAAAAATCCTTCCGTGTATCGGCTCGATTGAGCCAAACAACCATAGCACCCATAGGCAGAAATAGAAACGCCATGAAGAAAAGTACGGGCATCGGGTTCACCCAGGTGTGGATGGCGATGACAACCGCCAGGAATAAGATGAGTAAGAGGTAAATAAAAACCTTTGTAGGACGAATGCCCCAAACTATTGGCAGTGTCCGGCATCCGAACGTATCGTCGCCTTTTAGATCCTCCACATCTTTGATGATCTCCCGGATCAGCGTCATGAAAAAGGCGAATAAGGCGTACACCCAAAAAATAGCCACAATGGGCTGAAAGAGCACATTAACCACAAGAATCGAGAGTGCCGTCAGAAGTGCAACGAGGAAATTGCCGATAAAAGGCAATCGCTTCAGTGCGTTGGAGTATAGCCACAGCAGAAATACAGACATGAAATTGATAATTCCGATTTTCCAGTTCAGGGCAAAGCCAAGACCAATGCCCGTAACGGAGAACAAAGTATGGAGAAGCAGGACCGTTCGCCTGGAAAGTACCTTGCCTACAACCACCCGTTCCGGCTTATTGATGAGATCGATCTTGACATCATAATAGTCATTGATGCTGTATCCACCTGCAGCGATGAAAACCGTGGAAAGTGCCAGCAGGAGAAGCCGTGGATCATACGCCGAATCCAATGCGATTAGAAAAATAGCCGCCCAGTATTGTGCGAGGCCTATGATAAGCAGATTCCAGATTCGGGTGAGTCGGACAAGCGCCTGAAGGGAGACCATGGTCGTGTAAAAGTAGTGAAGCCAATCCGATCAATTTGGCACTCGTTTTATTACCGAATTACTTCGGATGATTCTCCCAGTCGAAATAATCGTCTTTCTTGAGTTCCAGCTCCTTTTTCTTTTTCTTTCCTTTCAGCCGAAATGCCTCTTTGAGCTCCATAACCTCCTTTTTGATGTCGCTGGTGATCTTCTTGCGGACGGCTACCTGGTCGTAGGCCACTTTGTAGTTATCTGTTGTACCGGTAATTTTCAAGTATACTTTGGAACGGCCCTGCAGGTCGTCTTCGATGGCGCCAAACGATTCGTCTGGATCGATTTTCTTTTTATTGCGAAGGGGAGCGATGACACGGTAGTCAATGTGCTGATCAAAGGTGTGTGTACCGCTGAGCTGTAGGGAAGTCACATTGCTTCTGATTTCCATCAATGGTATGAAGACAGTTTTGTTTTCAATGTGGATGTCGTTCTTTAGATCGGCAAACCGAAGTTTGTTTAAACCCTGGTCATCGAGGTATTTGTTGAGGCCTTTAAGGGGCTCAAAATTGTTGAGTTCCCCATTTTTTATTGCTGCACTTACATCCGCCACCAGTGTTTCAGGAAAAAGACGAAGCGCCTGATTCAGCGTTGCCTCCAGCGCAATGGTGGCCATGGCCTGGCCCTTGAGGTGTTTGTATTCGATGAAGTCCTGTTTGAAATTCCCAAAAACAAAGAAGAGCGAATCCACGAAAATTCCGTCTAGCGTTGCCGATGTGATCAAGTCGATGGCTTTCGGATTTTTTGCGTCAACAATGACGGACATATCAATCCTGCCACCCATCGCATTCAAATTGATACTTCGGGAAACGGCGACCTGGTTTTTCACCAGTAAGTCTCCCTTGACATGGGTGGCGTGAAATTTCTTGAAATTAAGGGAATCGATATGACAATTGAAATTCAGATTTATAACTGGTGAAATGGAGAATTGGTAAGGGCCGGTCGCCGATTCACTGAAGCCAATTTCAAATAACCGGTCCATATCCAGAAAACTTGAGGTGAGGTCGGCTTCGATGCCAATGGGCTGATTATCAAAGATGGCATAGGTAACAATGTTCTTGAAGAACCCATTGATAAGGAAGTCACTTTGCTCGAAACTGCCGCGCAGGTCACTCATGGCAAGGTCATTGTTGTTGAATTGCAGGGTACCGTTCAGATTAGAGAAGGTTAGCGCCTTCTTGCCCATGGTAAAATTAAGGTCATGGAGTTCAACCCTCCCTTCGGTTTTTACTTGTTGTGCTGTTGCCGTGCTCTTCAGGAGGGCAATTCGGCCCGACAAAGAAACGTGTGCTTTGACGGATCCGGAAACATCAATGACATTGTCTACCGGATAGAAATTGAGCAAGTCAGCCGCTTTAGGTTCACCGTCGAAGTCCAGCGTGACATATGGATCATCAAGATTCTTGAGATCGAAATTACCGGTAAATGGCGTCCCATTCAGTGTTGCCGTGATCTTGTTGAGGGAAAGAACCGCTCGGGAAAACTGGGATAGGGAAGGAGTCTTGAATGAACCCTCCAGATTGACCTGCTCAAGCGTTGACTTGAAATCCGGATGAACAAGCGTGACGTTGCGAAAGCCAAATGCAATGCTGAAAAATGGACTGCTGCGTCGGCCAATCTCACCGGAAAGCCGGGCATCGAAGTACACTTCGCCTTTGCTTTCATATTTTTTGTAAGGCTTGACTGCTGATTCGGGGAGTAAAGCGAGCAACGACTGCAGGTCTGTTTCTTTTCCGACGATCGACAATTCAATCAGATTCTTGTCTTTGAAGGCATATGTGCCACTGACTTCAAAACGGTTGTCCCGGAGCGCTAAGGTCGACGACTGAATTACCAGGTTTTTACCGGCGTCATCATATTCCAAGGCAGACGTGAGATTAAATGTTTTGTCCTGAAGAAAAAGAGAACGGCCGATTCCGATTTGTTCGATCGTCACATCGCCGTTCGTATTGATCTGGTATAGGTCTTCGCGGGCAATGATTGTAGCGGTCAGGTCCTGACTGAAAAATTCATGGTGCTGCGCAACAGAAAGATCCACATACGAGACCTTCGATTGACTTAGTTTAACGTTGTGAAGATCAAATGAAACACTGCCAGCTCCTTCAGCCCCGGACTTGACAATTATGTAATTGGTCTTGCTGTCCTTGTTTACCCGCAAGTTAGTTTCACTCTCGCTTACCTGAAGGCCCTGTATGATATATCTGCCCTGCCATACATCCATGGGGTTGAGGGAAAAGGATATGCGCTTGGCGGTCAACAAGGGATATTGCCCGGGGTGGCTATCCTCGACGTAGACATCTGTAAACACGATGGAAATCTTTGGAAAGTCCTGGAAGACTGAAGCGTCTATTTTCCCTATGGTGATGGGTGTGCCAAGGCTCTTGTTGGCTTCCCGAACGAATTGCTGGATGATGCGGTCTTTGAAAAGAAAATCGGAAGCTATGGCGCTGGTGGCAATCACAAGGAATGCCAGTGCGGCGTAAAGCAGGAGTTTTTTAGCGCGTTTCAATGAATGGTGTTATTGCAAAAGTACGATGCAAAATCTGATCCAAAGCCGATGCAAGTATATTGTTAGAATTTAGCCAACTGAACTCCAGATATCCAGTCGATCAATGGGGGAGTTTTTCGCGAAAAAATCCATAGGTCCATGTGCCGGCAAGCGCACTGAAAAATGTAACAACCACAATCAGAAATCCGCTGCCAATTTGTGCAAACAGCGGACCAGGGCATGCTCCCGTCAGCGCCCAGCCCAGCCCGAAGATCAGGCCTCCCAAAATGTTTCCTTTGTGCAATTCCTTCTTCGGAATATCCACATCTTGTCCCATCAAGGTCTTTACCTTGAATCGTCTGATCACCCACATGGAAAGCAATCCAACCCCAATCGCCGTACAGAGCACACCATACATATGAAACGCCTGTAACCGGAACATCTCCTGGATGCGGTACCAGGAAACCACTTGACTCTTGACAAGGATTATCACGAAAAA
>JANPES010000160.1:0-5099 GCA_031423035.1 Cyclobacteriaceae bacterium | reverse complement strand
CTGTCATCCTGTCATAATTTCACTCTGGACTGAGATTTGTTTGCCTTGGCAACGTTCTAAATATTTCGGTTATGACAGACACGGTAGAAAAAGGCTCGATCTCCATTAACACGGAGAACATCTTTCCCATCATAAAGAAATTTCTCTATTCCGACCACGAAATTTTCCTTCGCGAGTTGGTGAGCAACGCCGTTGACGCCACCCAAAAGTTGAAAAAGCTTGCTTCAATGGGCGAATTCAATGGTGAACTGGGAGACCTCAAGATCGAGGTTAGCTTCGATAAAGAAAAAAAGACAATCACCGTTAGTGACAGGGGGATCGGAATGACAGGTGAGGAAATCAAGAAATACATAAATCAGATCGCTTTTTCTGGTGCAACCGAGTTCATCGAGAAATTCAAAGACAAGGCCGACGCCAAGGATATTATCGGGAAGTTTGGCCTGGGGTTCTATTCCGCATTCATGGTTTCTGATCATGTCGAGATACTTACACGCTCACATGCCTCGACTGAAGGAGCACTCTGGGCCTGCGATGGATCAACCGAATTTACGCTGACCTCCGCAAAGAAAGAGGGAAGGGGTTCTGATGTTATTTTACACATCAATAAAGACTCAGAAGAGTTTTTGGATGAGTGGAGAATCAAGGGGATTCTGGAAAAGTACTGCAAGTTCCTCCCCGTCGAAATCAAATTCGGCACGCAGGACGATCGGGTCGAAGACGGCGTTGACAAGGACAACAAACCCTCGTATAAAACGGTCACCAAAGACCGCATCATCAACAACCCGTCCCCGCTGTGGGCCAAGTCTCCAAGCGACCTTACCGACGAAGATTATCTAACATTCTACAAAGAACTCTATCCGTTTGCAGAGCCTCCTCTTTTCTGGATTCATCTGAACGTTGATTACCCATTTACGCTTACCGGAGTTCTGTACTTCCCGAAAGTCAAGAATGATTTTGAGCTCCATCGTAACAAAATACAATTGTACAGCCGCCAGGTGTTCATCACCGATGAGGTTAAGGATGTTGTACCAGATTTTCTTATGCTCCTCCATGGTGTTCTCGATTCACCGGATATTCCGCTCAACGTCTCCAGAAGCTATTTGCAGAGCGACTCCAGCGTCAAGAAAATCAGTCAGCACATCACCAAGAAAGTTGCTGACAAATTGCAGGATATGTTCAAGAAGGATCGGGCAGATTTTGAGAAGAAGTGGGACGACATCAACATCTTCGTAAAATACGGCATTATCAGCGATGAAAAATTCTATGATCGCGCCAAGGAGTTCGCCTTGCTGAAGAATACGCAAAGCAAATATTATACTCTTGATGAGTACCGCCCCTACATCAAAGACCTTCAGACGGACAAAGAGAACAACGTCATCTATCTATATACATCCGACCCAGGTAAGCAACACGGCTTTGTGGAAACTGCAAATCAAAAAGCCTATGATGTACTCATTCTTGACGGAGTACTGGATAGTCACTTCATAAACACGCTGGAACAGAAACTTGAAAAAGTACAGTTCCGCCGTGTTGACAGCGATACGATTGACAAACTGATCGTTAAAGATGAAAAGATCGAAAGCGTGCTCACCCAAACCGATCAGGAAAAACTGAAGCAAATATTTGAAAAGGCAATCAGCAATCCCTCCATGACGGTGAGTATTGATTCACACGCACCGGATCATTTACCTGTTACTGTGACAATGAGCGAATGGACCCGTCGCATGAAGGATATGGCTCGTACAGGAGGCGGCGGCGGTATGTACAGTTTTATGGGTGCCATGCCGGACCAATATGCCGTCTCCATTAACAGCAATCATGCCCTGGCACAAAAAATTATTAGTGCAAGTGATGAAGTGCAACAGGGTAATTTAGCCAAACAGGTCTTTGACCTCGCGCTGCTTTCACAAGGCATGCTGACAGGTGCGGATTTGACAAATTTCATCAAGCGCAGCGTATCCCTGGCCGCTAACTAGATTGGATCCCGAATCCATGAAATAAACTTTTCCTATTTTCGTTCTGTGAACGTGATGGTGAAGAAGTATTTATTTGGTGTGCTCAGTTTACTTTTTTCCGTTGCCGCGCCAGGGCAAGAAAAGCGGGAAAAAGAACCCCTTGGTGTAGAGGGGCAATTTACATTTGAAACCGAGAAACCATTCAGGCTTCTCGAACTCGACGAGGCCACTTCGGAGCCGATCGTTGCCAAAAAGAAGAAACCAAAGAAAAACACTTTTTATGGAGTCAAGACGCGAAAAGCGTATGCCCGGCGAGGCACAGGTGAACGCACCACGGTTGAACTATTCTATGTCTTGAAGAAATCTGAAAAGCCGTCCATCTTTGTCCGGGATATTTACTGGTATGACTATACCCGACGTGAGGTGCGGAAGACCGCCAACTTTGACGTGAAGAAGGGGGTCCTCCTTCACGGCCCCTACAAGAAAATGCAAAACAATGTTGTCATAGAAGAAGGTATATTCTATAAAGGCACTAAACACGGCCGATGGATGCAGCATGACCGCAATGATGTCCTCGGCGACAAAGAGAAATACTACAAAGGATGGCCAAAGGAATCTCTGGTGACTTACTATGATCCGGTTGAACGCAAACGGGTAAAAGAAATGATCCCTGTAGAGATTGACGAACGCGAAGGTTTCTACTTTCTGTTCCATGAAAACGGAATCATTGCTGTGACCGGAGAATACAAGTGGGATCGAAAAGTAGGCGATTGGATTGAAAACTACCCCAACGGAAAACGTAAGAGAATAATCGCGTATCCGAAGGAGGTTTTTGATGACAGTATTCGCCCTTTCATCCGCAAAGAATGGGATGAGAAAGGAAGTGAAATCTTCACTTCCAACAAAGGTCAATAAAAGGCATCTTCTATATGGTAGATTTTGGGCTGACTGCCACCCAGGTTAACGGCCACGATATCGAACCGGACATTTCCCGACCACTTTATCTCGTGCATGTACTGATCTGCGCCCTCAAAGATTTTCAGCCGTTTATTATAGTCCACAAATTCCTCCGGATGACCATAGGCATCCGATGTTCGCGTCTTTACTTCCACGAAGATCAGCCAATTTCCGCGGCTAACGATGAGGTCAATTTCAGACCGTCTGTAGCGGTAGTTTCTTTCGCGAATGACAAATCCCTTTTTCTCGAGCATGGCTGCTGCCAGATGCTCCCCTTCGACTCCCCTTTTGATTTTATCAGTCATCACCTACCTTTGACCGCAAATTCGAGCGGAAACCCCATTGATGAAAAAACTAATAGAAGGATTTACCAGACAATTAGGCGAAGCCCTCCGAATCGGTCAGGCTGCAGATCTCGCCAGGCAGGGCAGTGACATCCGAAATGTCCTGATTACGGGCATGGGTGGTAGCGGAATAGGAGCCAACCTGGTGCAGTCCCTAACATTCGGGAGAATCCCTATTCCCATCACGGTTTGTAAGGGTTACAACATCCCCCAGTTTGTCAGCCCCCATACGCTATTCATTGCGTGCTCCTACAGCGGAAATACAGAAGAGACTTTGTCGGCAATTCAAAAAGCCATGCTAAAACGCTCACATATAATTTGCATCACCTCGGGAGGCAAAATGCTGGAGCTGGCCAAAGAGTATAATTTTCTCTATATAAAATTACCTGATGGGTATGCAAGCCCACGCGCAATGATTGGGTACATGGTTGTTTCATTGCTTTATGCTCTCTATCACACGAACCTGATTGGAGCAGCTTTTATCAAGGAAACGGAAAATGCGATTGAATACCTCGACCGTGGAGAAAAGGCCATTCAGTCCGAAGCAGAAATTATTTCTAAGAAACTCAAAAGCAAACTGCCATTTATTTATTGTGATGGGAGGCTCGAAGCCATGGCGACGCGTTTTCAGCATCAGCTAAATGAAAATTCCAAGCAAATGGCTCATGTCAATACCTTCCCGGAAATGAATCACAATGAAATTGTCGGGTGGCAATTCCCTGAAAATATTCTGCAGCAAGTACAGGTTATTTATCTCTATTCTGATCACGACCATGATCGGGTAGAGAAACGATTAGAGATCTGCCGCGACATTTTCGAGAAACGCTCAAATCCAATTATTGATATCGTGGCACAGGGGGCTTCTCTCCTGGAACAATACTACTACCTGATCCACCTTACAGATTGGATTTCATATTACCTCGCAAAAGAAAACAATGTTGATCCTGACCCCGTTTCGTCGATCGATTTCCTCAAAGGCGAACTCGCAAAATTGAAGTGAACCTGGTATTAAACGTTGATACCGCAGTCGTTGATCTTGGACTGATTGAATATCAGAAGGCTTGGGATTATCAGACGGAAGTTTTCAATTCTATTCTGGAAACAAAAAAACTGAATCGCTCGATTCCTCCCCAAGAGCACCAACCCACCCGGAACTACCTACTTTTCTGCGAGCATCCTGCTGTTTTCACCCTGGGCAAAAGCGGTGTAGAAACAAATTTACTGGCCTCGGCCGAAGAACTAGCTGAATACGATGCCGCCTACGTGCATACAAATCGCGGGGGTGATATTACCTTCCATGGGCCTGGTCAATTAGTTGTATACCCGGTAATTGATTTGGAAAATTTCTTCACCGATATCCACACCTACATGCGGGGTCTCGAGGAGGCAGTCATCCTGACGCTGGAAAAGTACGGCGTCCATGGAGAGCGAATTCCCAATCTCACTGGCGTCTGGATTTCGGATGGAGGCGGGCCCCCACGGAAGATTTGTGCGATGGGAGTCAAAACAAGCCGCTGGGTTACGATGCATGGGCTCGCCTTGAATGTCAGTGTTGACTTAAAGTACTTCAGTTTGATTATTCCTTGCGGAATAACCGACAAGGCAGTGACCTCTCTGGAAAAGGAGATCGGTCACACAGTAGCAATGCCGGACGTGAAGGAAATACTCAAGGCAAGCATAGCAGACGTGTTTGCAATGAACCTGATTTCCTAAGCAATTATGATCAGGGATATCCCCGTTCCCATTGTGCAACACGTAACCCTCGCCGTAGTGCGGGAAAAAGATAACCTTATGCAAGATTTCTGGAGGGTGTATCTTATCAACAACAATGATGTGGCCATCG
>JANPES010000159.1:0-6514 GCA_031423035.1 Cyclobacteriaceae bacterium | reverse complement strand
GTTTCACCCGATGGGGGGACCTTGGTTTTTATCTCTGAGAGTATAGAGAACATACCTGCTGGATTTCGTGCAAGGGAGACATATCAATGGAAGAGTGAGAATGAATTTACTGAAGTGTTTGAATTAGCTGAACCCGGAAGGGAATTCGAGATTTACTCGAAAGCTTTGCTGAAAAAGGCTTTGAAGTAATCTCAATGATTGTCATGCCAGGCCACCAATGGGTCGATCCATGCCTCGTATCCTTTATAAATAAATCCATGGCTGAGTCCAGTATTGAGCTTGATCTCCTTATAGCTGCTGATGTTTTTTCGCCCTCCGAATAAATTGTTGCAGCTACCATGCGGGTCAGTCGTTTCAATCATGGAAAGGAAATTACCTGAAAGGTGGAGCTCTTGGTAATCCCTGTACGTCTCTGGCCAGCAGCCGCCCATCATGACGTACTGCATACGCTTATTTTTCAGTTTGACAGCAACATGTAGCGTGATGTTCCACCCGGCAGAGGCACCGACGATTAGTAGATTTTTGGTGCGGGCACCAGCCGTCAGAAGTGAGTCAACCTGCTTGACAATCTTGTTGACATACACCGAATCATCAACGCCTTCTTTGCGGATCTCACTGATCACATGGAATCCTCTCTTGCGCAATGAGTCCAGGATCCGTGAGTATTCATATGGCCCCCACTCGGGCACTGATTGGTTGATGGCATTGTCGCCCAACACAGTAACAACACCGCCATGCTGGTAGAACAAATACTTCCCGGCCTTACTTATACTCTTCGGAATACTGGAACCAACCGTCTGTCCCAAGGCGTATGAACTGGCCAGCAGCAGGATGACGAGTGTTTTCAATCCTTGGAAAGTGTTGTGCTAAGACTGTTGTTTTAGAATTCTGCTTGTTGCCAATTGTGCGACAACCATGATAATGGGAAGCGTCATTTCGGGTACCAAGTAACCAATCCACATGGCGTGGGGTTCGGGAAGGCCTACTAAAGTGATAGAGATCAGTCTGCCAATGCCGCCGATAAATACTGCCATGGCCAGAAGATAGATCAGGGTACTTTGGTTGCGGATGGTGACTGCAGCCCAGCAGGCGATCAATCCGCTGGAAAAATAGACTCCGGCCATGAACCGGTGAACGTTGTCTAAGCGTGGGGTTGTTTCGGGCTCACCGAGATACATCTGCAAGGCACCACCGGTTATGGCAATAGCGGCCAAGAGAAAGAGACAAACCCTGACAAGCTTCTGGCTGGCGAGCAGTGGTGTATTCATTGCTTTTTCGATTTGTTATTGAATGTAGCCAATTCCCTATTATCCACCTCACACGTTAACACCTCAACACATTAACACCTACCTCTTCCCCTTCAGCCGAAAGTAAACGTTCTTCGATCCCTTGCAATTGTTGTAAAATGACACGATCTCGACCAACTGTTTTCCTTGAAGTTTCACGGACGTTGCCTTCTTGCTTGCTTCAGGACAATCACGCATCAGCACCGAAAGCATGCGCGTGAAGTTCCGGGATTTCTGCCTTAGCCGTTCTCCTTCCACTTCGACCAATTCGTATCCATCGGAGAGCTCAAAGAATGTGCTATCTGATTGTTCTACAAAAAATATATCACCGAACTGGTAAAGACTCATTCTCCCTTTCACCAGAACCTCCAAAAATACGACGGAGCTTCGGCCGATAGAGCGGGAGACAAAGTAGGCCCCTTCCCGGTTGCAGAAGCCGTAGACAGTACCAGGGTAGATTTCTCTGGCGGTGATCTTTTTGTTGGCCTTGAACAGGCAAGGAGTGGGAACGTTGGCTTTGCGGGAAAACTTAACGAGGCCCTTAGTGCTGTCAAGGTGTGATGTAAGGAGAAAACCCTCCTGGTAGCCTTTCTGCGCAACTGCCGTCAAGGGAAGTCCAATGAGTAAAACCAGGAAAATTGCTCTCATAAGAGAAAAATAGGTAATTAAGAACTTTGACGAAACAATATCATGGGAGAAGATTTTAATGATTGGCAGTGTTATTGTAACGCTGAATGGAATGTGTCTCTTATGACATTGTGCCGTAAGGTACCCATGAAGAGGACCGTATTACAAGGCGTATTCTTTGGTGTTTCGGCGGTCATTACTCCCACTTTGTCTCAAACCGTCCCCAGGCAAACCGCAATGCAGTTTACAGACGGCCCAATCAGGAATCTTACCATTTGTTAATAAAAGATAACGGTACCCAGCAAGAAAATAGCATGGGTGCGGGCATCTGGCTGACCTACAATTTCGACGTTACGAGGTCATGCGTGCGAAAACGCGCGTGTTCGAGTATCTGCTTGAACCAATAGGTATAATTACCTGGATTCAGGATGACATCCCTACGCAGTTCTTCTATATTGACGAATTTCCAGGCTTGCACCTCGCTCGGGTTTGCTTCCGGCGTTCCGTCGAAGGTGGCCGTGAAGACATGATCTACTTCGTGCTCGATGAGATCCTGATCAAGCATTGTCCGATAGACAAACTTGTAAGCGAACTCGGGTTTTGCATCAATACCCATTTCTTCACGTAGCCTCCGTGCACTGGCCTCTCGTATAGGCTCGTTTGGTTTTGGATGGCTGCAGCAGGTGTTGGTCCATAACCCGGCGCTATGATACTTGGAGGAAGCACGCTTCTGGACTAAGACTTCACCGCGTGAGTTGAACACCAGTACCGAAAATGCCCGATGTAAGAGACCCTTACGATGAGCCTCCATCTTTTCCATGGTGCCAATCTCCTGATCTTTCTCGTCAACAAGAACAACGTGTTCCATCAGATCAGATTGAGTTGGTGCTTGACGAAGGAGTAACCGAGTATGGCCAGCTTGTAACGGTTGCGTACGCGCACGCGGCTCTCCAGGACGGCCGCTGAAGGAAGCCTTTTTATTTTTCGGAACAAGGCGATGTAATACAAATAGGCTACATAGACCCCGAAGCGTGCACCACGCGGTAGCTGCTTGATACCACGCAAGCCTTGCTGAAAGTCGTCCGCAATGTTCTCTTCGATTTGTTTCTTGCTCGTATCATCAAAACGATCGATATCCAGGCCGGGAAAATAGCACCTCCCGAGCGTAGCATAGTCAGCATGCAGGTCGCGCAGGAAGTTGATCTTTTGGAATGCCGATCCAAGTTTCATGGCATCGGGCTTAAGCCGCAAGTACTCGGCTTCATCACCTTTACAAAATATTTTCAAACACATCAGACCAACTACTTCTGCAGAGCCGAGAATATACTTCTCATAGCCTGCCTGATCGTATTGTTTTTTTTCCAGATCCATCTCCATGCTGGTGATGAACTGTTGGATCAACGCCCGGTCAATCTGGAATGCATTTACGGCTTGCTGAAAACTATGCAGGATTGGGTTGAGGCTTATCTTCTCTTCGATCGCGTGCCAGGTATCTTCGGTAAACCGTTTGAGCAGCATGGCTTTATCGTGGCCGTGGAAGGTGTCTACTATCTCGTCGGCATAACGCACAAATCCATAGATAGCATAAACTGGGTCTCGGAACTCCCGATTCAAGCACCTGATCCCCAAAGAGAAGGAGGTGCTATAGGAACGGGTTGTCAACCGGCTGACGCGATAACTTATTCTGTCATAAAGTGCCTGTGGGCCCATTGTAGTTAATTCTTGGCTGAAATTTACAAATTTGCAGACTTCATTATTTCTTTTCCCTTTCCATGATCAGGTCTGCTGCCACCTGACCCGAAATCAACGAGGGAGGAACGCCGGGCCCCGGGACAGTTAGCTGACCTGTGTAAAACAGATTTTGGACCTTTTTGTTTATGATCGAAGGTTTTAGAATAGCAGTTTGCATCAGGGTATTGGCGAGGCCGTAGGCATTACCCTTGTAGGCATTATAATCAGCCTGGAAGTCCTTATGGGCGTAGCTCCGTTTGTAAACCACATGATCGAGGATAGACTGTCCGGTAATTTTTTCAAGTCGTCGCATGACTAACGAGTAGTACTTTTCTCGCGTTTCGTCCGTATCAATAAGTCCCGGGGCAACAGGGATGAGCACCACAAGGTTTTCGCAGCCATCTGGTGCAACACCCGAATCTGTTTGGGAAGCACATGATATGTAGAACTGTGGGGCTGTAGGCCATTGGGGCTGTTCGTAGATTTCATGAGCGTGATTTGTGAAATCTTCATCAAAGAACAACGTGTGGTGTAAGAGACCGTCTATCCGTTTGTTGATACCCAGGTAGAATAAAAGGCTTGACGGTGCCATAACACGGCTGTTCCAATATTTCTCTGAATATCGCCGGTATGCTTTGGGGAGCAAATGTTGTTCCACGTGATTGTAGTCGGCACCGGCAACCACATAGTCAAAAGGGATCAGGGCACCATCGACGGTGACGCCAATCGCATTTCCCTGTTTGATGGGGAGTTCTTGTATCGCACTGTTATATCTGAAATTTACCCCCTGTTCTTTTGCCAACTTTTCCATTCCTGCCACAATCGCATACATGCCGTCCCTGGGGTACCAGGTACCCAGCGCGATATCAGCGTAGTTCATCAGGCTGTAGAGCGCAGGGGTCTTTTCCGCTGTGGCTCCGAGAAATAGTACAGGGAATTCAAGCAGCTTTAGAATCCGCTCATTGCGGAAGAACTTCTTGAGGTAGCTTGTAATGGATTGAAAGAGATGGAGCTTCAGCGCACCGGTGATAACCCCCCGGTCAGCAAATTCCATAAGCGAAAGACCTGGTTTGTAAACCAGGGAGTTCATGCCGATCTCATATTTGAATTTTCCTTCCGCAAGGAATTCTTTCAGGTGCGTGCTGCTTCCGGGTTCCAGCGACTCAAACAGTTCGTTGAGCTTTTCCATGGTCGCCGGGATGTCCATAAAATCACTGGTCCCGAAGTAAATTCGGTAGGAGGGATCCAGCCGCTGGAGTGAATAGTAGTCCGAAACTTTCTTTCCGAATCGAGCGAAGTACCTTTCAAAAACATCTGGCATCCAGTACCAACTGGGCCCCATATCAAAAGTAAATCCTGAATCTGAAAACCGGCGGGCCCGGCCGCCGGGTATATCATTCTTTTCGAATACCGTGACGTCAAACCCCTGACGCGCAAGGCAGGTTGCTGCTGATAGACCTGCAAACCCTGAACCGATAACCGCAACTTTTTTCATCGAAATAGGCAATCATGCTTATCACAACCATCACAGTGCAAGTTACCGATAGCCTTCAAGTTTCTTTTGGATTTCTTTGCGTGCGTGAAAAATCCGGTTCTTTACCGTACCGATTGGGATATCGAGGTGCTTGGCGATCTCTTCGTATTTGTATCCTGACGTATGCATTTTGAAAGGTATCAAAAGATCATCCTTGACGGAATTCACATTTTTCCAGATCTCCTTGAACTCAACGCTTTCCTGGGGGCGGTTGAATGTATGCTCATCTTCCACGTTGAGGTAGTACAATTCTTTGGTTGTATCGTTGGAGGTTTTCTCTCGCTGTGCTTTGCGGTAATTATTGATGTATGTGTTGCGCATGATCGTAAACAACCATCCTTTCAGGTTCGTGTCCTTCCGGAATTTATCCCGGTAGGTCAGGGCGCGCAGCAGCGTGTCTTGCACCAGATCCTGTGACTCCTCCTTATTGTAGGTAAAACGGTGTGTAAATGACTTCAGCGTAGGCTGAAGCTTGGTTATTTCAGCTGTAAGCTCAGATTGGGTCATATATGTGTTGTTTAAGAGATCTTATAAAAACTTAAACAAATATACGGAGAGCCCTTAATTTAGGTCATTTTGTTTAACAGCGTTTTAGCTCCGTCAGCGCTTTCCAATGGCTTCAAGCAGTGGCTTGAGCTGCAGGGCGTTTTCAAAAATGTGCAGATTGGAGGGTATTTTGAGTGCTATTTGGCGTAGGACATGCCCTGTGGCCAACACGGTAACCGCTGGATTTTCGGCACAAAGCCGTTGGAGGTAACCCTCAACAAAACGAGGAGCTGGTGAGGTCGTGATCGCTGTGATCATGGCCAGGGGCTTGTGATTTTGGCAAAACCAGCGAACGTCTTGATCAGGAACACGCTGCCCCATATAGAAGGCACGGTACCCAGACTTTTTAGCGATGTAGTAATAAAACAAGAGCCCAAGTTCGTGCAACTCCTCATCTGGAAGGAAGAGGAGAATGCTCGGGCGGCCTTTCTTTGCCAACGGTAGGCCGTCTATGGCTACCAGTATTTTTTGTCGCAACAGGTTGGTGATGAAATGCTCTTGAACCGGGTTGATATTGCCAGTGAGCCACAAAACCCCAATCTTTTCCAGAAATGGATAGGCCACTTCCAGGATGGCCTTTTCCAGGCCAAACTGACGAATAAGGTCATTGAGAATGGATTCGAAATTTTCCTCATCCAGATCGATCATGGCAACTACCAGGCGGTCAATGTGCAGTTGAGAATCTGTTTGATTCTTGCTCAGTTCAGTCATCTGGTTGATTAACTCTTCCTGCGACAACTTCGCGATTTTGGATATTTTTACTCCGTGGCTGTTTAGCTGGGAGATTGTG
>JANPES010000158.1:0-1850 GCA_031423035.1 Cyclobacteriaceae bacterium | reverse complement strand
TTGATCTTGAGATGATGCGTGAATTAGGATATTGTTCAGGCGTAGAAAACTACTCTCGTTATTTCGATCGTAGAAAAGCAGGCGCGCGGCCTTTTTGCTTGATTGATTATTTTCCCGATGATTTCCTGATGGTCATTGACGAGAGTCACGTAACCGTTTCTCAAGTCCGTGCCATGTGGGGAGGCGATCGTTCCCGAAAAGTAAACCTTGTAGATTATGGTTTTCGTTTGCCCTCAGCTTTAGACAATCGTCCGCTTACCTTCAATGAGTTTGAATCAATTCTTAACCAGGTCATTTATGTCAGTGCCACACCCAGCGAATATGAGTTAAGAAAGTCAGAGGGTGTGGTCGTTGAACAGATCATTCGGCCTACTGGTTTGATTGACCCTATGATTGATGTGCGGCCAAGTAGAAATCAAATTGACGATCTGCTGGAAGAAATTGACGAGCGTGTCAAATTAAAAGAACGGGTATTAGTCACAACATTAACTAAACGAATGGCAGAGGAATTGACAAAATTCCTTGAACGTGCTTCAGTAAAATGCAGGTACATCCATTCGGAAGTGGCAACACTAGATCGTGTTGAAATTTTGCGTGAGTTGCGCCTGGGCGTCTTTGATGTATTGGTAGGAGTCAATCTGTTGCGCGAAGGCCTTGACCTTCCGGAAGTTTCATTAGTTGCCATTTTAGATGCAGACAAAGAAGGGTTTTTGAGAAATCAACGATCGCTGATTCAAACAATTGGCAGAGCCGCCCGTAATGTAAATGGTCGGGTAATCATGTATGCAGATAAAACGACTGATTCGATGCAGCAGGCGATCGATGAAACCGATAGGAGGCGCAAAATTCAATTGGATTATAATGCTGCCAACGGTATCACTCCACAAACCATCATCCGTTCTAAAGATTCAATCCTCGGACAAACCAAAGTGGCCGACTCAAAGAAATCAACGAAACGCTACTATATCGAAGACGAGGAAAAATCGTTGGCAGCCGATCCTGTGGTGGCCTATTTGACCAAAGAAGAATTATTGAAAATGGCTGAAAACACAAAGAAGGCCATGGAGAAAGCAGCAAAAGAACTTGACTTTATGGAGGCGGCACGCCTTCGCGATGAGTATCTTGCCCTGCAAAAAGCTATAGAAGACAAAAAATATTAAGTAGCCACCTATGTTAAAAAGAACAACCACTTCCCTTATTTTAATTATTGCCGCAGCGCATTTTATTATTGCCCAAAGCTCAAATGACATTATGGTCAGCGGAGGCTTTGACCTCGTAAAGACAGACTATAATGAAGCTTTTGGCAAAGCTCAAATTGGCTTTGAAGCGAATTACTTTGTGGTACGTCACTTTTCCGTGGGTGCCGGAGTGGATATCTGGAGCAAACAGAAGGATTCGTTCATAATGGGTATGCGCTGGTATGCCAATGACAATATCTTTGTGCGCTTTCGCGGATTGATCGGTGCCAACGATGCCGCCATTGGGGCAGGTTACTCAAAAGCTATTAACAAAGACTGGCGTGTGGACGGCATGGGAGACTTTTACGTTGATGCGGGTGAGTTTGGCTTGCGACTGGGAGTGAGTTACATTATTCATTAGGATAGCACGCGTTGCAAACGCGCACCAACCATGGGCGCGGGTTAGTTACATTATTCACTGAGATTCTTTGGAGTCTATGTGCCAGAGCGGCTTAGAATTGCTTCAATAATTCTTCTTAGCCCCTCCTCCAGCCTTGATCTGGGGCAGGCTAAATTTAGCCTGATGTAGCCGTTGGCATTGGAGACAAACATATTACCTCCCTCTAACAATACTCCTGCTTTGTTTGCGAAGAATAGGGCAATGTTTTCTTC
>JANPES010000157.1:0-9197 GCA_031423035.1 Cyclobacteriaceae bacterium | reverse complement strand
CGAGTACTCCTTCGGGTTCCGTTATGACTTCCCCCAAGGTGAAGAATCCTGCATTATTTACCAGCACATCCACAGTAAGTCCCAGCTTCGAGACAAAGGCGGTAAAGTCGCTAACCTGGCTGCGGACCGACAAGTCGGCTGCAAATACATGGACCGTGACCGGGTAGGCTGCCATCAGGGTACTGCGCAGGGTTTCCAGGTCGGCTTTCTTCCGCGCGCAGGTTACGATATCAAACCCCGCAGCAGCAAATTTCTCGATAATTGCCCTGCCAATGCCCTTCGTACCTCCTGTGACTACCGCCAGTTTACTCATGGAATTATTTATCTTTAGGGCAAGTTAAATCATTTCATGAAGGGTTTTGGGCAGTATATCCTTTTTTTGGGCACGATGGTTGTCCGCATGGAATCCTTTAAAACCTACTATAAACTGATCCTCGATGAGTGTGTCCAGATTGGGCTAAAGTCGGTGGGCCTCGTAGCCCTCGTAGCTTCATTTATGGGAGCCGTGACAACGGTGCAGACCGCCTATAACATGGTGAGCCCATTGATTCCCCGGTATGTAATTTCACAGGTTGTTCGTGAGATGACTATCCTGGAATTGGCACCCACCATCATTGCGGTCATTTATGCGGGTAAGGTGGGTTCGAGTATGGCGGGTGGATTGGGAACCATGCGCATCACCGAGCAGATCGATGCACTCGAAGTTATGGGAATCAACTCCGCCTCCTATCTTGTTTTTCCCAAGATAATTGCATCCCTGCTTATGTACCCGCTGCTGGTCATCGTCGCTGGTGTAAGTTCAATGGTCGCCGGCTACCTCGTCGGTGGCGTTACAGGCATTATCACTCCTGCAGACTATATCTACGGGATCCGGTTCTATTTTGACGACTACTCCATCACGTTTGCGATGATCAAATCCGTAGTGTTTGCCTTCCTGATATCCTCTATCTCTTCCTTCAAAGGATACTATACCCAGGGAGGTGCCCTGGAAGTTGGGATCGCCACCACTGCAGCGGTTACCACCAGTGTCATCGCCGTGCTTTCCGCTGACTATCTGTTGGCTCAATTGCTTTACGTCCGATAGCCATGCTGAAAGTCAAGAATATCAATAAATCATTTGGCGGTAGACCTGTCATCCAGAATATTTCTGGTGAATTTGATAAGGGTAAAACCAATTTGATCATTGGATCAAGCGGGACCGGAAAGAGTGTTCTATTGAAATGTATTGTGGGCCTGATTAGCCCGGATGAAGGCAATGTGTTCTACGACCTGCGCAATTTTACAGAAGCGGATAAAGAAATGAAAGCGGAAATCCGGCGCGAGATTGGCATGCTCTTTCAAGGTGGCGCCCTCTTTGATTCGAAGGATGTTGAAAGCAACGTGATGTTCCCGTTAAATATTCTAACCAAGATGCCATTGGACGAAAAACTTGACCGCGTCAATTTTTGCCTCAAGCGTGTCGGTCTTGAAAACGTCAACAATAAAATGCCATCCGAATTATCCGGTGGTATGAAAAAACGTGTTGGCATTGCACGGGCCATCGTCAACAACCCAAACTATCTCTTTTGTGATGAACCAAACTCAGGGCTTGATCCGCAGACTGCGGTGCTCATTGATGATTTGATCGGAGAAATTACCCATGAATTTGA
This sequence comes from Cyclobacteriaceae bacterium, assembly GCA_031423035.1. Lineage (GTDB taxonomy): Bacteria > Bacteroidota > Bacteroidia > Cytophagales > Cyclobacteriaceae > ELB16-189. The sequence goes on along the minus strand of JANPES010000157.1, from coordinate 7,548 downwards.
TATCACCACGATCGTCGTTACGCACGATATGAATTCAGTGATGGGCATTGGCGAAAAAATCATGTTTCTCTACAAAGGCAACAAGCTTTGGGAAGGGTCGAACAAGGACATTACCAATTCTGGTGTAGCAGAACTAAGCGACTTTGTTTTTTCCAATAAGGTCATGCGGGGGCTGAAGAACAGCGCCTGATCTCCCTCTCTTAGGAGACAATTGGAAGCTCAAAAAAGAACGTTGTTCCCTTGCCTTCAACTGATTCAAACCAGATACGCCCGCCTGCCTGATTGATAATCTGCCTTGCCATGGCAAGGCCCAACCCCGAACCCGCTTCCTTGGTGGTAAATTGCGGCTGGAAGACTCGCTCCCGGAGATCTTCCGCAATCCCACTTCCATTGTCACGAATGGCTACCCGAGCTTTGCCCCCTTCCTGACTGGTTGATATCCGCACGGTCGCACTTCTACTCGGGGCCTTCGCCTGAATGGCATTAATTAAGATATTTGATATCGCCCGACTGACAGCTGTTGGATCAACGGAAACCCAAATCGCCTGATCTGGCATTACAAAGATAACCTCAGCGTCTTTTTCAGCGCTGAATAAACTTGTTGCTTCAGAGAGAAGCTTAACCAGATTTAATCGTTGTGGATCGGGCGCCGGCATTCGTGCAAACGTGCTAAAGGAGGAGGCGATGGCATTCAAAATCTCCACCTGCTTCAACAGTACATCGACTGACTTCTGTGTGCGCTCGAGAACGAACTCACCCGTACGTAACCCCTGCTCCATCTGCTGGAGTGTGAGCTTCATCGGTGTAAGGGGATTCTTGATCTCATGGGCCACCTGCTTGGCCATTTCCCTCCAGGCGGTCTCCTTCTCGCTGCGCGCCAGGGCACGCTTACTCTCGTCAAGATTCTGAACCATCCGGTTATATTCTGACACCAGCATTCCGATTTCGTCAGAAGCACTCCATTCTAGGGGTTTATTCTCTCCGTTGAATGTTGTTTGGCGCAACTTTTTTGTGACAACCCGAATCGCATAGGTCAAGTTCCCGGCTGCCATAAACGATAAGAGTGAAAAGATCAAAAAGACAACAACGAATACCTTCAGAATATTTGAGAGGATTAAAATCTGGCCCCTTTGTAAGAAGGATGCTGATTCAAAAAACGGGAGACTAACGATCGCTGCTAACTTTCCGGACAGCGGGGATAGGACAGCAGCATACGCACACCGGTATTGAAGCAACCCGATCTGTTCTGTTGTAACAGCCTGTCGATCGCCAATCAGAATTATACGCTGAAATGCCTCACGGTTCAACCTGTTCGACAAAAGTCGATTTTCGAATAGCGCTGGCTGGGACGTCGCCAGCAACAGACCGCTCGGGGAGTACACCGAAATGTCTGTTCTCGAAAAGGCAGCATTCTCAACAATCCATGATTCCAGCTTCATTGACTCCAGGGTAGAATCGGAAGAGTACAGGGTTGCAATGCGCTGACTCGCACTGGCTGACTTAGCCAGAAATTCCTGAGTCGTTGCCTCCTCACTGGCCTGCCCCATGAGCGTAAGAATTGTCACGCTAACGGCTACTATAGGCAATGCAAAAGCCAAGAACATGAATAATTGAATTCTTGTTGTATAGGCAAATTGCCTTCCGATGGATAGTGAGACCGCTCCAAAAAAACCCTGCACCACAAGCAGAACAGCCAAGCCAAGAACAAACCAAAAACTGACATTGGTAACAACCGCAGACCAGGAATACACAGGTGCCGTGACAATGGCAGCAGAGCCATCTCCTGCATCGATCGCTACATGAAAGACAGATCCAATCTCCAGGCCACCACGGTACAACCGAGGGTCCGCCAGAATTTCTTTTTTCAAATCCCGCTCATAGTTGAACGCTCCAAAGCTATTGACAAGCTGATCACCTCTGAATATCGCATAACTAAAGTCCCGATTCTTGTAAATTTGATTAAAGCGATTGTCAACCAGCAACTCCGGAAACACATTATCAGGCACCACACGCTTCAAGGTGAGGTCAAGCTCCACTGATCCAACCGGTCGTTGAAAAAATATGGGGATGGAGACATGATACCGCCTGACAGCATCGCTGGACGAAATACTGGAATAGGAAATCCCCTGATAGCCCGTTGGCAGGAAAGTGTGCGCTGCCATACGCTCATGGATCTCTACCTGATCGGTGGTATCTGTAAAATTTCTTGTCAGTATTTCTAACTCATACCGATCAAAGTAACTATTCAAATGAACCCGTTTTACTTTGTCTACAACGGATGATTTTGTAAAGAAGGGGCTCGCCATCCGGGTCTTGATAAATTGATCCTCTTCAATCCGCTGTCGCGCCTGGTCGAGCAAATACTCCCCCAGCACATCCCGCTCCGTCAAAAAATCCTTGGCATATCGGAACTGGTCCCTGACCTGTCGTTCACCATGAAACATCCTGACAGCAAGCGAATGATGAATACTAAACACGGTTAATGAAAAAATCAAATAAATGAAAATGCGAAACGAAAACTTGAACTCAAGCTTGTCGAAGTTCAGTACCCGGAGCATTGGAAAAAAGACAAGCCCCGTTCCCAGAGAAATGCGGTTATCATTTCCGGAAAGCGTATACTGAATAACAAATATTCCTGCCGCCAACAACAATGCTCCGGCGAAAGGAGCCTGCCCTCCCGGCAGTAAATGGCGAGCAAGGGCAAGCTGGATATGAATGAAGAGAAAGGCGCTGATCGTTCCTATCAGGATGGATAAGAATGCAGCAATCCGTACCCAATTCAAAGTTAAGGATTGAGTGATATCAAGTGTTTGAGTCGAGTTGTGATAAATGACTTCAATGAAGTTGAATGAGAACAACATAGCAAAGAAGGCGAGCAGCAAACACGCAACCGCGGCAGTAAACCGAACATAGATGCCTTGCCTTAGCAGCCATCTCACCATTCGCATGCCACTGAAATTACGGAACAGGTACAAGACGACGACAAAGACACAGCACCCATTAAGGAACAAGTCACCCATGGAAGCATTTAGAGGAGACGAGGCAAATACCTTGGGGTCGAAAATATCCGCGTGAACAAAAAAAGCAGGCACACCCATACTCACCATTCCTGACCGTATGGTGTAAAGCGATGCCAGGAGTGCCAAAAGCGCTGCATCCGGGCTTAGAGATGAGGCAATATGTTGACACCCCCTATAAAGGACTGCCCCAATTAGGCCCAAGCCTATAGCAAGGAGGGTAAAAGACCAAGGGCTGTCGCGGAGCTCAACTGCGGGTGTCTGAATCCTGAAAACCACCCTACCGTTGAAGTGAACGGGGTCACCTGCCGACCCGGTTGGACTTACCAAGCGCGTGTCCTTTAACGGGAGAATTGCCTCATTCACTTGCGGTGAGAGAAAGTTGTTGGTGATTGGATACCGATCGGTCAGGGAGAGGATATTGACAAGGGCTCCCTTCCCCCAGGGCCACCTTTTCAAAAGAAAATCGCCGCGTTGATTTGAAAGGAAATCAATCGTATCGGGCCCCAAGAAGATAGATTGGTCCGGGACATATTGATTTCTGTTCCAGGCCACGATCGACAAATTCTCGGTATAAACAAAAAAGTGTTCCGCTCTATCCCATGCCGGTGAAGTTATCGCTGCTGAATCTCGGAGGAGGTTATTTGCCTCTTGCTCAATCTCTGCGTATTCTGATGTCAGATTAGCCTCAACCTGAGCGCGCAGTTCATCAGCATATCCTGAGCCGTGTTTTGAGCGCAGGGCAATTCCTCCGGCCAACATGAGCGCAGCCAGAATAATAAGGATAACTGTTTGTCTGTACATGGGTATCAACCTGGACGAAGATACCAAAACTGCGTTTAGGAATTGCGATTGGGGTCATACCGAAGACCACCAAACCAATACAGCCAAAGCGTTCGGGACATTCGAAACGAGAATGGCATTGCCCCGATGGCCAAGAGGCTGACAATTACCAGATAGACCCATTCGGGCAAGTCCCAGAAATAATATAAGGTTACACCAGCTAGAATTACCAATACAACATTAAATGCATAGGTAATAAACATGGACCCGAAATAGAATCCAGGCTCAGGCTCAAAACCAGACCGACACACAGGGCACTCTTTGTGCATTTCCGCAAAGTGGGTCAACTGCGATAGGGGATATTTAAAAATAGAACCCTCCCTGCAGGCCGGGCACTTACCGTAAAGCAGACCGCTTTGAAAGCTCTTTTTGTCCATGAAGTTTGCTGGTGCGATACCAGAGATAACCAATAATTGCTACGGCCAAATAAGGCGCGAAAAAGAGATAAAGTATTCCCTGGTTGATTCCTGCAGCGATGCCAATGTTACCGTTGCTTACATTATTCTCCAGGGTTGTCCTGCACATAGCACATTGAGCAAAACAAGCCGGAATGGCTGAAAGCACGAACAAAATCAGGGTTATGAAGCGTTTCACCGGTAGTAAGGACTTATTAATACATAGACCAAGACACCCGTAACCGCAACATACAGCCAAATCGGGAAAGTAAATCTAGCCAAACGGCGATGGCGTTCAAAGTTTCCGGCCAATGCCCGTGAGAAAGTAAACAAGATCAACGGAACCACGGCCACAGAGGATACAATGTGAGTCAGCAGGATGGTGAAATACACAGTCCGCATAATCCCCTGGCCGCCATAGGTCGTTGGTTCACTGGTCATGTGGTAGAGAACGTACATAACCAGGAAGGCGGCCGAGAGAAATATGCAAAATCGATTGATGGTTTCATGGATGAACCGCTTCTTGTTTCTGATCGCCCAATAGGAAATGAGAAGGAGAATGGCAGTAAGGCCATTAATGGTTGCATAGATCGGTGGCAAAAAAGAAAAATCATACCCAGGAATCTGCACCTTGAACAAAATGGCAACAGTTGCTGGGATAGCCACAGACAGGACAAGGATCAACTTTCGATACGGTTCCTCCTTTTCAGCCATACATCAATAGTGTTCAACCAGAATTTTCAATTCAACCCTTAACCGGTCAACCTCTTCTCTGGAACGTAGGTCATAGTACCCCCGAATTCTGCCCAAGCTGTCAAACAGCACGGTTTGCCAAGGAGGCTTGACGAGAAACACGCAGGCCTGCCATCGATAAAGGGCGCTGCTATCTGTACCCAGAGATCTGTCTCTGTCAAAAGTTACTTTGTCCTTCCCAATCTCGTTCCAGATCTCATCAGAAATCTCCCCTGGAATCAATGCGCCCGTGGAGAAAATAAGCACACTCGCCATTTTTCGTGGTCTCCCAAAGTAATTCCACAATGAATCCGGCAGCCGATAGGGAGCGGGGCCAACTACAGCACAATTCTCTGAAGTAGGCACAGGGCCTTCCTGATAGTAGATGGGTATGTCAAACCGATTTGATCCCGCATATTTTAGGAATACGAAAATAAGACCCGGAAGGAGAAGTGCAAGAAATAGATAAGTAAGCTTTTTCAATCTTGAATAGTTAACATAAAAAGAAGGCTAAAGTTTATCCAACCTTAGCCTTCTTGGGTTTGTCCGTGATTGGCCTTACAGCGGTGTTATCTGGCTGCCTTCGTAGACAAATGTTACGAGCATCCAAACAACGAAAATCATAGGGATCAATACAGCCCAAAAAAGAACTTTTACTTCATACTTCAGGTGCATGAATTCGCCCACAATATAACCTGCCTTCACGATTGTGAGGAGGACGAAAAGCGATGTCTTTGCTGCGCCGTGAGGCAAGGTAAAGGCAATGACAAATTCTATGACGGTAACCAAAAGAAGAATAAAAGCCACCCGCCATAGCTTTTTTATCTTTGCCGTGTCAGGGGGTAGTACAACGATTTCGGGTTCCTTATGTGCCATTGGTCAACGAATTAATTTATACAAGGTAGAAGAATGTAAATACGAATACCCATACCAGATCTACAAAGTGCCAGTATAATCCAACCTTCTCAACCATTTCATAGTGGCCTCGGCGATCATAAACGCCGGTAACCGCATTATAGAATATCAGGAAGTTGAAGAGTACTCCTGTAAATACGTGAAATCCATGAAATCCCGTAATGAAGAAGAAGAAGTCCGCAAATGCTGGCGGCCCGTATTGATTTACGTGCAAGTTAGCCCCGAAAACTTTGACCTCTTCCCAATTACCGAGTTTTGCGCTAAAGACCTTCATCATCGTTGGTGTCTCGGTTCCAATAATGAAATGGGTCCACTCCCATGCCTGGCAGCTCAAGAAGGCAACTCCGCCCACGATCGTCCAAAGCATCCATTTTTCAACTGCAGCGCGGTCCATGCGGTGACCTGCTTCAACTGCGAGCACCATCGTTACGGAGCTCATGATCAAAACGAAAGTCATAAATCCCACGAATACGAGGGGTAGCTCTACGCCATGCAGAAAAGGCACGGCATCAAATACTTTTTCAGGAATTGGCCAGTGTGTGGTGGCAAACTGAAAGGCTTCAGCGGCCCCCTCAAAAGCTGGATTTGCAGAACGGACCAAACCGTAGGTGATCAGCAGGCCTGAAAACGTAAAGGCATCCGACATCAGGAAGAACCACATCATGAGCTTGCCATAGCTGATGCCCATCGGGGATGTGCCCCCATCCCATACGCCTTTACCGTGAGTGACTGCCGCGGTCGAATGATCCATAGAACACTGTTTTCGGGTTATTAATCAGACGCTAATCTACTACTGAATCGAGAAATATCAATCCTGTTTTTATCGATTTATCAATAGAAATATGAATAAATACACCCATAAGACCCCCAAAAAATGCCAATAGGTCGTGCACATCTCCATCTGGGCCATGTTCCCGGAGTGTATCCTTTCCTTGGATGCGGCATTGAGAACAATCAGTAGATAGATCACCGCGCTAATGATGTGAAGGCCGTGAAATCCAGTGATCACATAAACAAAAGAGCCCGAGGGATTCCCCACCAGGTATACACTACTGCTGACCAACTGGGACCAGGCCAAAACCTGAGCAACCAGAAAAAAGATGCCCAGAATTACAGTCACCGCCACCAGGGATTTCACCCGGCTGAGTTGATCGCGCTTCGCGGAGAAATAGCCCATTTGCATCGTCACGCTACTCATGACAATCAAGGCTGTCGAATAGTAGAACAATACCGGCAGTTCAAAAAACATCCAGTTCCCTTCTGCCTGCCGAACGATATATGCCGACGTCCAGGATGCAAAGAGCATAAGAACGCTGGCCATAAACAGCCACATGGCAAATTTTCTAGGATGCATCGCCAGAACCTTCTTAGGCTCTTCCACCAATTTCATCTCCCCAATCCCCTGCTTACTCATATCCATTCGAATTTCAGATTTTATTACCCCAGCTTATCCAGCAAGTAGGCAATTTGCACTACTGGCAAGTAAATGAATGACCCAAACATTATTCTTAAAGCCGATTGTCTGCTTCCGGTTTTCATCAAGGAAAACGTTTGTGCAAAGAATGCGACGCCGCATACAGTAGCTACGATAGCGGAATCCAACCCGGTGATACCAAACTTAGCAGGAAGCAAACCCAACGGTATCA
>JANPES010000156.1:0-9639 GCA_031423035.1 Cyclobacteriaceae bacterium | reverse complement strand
GAGCGACAAGCGGTGAAGATTGGAATGGGCGGTATCAACCAGGGTGTGATTCAGGACGACGCCATTGAAAGAGCCGTCCGTTGCCTTCAGGGATTCAAAGCAACTTTAGATCTGGAACACGTTGTAAAGGTTCAGGCCCTTGGAACGAGCGCGCTGCGGACCGCTACCAACGGGGGAGGTGTTATCCGAGCCATCAAAGAAAAAACCGGCATCGAAGTTCAGATCATTTCCGGAGAGCAAGAAGCCGAGTACATCTACTACGGTGTTAGGGCGGCGATGGATCTTGGAACTTCACCCGCGCTGATCGTTGACATTGGCGGCGGCAGCGTGGAGTTCATTGTCGCTGATCGCACGCAAATCCATTGGAAAGCAAGCTACCCTATTGGAGCGCAGCGTATGTTGGAACGCTATCACCGGCACGATCCCATTCTGTTAAAAGAACGCGATGCACTTCAGGCGCACTATATTGAATCTCTTGCACCCCTGCAGAAAGTGATGTCAGATTTCAGACCCAATGTGCTGGTGGGATCGTCAGGTACGTTTGACACACTGAGCGAGATTTACTGCCGGCGGAATCAACTGCCGTTTCGGTCGGAGCATCCTGAAACTCCGCTATCCGTAGAAGCTTTCCGGGAGATCCACGCAGAATTAGTTTCCAAGGACCGCTCCGATCGTATGAATATACCCGGCATGATTGAAATGCGGGTTGATATGATTGTTGTGGCCAGCTTCCTGATTCAGTACCTCGTCGATCAATACAGTTTTCAAAAAATCCGCGTATCTTCCTTTTCATTAAAAGAAGGTGTGCTGGCAAGAATCATGAATACCCCATCCGAATGAACTTGAAGATATTTCTATTGATCCTGCTGCCGACGCTGGGGTATGGCCAGCTTTCATTCTTCAACATGCCCAATCCTGACATGTTACCCGCTGTCGGCGATGCCTATGCGGAATTGGACCGCTACCAATCGCTAAAAGGCCAGGATGCCGTCAATGCAAGCGTCGCACGTCTGTCGGTACAGGCTGCTCCCTTTCTTGAGGTTGGCGCTAACTTCTGGTTCAACCCCGATCATCCGCAAGATCCAAACCGCGTGGTTATTGCCACTAAATGGAAAATCGACTTGTACAAAAAGGGCCACGTAACCATGACCCTGTCACCTGGTTCCTGGAGTAGCATTTATTTTACCAAGGAGACTCCGATGAAAAATTTGATATACACATTCGTGGGCTTCAACCACGAGGAGGGCCCCAAAGCCTATACGCGATTGATGTTAGGCGGCTACACCAAGTATTTTGGCTACAATCCGGTTCAGTATGGCATGATCGCAGGAATTGAACATCGCTTTACGGATAAGATTGAACTCGTTGCTGACTACTTCCAGGGAACTGGTGAGGGGTTTGGGCTTGCTACAGGCATCGTTTACTACGCAGCAGACAATGGGCATAACCTGCCGATCTATTTGGCTTATCAATTTGATAATGAAGGCAGCCAGAACGATGTTCTCCTCGTGCAAGTTGGCTGGTTCTTCCGCATGTTTGGAAAAAAGAAAACAACCAGCGGATCCCTTGATCGCAATGGCAACCGTTGGTAGGCCGCAATCAAAACCAAGCCGTCAGACTGCTGATGAGAAGTGCGCTGTTATTGGCCGAATTCCCATCCTTGTTTACATACACATTCTCTTGCGAGGTGAATTGTCTTGCTTCAATTCTAAAGACCGCCAGCTTGTGGAGTTTGAAATTGGCACACACCCCGTAACTGGCCGTCCGGAACCCGGTCGCGCCCGTAATGGGGACAGCAATAATTCCCTTCGCATCATGAAAATACTCCAGACGCGCTGAAAGTGAAAACTGTTCGGTAAACGCGTACTTACCAATCAGGTTGGCCTGCCACCAGGTAGCCGAAGAGGCACCATCCATTTCCTGGATCCCGGCATAAAAGCATGAAGTTGCAGACCATTTTTTTCCAGGGTTGTAGATCCAATACAAATCGGTAAAGTACCGCATACGAAAGTCCGGATTGGTCGATGACCGTTCATCGCCAAAGTAGGTATTCCAATTGAAGAGCATGTTGTTGTTCGGACGATATTCCAACTGCGTTCCAAATGATTTCCCATCATTGTTGTCCTGGATTACCTGCCAGCCATTAATCAAATACAGATAGGCATTTAACTTGGCGTTCAAGGGTATAGTCGCCTTAACGCCTGAAATATAATATGGGACATACTCCGGTGCGAACGACCGCGTGTACATCAGGTGATCTTTAGAAATTGCACTTTCATTCGTATAGGGGGAGCCGAGTACTCCAGCGTCGATCCAAATTTTCTTGCCTGGTATCACGAGAATTCCCACATTGGCCTCCAGCATATTCCTAAGCGAACCTGGCTCTTTGGCATAATTCGCATCCATATAGGTCCCGAATCCTGGAACAAACCTCACCCGCATATACGTGCCCCGGTAGCGGACATCCACGTAGGCCAGGTTGACCGTCAATTCATTGTGACTGGAAGATGAAACAAAATAGGGGCTCTTCCTGCTCGCCGGCTGACTGAAATTGTAACCGTAGTAGGTATCCACATACCCTCCAAGCCCGACGTGTCCGATGATGGTTGTCTCGACAGTATCCATGGTTGTCGTATTGATAACTTGTGCCGCCACAGCAAGCGGCGCAACCAATAACAAGAGACACGAAATAACTTTGAGGGCCATACATAAAAGTAGAAAGTCCGGGGTATAAAAAAAACCCGGTGATAATCCGGGTTTGCTTGAATCCTACAATCCGCTGACTTGTTTGTCTTTTGGATACTTGACTTCGAACTTGAACACAGCTTTCTTCGTTTCTGAAGGTTGAATAGTCCAGGTCCACGAAAGCTTCCCTGTTTCCTTGTTCCAGACAGACCCTCCCGCATCAATAACCGTGACTTCAATAAGGCTGTTTTTAGAAACTGGCACCTGGTCTTCCACAACAATCACAATGGGCTCCTGCCGGGAATTCCGTACAGAAATCTCATAGGCAAAGGTATCGCGGCGATTGGCGCCAATGGTCTTCCGCGAGGAAAAATCTTTCACCTTTTCACGCTTCACCACGATCCGCTTATCGCGGCCAAGCGAAAGGGATAGCGTGTCCTTGATCGAACGGGGATCGATGTAGGTCTTCCCTACAAACGTGCCTTCAAAGAAGACGTTGGCATCACCGGGCAGCAGGTTAAAATCTTCCCAACCGGTGGCACGAACCATCAGGAAGGCATCCCCATCCAATTTCGGAGCAACGGCATACTGGTAAAGGGCCCGCATTTCATGATTTTGGATTTCAACGAGGGTTGGCTTGTTGGAAGAAGATACCGTGTAGGGCACGCTGATCGCAAACTCTGTGTTCACCGCTGTTTCCAGCATGTTGACCAATTCAGCAGTTGTCGTTGCAACATCCAGTTCCGCTGCGACGGTAGCCTCTTCACGGTCGGCCGCCATCGGTGCCGACTTCATCGCGCGCTTGTTATAATATTCGCGGTACTGCGCAATCTGGATGAAATCCAATACCTGTGCGGTCAATTCAGGCTTGAGGCCTCCCAAGTTTGGGTTAGCCGTTGATAGTGTGAGTTTTACTTCCTTCCACTCTTCGCCCGTGCTCTGAAATACATTGGCTTTATAACTTAGCTGAACTGGGCTCTTGGTATTAACCACACGAAGATCGTAGACAGGCTGCCATCCTGCCCGGGATACCACATAGCTCACCTCCAGTTCAACCGGCGTCGCCCGATCGGCCGATACGCTGACAACAATTTCACTGGAGTTACGTGCATAGAGTTCATTCTGTGCATTAATTTGTGTCTGCACGCGAACCATCTTTTCATTAATTCTTCTCATCGCAGCATCTTGCTTCATCCGCGTGAGCACGATATCTCCCAGGCGGCTACGGAAGAAATCCGCCATGGCTTTCAATTCAGCCACCGTTAGGTTCGCATTCCCACCGCCAATCCGCTGATTCGCCGTGAGCATTGCCTCTTCCTTGTTCAGAATTTCCTTTTGACTCTGTTCAACAACAAGTGCCCGCTGGTAATACTCGAGTGAGTCCTTCAGCATGCGAAGCGACTTGGGCATATTAATATCCTGAAGGAAGTTCTGCCGATGCGTTGTACCCAGAATAACAAAGCTCCCCTTACCCGCAACCTGGATACTGTTCGGGTCAAGTTGAGCTGCAAGCCCGGGTATGACCAGGTTGATCTTTCCCGCGTCCATACGAGTTTTAATTTCCCGTGTGACTTGTGCCCGCGCCAGGAAAACGGTAATGTCTTTGATGCTTGACTCAACGGATTTATTGATCTGGCCAAAGGTGGAAATGGTCCCCAGGAGGATAATTCCGGCCAGGATAAATGGGAATGGGCGATTCGTGTTCATAGTTTCAAATTTACAGTAAGGATGCTTAAGGGGTTCAAATTCCATACCAAAAGGGTTAATTCTTTTGATGCCCCTAAGATGGGCCTGGAACGATTGGATTGCCGCCCGCTAATGCGATACCTCGGCATTCGTTCACTATTTTTACAGGATGAATGACACAACATTTCCTCACGCCACCCTGTGGCAATTTGCCAAAAGCGTTTTTGTAAAAATGGGGTGTCCTCCGGGTGATGCCCGGTTGGCCGCAGACGTACTCTTGAATGCGGATTTGCGTGGAATTGACTCGCATGGCCTCGCCCGTTTGACCGGGTATGTAAGGCTCTGGGAAGCAAAGCGCGTGAATAGTAAACCAACAATTCGGTTGACTCACGAAACGCCCAGCACTGGTGTTGTGGACGGCGACCAGGGCCTTGGTCTGGTGGTCGGCCCGCATGCCATGAAGATCGCGATTGACAAAGCGAAGAACTGCGGTACGGGCTGGGTTGCGGTGCGAAACTCCAACCACTTCGGTATAGCTGGATTTCACGCGATGATGGCCCTGGAGCACGACATGATCGGCATTGCGATGACGAACGCCAGCCCGCTTGTTGCCCCCACATTCTCTATTGAGCGATTGCTTGGAACTAATCCCATCTGCGTAGCCATCCCCGCCGGAGATCAGCCCCCCTTCGTTGCGGATTTTGCAACCACTACAGCGGCGAATGGAAAATTGGAACTTCTGCAACGAAACAATAAAGAAGCGCCGCTCGGCTGGATCCAAAAGAAGAATGGAGACCCGTCCACCAATCCGCATGAACTGAAAGAAGGAGGCGCCTTGATTCCCCTCGGAAGCGATCGCGATCATGGCAGTCACAAAGGTTTTTGCCTTGGCGCTTGGGTAGATATTTTTTCGGCCGTATTATCCGGAGCCAACTACGGACCCTGGGTCCCTCCCTTCGTAAGTTTCCTGGCCCCGCCGGCTGATTCGGTAGGCGCAGGTATCGGACACTTTTTCGGAGCGATGCGCGTAGATGCATTTCGTCCGGCAGATGATTTTAAGAAACACATGGACCAGTGGATTTCGCGGTTCCGATCAGCAAAAACAATTGATGGCCAGCCGGCTGTAGTTATTCCGGGCGATCCCGAACGGGACTCACACACAATCCGTACACACCAGGGAATCCCACTGCATGCGAGTGTAGAGGCTGACCTGAGAAAATTGGGAGAAAAGTTTGAACTGACCTTCTGATCAAAAAGTAAAAAATATACGTAACACCCAAGGTGAAGCAAAGGCAAGGTCCGTCCGAACCCAAAGCACATCATACAGCCCCATGACATTAAGGGCACTGCGCTGCCCCAAAGGTTGTGTGAATCCGACGCCCAGAAGAAGGCGTGAATAATTTTTTCGGATAGCATTATTGGTTGTGGGCGTATTCAATAAACTGTACTCAGAGTATAAGAAGACTTGCCCAAAACTATACCGGGCAAATGGGCTAATGCCGTACTGGCTATAGGATTGATCAAAATCCGGGTAGCTGTAATATTGATAAGAGATTCCCGTGCCGACGGAAAACTGATTGTTGACCATGTATCCGACGATCGGATATAGCCCTACGTAGAAATACCGGTTGCCATAACTGTCTGTACCGCCGTTCAATCCCAGGCCACCACCAAAATAGATTCGCTCGGACAACTTTGAATTTTCGTCAACCATTCGCTGACTAATGGCGGCAATCGAGATCGCCATGAACAGCAAGAAAAGCGAACCCCTCTTCATCCGTTACTTCTGTTCGTCAATGATATAGATATCTTCCGATTCCCGCTTCATAAGGTATTTTTCACGGGCAAATTTCTCAAGCAATTCGGTTGTTCCCATCAACTCAGCCCTATCTTTCTCCACTTCCTTGATCTTCTCGCTATAGTACCTGCTTTCATTCTCCAAAGACCTTAGCTTGGCAGACATGCGGAAGCGGTTGATGAGGTCATTGGAGTCAAGGAAAGTCATCCATACCAGGAACACAATAGCCGTCACGGAATAGAAGTTTCTGAAGACAGGCGGGATTCGTTTGAACATAAGCTTAAAAAAATAGTTAAACGAAGGTAGGAAATAGTTTTCAATTGAGGTAAACGGGGATTGGGATAGTTGATGGCAAAAAGGGTGTGCATACAGTATGGCGATCGGGCAAATTAGACTACATCAAAGAGTTTCGTTTCCTATATTTGGGCCTTCAATCCCCGTTCTGCGGTTCGGGGTCCTTACCCGATCAACATGCCTTCCATAGTCCAAGGATACGAGTACGACTTATTTATCAGTTATCGGCAAAACGATAATGCCCGGGGCTGGGTGACTGAATTTGCCAAGAATCTACGGGAGGAGCTGGCCTCTACTATCAAGGATTCCTTATCGGTGTACTTTGATGCCAACCCTGATGATGGGCTGCTTGAAACACATCACGTTGATAAGAGCCTGGAGGGCAAATTAAGGTGCCTGATTTTTGTACCTATCGTTTCCCAGACTTATTGCGATCCCAAGAGTTTTGCATGGCAAAACGAGTTTCTGACCTTTAACCGGCTGGCCAAAAGTGATCCCCTGGGGCGAGATCTCCGGCTTGCCAGCGGAAATGTAGCCAGCCGAATTCTCCCTGTCAAGATTCACGATCTGGAAACAGAAGACCGCATCCTGCTGGAAAATGAAATCGGCGGCGCTATCCGCTCGGTTGAATTCATCTTCAAATCGAGTGGCGTTAACCGTCCATTGAACATATCCGACAACCCTGACAAGAACTTCAATAAGACCGATTATCGTGACCAGGTAAATAAAGTTGCCAACGCCATCAAAGAACTGATCTACTCCATCAAATACCCGGGTCGGACTCCCGACGCATCTTCCAGGACAGAGTCTGAAAAGCTTCTGGACGCGGGCTCTCTCCCGTCTGGAGAAAACTCGATTGCCGTACTTCCCTTTGTCAATCTGTCCCAGGATGCCACGCAGGAATATTTTGCCGATGGCGTAATGGAAAATATCCTGATTCAACTCGCCAGCTTGCGGCAATTGCGCGTGATTTCACGGACATCCGTTATGCGCTATCGAAAAACAACCAAATCTGCACCGGAAATTGCAACAGAACTTGGAGTCAAATATATCCTGGAAGGCAGTGCACAAGCCCATGGTAACAAGGTCAGGATACATGTGCAATTGATTGATGCGTCAAGCGACCAGCCGGTATGGGGAAAAGTCTTTGTTGAGAGCCTCGATGATATCTTCACCATTCAAAACAATGTTGCTGAAATTGTTGCGACTGAACTGAAAACGTCGCTCGCTCCAAAAGAGAATGAAAAGCTGAAAGAAATTCCCACCAAGAATTTAAAGGCGTTTGATTTGTTCTTAAAAGGCCGACACGCCTTCAACCAGTGGAATCTTGAAGGGTACCGGACGGCAGAAAAGTATTTCAAACTCGCTTTGGAACAAGACACTGAATTTGCGCAAGCCTATTCCTATCTCGCCAGCACGTACTCAGCCCTTATGTCCTGGAATGGAGATCTGTCTCCGGAAGAAAGCCTTGCAAAAATCAATGTCTACCTGCCTGAAGCCATCAAGCGTGGCGCTACAGACAACGACTACCTGACGCAAGCATTTGTGGAGTTCTTTATCAACAAGAATTTCAAAGCTGCTGAACAAAAACTTCAAAAAGCCATCGAACTCGGGCCCAACAACGCTGATGTTCTCTACACGTACAGCTACGTACTCAGCATGATGGGACGCATGGAAGAGGCACTCCACGCCGTTGAAAAAGCAAAAGCGCTTGACCCCACAAGTGTTTCCAGTTTTAACTACCAGTTCATCGCCCTCTATCTCCTGAAGCGGTACGATGAGGCGAAGGCAATTCTCCGGGAGGCCCTGCAACTGTATCCCTATGTTATCCGCCTCAATGACCACCTGGCCCGAGTTTGCATTACCATGGGGTCATTTCAGGAAGCTGCGGATATTATCCTGACCGGATTAAAAGCAATATCTCTCCGCCCTCCCTCTATGCTCGCCTATCTGGCAGGAGCCTATATTGGGCTACACCAGAAAGAAAAAGCCCAGTTGCTTTTGGATGAACTCCAAATCAGAAGCAGCAAAAGCGAAAAAGGAGTCAACTTATACATCGCCCACGTGTACTGCGCACTGGGCGATGTTCAAACTGCTTACGCCTGGCTCACCAAAGCGAAAGCAACCAACGACATCGACCTGATTTGGTTGAATGTGGATCCGCTCTTGGATTCCCTCAGGAATCAGGAGGCAAAACCGGCAGCCAAAGAACCAGATTATATGGGCGCTGAGAAATTTATTATCGAAAAACTCAGGAAAGAACTTCCTGCAACCCTTCACTATCACAACACCGGGCACATCGAAGATGTCTTACAATCGACAGTGAACATTGCTGCGCATGAAAAAATAAACTCCGAGGAGCTTCACATGCTGAGAATCGCAGCACTATTTCATGATTCAGGCATGACGATCTCCCAGAAACACCATGAAGAAAAAGGTTGTGACCTTGCCCGGCAGTTTCTTCCCAATTTTGGGTTCAGCGAAAACCAGCTTCAGGTTATCTGTGGAATGATCATGGCCACCAGAATACCACAGTCGCCAAAGACCCTGCTGGAACAAATTCTTTGTGATGCCGACCTGGATTATCTGGGGCGCGATGACTTTTATGAAACCGGCGGAAAACTCAATGAAGAATTAAGAGTTGCCGGTCTTATCGAAACTGACCGGGAGTGGAACCTGATTCAGAAGACATTTTTGGAATCACACCGCTATCATACTGCATACTCCCGTGCCAACCGGGAAGAATTGAAACATAAGCACCTTCTGGAAATCCTCGAAAAATTGAAGAAGTAATCCTTTATCGCCCGAGACTGATGACCGGGACTGCTGTCTCGATTTCATGATCAACAAAATACATGTCGATCTCTCCGATATTCTTGGCAGCAATTTTTCCGCGGTGCACGCATCCAAACTGGCTTTTGATTTGCGCATGGGTCGATGCGGAAATATTCACTTTTCCCGGCTCTCCATTGGACTCCATCCGACTGGCAATATTGACGGTGTCTCCCCAGATGTCGTAGGCATACTTCTTCTTTCCCACCACGCCGGCCACGACGGGTCCTGAATGAATCCCAACCCTCAATTCCCAACCTTCCAACCCTCTTTGCTTTCTTTCCGCATTCCGTGAGGCCATAAAGTCCCGCATAGCCAAGCCCGCTTCAACAGCGTTGAGGGGA
>JANPES010000155.1:0-5176 GCA_031423035.1 Cyclobacteriaceae bacterium | reverse complement strand
CTGTAAGCTGACGATAGACGGGCTCGCTAAACAGGATGATTACAATGAGTGGAATGAAAAGCAGGAAAGCATTGGTCTCCGTTCTTGAGAATCCAAAGAAAGTTCGGATGAAATGCTGCAACCGCTTCATGGAGGAAAGCTACTGAAAGACTACGGGGTGGATTAGTTTCGGAGCTTACGGAAAACAGGATGATCGTTGCGGGCAAAGCATCAATTCAGGAAAAAATAGTGGTCACGAAGGAAAGAGGGATTGCGCTAAGGGGAAAGAAATACAAGTTGCACAGAGAACACGGGAGCAGCACAAAGAAGCACGGAGGAAAGTGCTTGGGCTTTCATTTTAGGGGCAAGGGTGTGCGTGGGGTCGGAGTACTCAACTTCCCAAACTCGAAGACTAATCGAGGAACAGCTTGTTCTGCGCCAGACAGTCCGCCAATCGACTGTAGACCTTGGCAATTGATTCGCGCGAGTAATCGCCATTCATGGATTTAAGCATCCGCTTTGCAAGCGGTCCCTCCCGAAGAACTACGCCAATTTCCTCTCCCCATTTGTCCAGCGTGGTGTTGCTGGAATTCAGCAGTGTCTTATGAATGTGCTGCCACAGTTCACCTGCCGTGCAAGGACCGGCGAGTCCGAAGGTTGCCGGGTATTCTGACGAGAGCAAGTCAGCATCAGGGCCAAATTTGGAAGTCTCATCCAATATACCTGCCAGAATTTCTGTCTTCTTTACCATTTGTTCCTCCAGGTTGGCAAACTTTTCATTGGCCAGCGCGCGGATGGTTTCAATCACCAGGGTCTGTACGGCCAGATCTGCAGGTGGACATTCCAGGATATCCATGATTCGTATTTCAATAGAGCCGCGATCAAACCGGGGAATCGCTCCACGCGAATTTACCCAGATGGGATCCAGGATGTTGTCTGTGTTGTAAGGCGCGATGTCGGCCTTGATTTTTTCGTAGACGGTGTTGAAGTACTGACGTTTTGAGAATACGCCCTCCGGGATCACCTTTCCGGTTATTGATGGAATAGCCTGTTGATTCGTTTTGTAATAGTTCATACGCGTATCCAGGAACCCTGTCGGTTTGCCGTCCAGAATGGGAGAGCTGGCGCACAGCGCGGGAAGGATGGGGAGTACCACCCGGATGGCGGCATGGAGCTTGGCGAACTCCTCGTCGTCGTAGAACGGCAAGTTCAGGTGGGTGCTCTGGAGGTTGGACCAGCCATGACCTCGGCAGTCGAAGATCGTATTGTAAATGGAATACACCTCGTTGCTTTCGTGCGGCCATAGTTTTGTCTCAGCTTGCGGGTTCATCCAGGGATGCGCGGCCGAGGGAAGCAGCATCGCGTTCCATTTTTCCAGAACAGCATTCACGCGCGTTACGTTATCTGAAAACGCACTGCAAAGGGTATTGAAATTGCTTTCCGGCCTAGTGGACTTTAACTCGATGACATGCAATACCAACTCGTTGGACCAGGTGACCAGGCCATTTTCAAAATCACTTCCGTATTCACCGAGTTCGGCCTTCAGGAGTTCATCGGCAATAGGGCGGACATCCAGCGTATCCCGATCAACGATCATGTATTCAAGTTCTACACCAAAGGCTTGAAAGAGATGAAGACGTACAGGTTGTGTCATTTGGCAGACTTGATTTTATTGAGAATGACCTCCATGATTTGATCGTATAAACGATCTTTGAGAATTTTATCTTCAATTCCCGCGTCAATGTTCGGATTGTCGTTGACTTCGATAACGTAGAATTTGCCATCCACTTCTTTCATATCCACGCCGTAAAGACTCTTGCCTATCAGACCCGTGGCTTTCAGCGCCGTTTTCAGAAGCCCAGCAGGTGCTTGATCTACAATGATGGCCTCCACCACACCATCGCGGGAGGCTTCCTTCTTCGCACTCCAGTTAACGATCTGCCAGTGTTTTGTCGCCATGAAATACTTACACACAAAAAGCACCTGCCCGTCGATAATGCCTACGCGCCAATCAAAGGGAGTAGGGAGAAATTCCTGGGCGATGATCAGGTCAGATTTCTCAAACATGCTTTCGCGGACTTTTTTGAATTCCTCCAGGTTGTTGATCTTGACGACTCCTTTGGAGAAGGCCCCATCGGGTTGTTTCAGAATAAACGGGAAGTTCATTTTCTGTGGCATCGAGTCACAGTTCTCAGCCGTCAACACGTAAGACCGTGGCGTGAGAATCTTATTGGTGTTGAGTAGTTCGTGGAGATAGACTTTGTTTGTGCACTTGGAGATTGACTCCGCATCGTCAATGACAGCCAAGCCCAGCGACTCAGCTTTTTTGGCAAAACGGAATGTGTGGTGATTGACATTGGTTGTTTCACGGATGAACAATGCGTCGTACTGAATCAGTTTGTCTATGTCGTTCTTGGTAATGAACTCGGTGTTGAAGCCAGCTTCGAGCGATGCTTTGTAGAATCGTTTCAGCGCGCGGTCGTCTGATGGAGGATTTTGATCTTCTGGGTTTACCAGAATCGCGAGATCGTATTTCTTCTTGTCGGGCCGGTAATCCCGTTTGCGCAGCAAGTATTTTTCCAGGGCCCTTTCCAGAATAGGCTGGTCGGTCTCCGGCATTTCATTTAAACTCACAGGCCGGATACTTTGCAGTACCCACTTGTTTTTCTTGGAGAAGATGGCTCTGACCAAAGGCGCCTGTACCAATTGAAACAGCTGGAGTGCAAGTTTATTTAAGGGTTCCGATTGGGTAAAACCAAAGTAGATGTTGAATTCTACTTTGTCGTATGGCTCGTGTTTAAATGTTGTTTGAATGACTGCATCAAAGTCCAGAGAGTCATCGCGGAGAATAGATGGGAACCGGAGGTCTTGTATGGTGGAGACTTCCGGCAGTACTTTGTGACCTCGTGCTTCGGCAAGAAGTGAAACGTAATAGCCTTCGCTTTGGTACTGATACGATTTGCAGAGGTTTAGAATTTTCAGGTTTTTCACCGACTGAAAAGCCTCATCCGTAATGTATTGTGCAGGGGTAATGACTTCCACATCATCCAGACGGAGGTTCCAGTGCTTGGGTTTTTCAACGACAATTAGCTTCGGCATATTGGAAGTTCAACCTGATCAGGCGATGGATGATGAAACGCACTCAGACTCCGGAGGAAAATCACTTGGGCTGGATTATCAATAAGTTAGCATCGTACGTTACAATCCCCAACATGATGCTGTTGATCAGCCGGTCGAAGGTGACACTATAATATTGAGACTTGAGCGGATTCGGATTCATTGGGTCAGCGAGGTATACAATGCCCGAATTTATATCATAGCCGTTGATAATCGCAAAATGCCCCACGGGTTCCCCCTTAATACTATCGTATTTGTTGGTGGTGGGGATTTCGCGTGGCGTGCCATAGAGGTACGTGGCGCTCAGCCCGGCCAGGATGGGGACGGATTTCTTCAAGTATCCCTTGATCAGGTGCTCATCCAGTTCTGCACTCAATAGTTTTCCGCCAGATTCCAGGAAGTTGATGTAGGCATTGCTGGCCACAAGCAATTTCCTTCGCTTGATTTTGAAGCGCATCTGCCGCCGGAGATTTTCGGCAATCTTGCGGGAGCTGAGTTTAAACCAGGTGGGATCCATTACGTTGAGATTATACGTGTAGATGGACGCCTGGTAACCGCGGTTCAAGGCATGGCTCCCCATCATCACGGCCAATGTGCCACCGTTCTTCAGTTGTTTCACTTCCCTTATCACTTGGGGCAAAGAAATTTTATCGTCATAGTATTGATAGAGGGCATGAAGGCATGTCGGTCCGCAGGTCACTTCATCGGGTTGTGCCTTGATGTCAAAATCGAGGAAGAGTGCTTTTTGCTGCGACATAACCTAGAAAAGTTTGGAAATCAACAAATCAAACACCTCAACCAGGATCAATATTATGATGATCCATTCGAGTGTATTGCTGACGCGCTGTGCTGAGATTTCACGGAAAACGCGCAGATTATCTTCAATGATCCGCAAGGTGTATTCAATTTCGCTGAAGCGAATACGGAGGTCATAATGTTTCATCAAACCCTTGTTCAACCCATCCAGATATTCATTGTCCCACACCAGTTCTGGTGCGTCAAAGATGTAAATGTTGTCGGCGATATCGTTCTGTGTATTTAGTGCACGTCCGATGAACTTCATCATGTTGCGCCGGTTTATCTTCAATTTTCCGGTAGTCTCAAGATGGTTTGTGAAGCCCCGGATTTCGGAAAGCAGATTTTCTGAAGTGTGGTGGTAATGGTCCAGCGCTACCGACTGGGCGAGGTTAAACATTCCGATGCGGATCACCTTGTCGTCGATGTGGTCGACAATCACCTGGTTAAACTCAAATTGAAGGGGAGACCCGTCCCGTACACTGATTTCGTTGTCATCGCGTAACCAGTTGTCCGGGCTTTTCTGAAAGAGATGAATGGCCTTGATGGCCTTTTTCATTTCTTCCTCGGTATGTCCTGAGAAAACGACTACGCCATAGTTGAAGTAGTATTGGTACTTGTCCGGGGCGACTGCATAGAATAGTTCTGATGATGAATCTGCCAGAGGTTTTAGGTCCTGGAAGGCTTTTATTGCCTTCAGATCGAGCTGGTTGGCGATTCGGATGGCGGAGAGTTTCATTGTAGTACGCTGATTGAGGCTGCTCCTGGTTCTAAAATCCGTTCTTGGCCCAAGGGAGGACAAAGCTACAAGCTACAAGCCGCAAGCACCAAACTTTGGTCGCTAAACTTACGCTTTCAGCATAGTGGCAGACCTGAAGCTTGCAGCTTGCAGCCAGTGACGCTAATTTGCGGCCTAATACGCTCACCTAATGAAATTCATATTCTTTGCTTTTGCTTGCCTAATGTCCATTGAGGGCCTCGGCTGGGGCGTGACCGGCCACCGCGCTACAGGCCTGATCGCCGAACAATACCTCAACGCCAAGGCGAAGAAGAAGATCGCTGCAATACTGGACCAGGAGTCACTGGCTATGGTCAGTACCTGGATGGATGAGATCAGGTCTGATTCAACATATAACTATGCCATCGAATGGCATTGGACAACGATCCCTGATGGGAAGCGCTATGAAGACGTAGCCAAGAATCCAGATGGAAGGGTTATCGACATGATCGAAAAAATAGCAGCCGATCTTAAGTCGGGAAGGCTAACAAAAAAACAGCAGCAGGA
>JANPES010000154.1:0-2353 GCA_031423035.1 Cyclobacteriaceae bacterium | reverse complement strand
CCTCACTGGTTACTGGATACTACTTACCTCTTACCTCTCTTACCGACCACCTCTTACCTCTCTTACCGATCACCTCTTACCGACCACCGATCACCGGTCACCCCCCTTCTTCCCCCACGGCGGCAAGAGATCCCAGACACTTTTCTTCAAAAATCCGCTTTCCTTAAACCGCCATCCAAAAAGAATTCGGGCCGTAGAGCTTGCACTGGTAAACCGAATCTCCTCAAACACCAGATTCCGCAACTGACTGGAGACGGTGATGCCGGTAAAGAAGCGATCATTGCTATAACCAAAAGCAATGCGACTATCAACAAAACTGTTAACCCGCGTATTGGCATGCTGAACACCAGAAACATCTGTGTAACGAAAGTCTTGCAATGCCGGCCCAAGCGCCAACAATAGACTGACAAAGAAGTTCTTCTTGATAACAAAATTGTGTGCATAACCTGGCACAAGGCTGTAGGTGCGAAGATCCAATGATGTAAACTGCGTGGTCTGCCCCAGCAAGGCGGTATAACCGGGATTGAGGATCGCAGAGTCGCCGTCAATCTCAAACAAATTGAACGAACCCGCTACCAGGAATCCGCCACTGCTCCGCAATTGACGGTCGGCGAAAGTGAAGGCAGATCGAAGTGAGAAGCGATGGGCGTTAAAAACATAGAAGCCATTTACGCCAAGGTTTTCGGTGACAATATCCGGACGCTGCGGATATGCAGCACCAGGCGGAACGGGTATATCAGGATTAGAAAGATAGAAACCCTTGTAGCGCTGGTAGACCACATCCGCCCCCCAACGCCGACTTATGATGTTGAGTTGCAGGTCGGAGGCGCGTGTCTTGCCATAGGTATCTTCTCTTTCCTGCTGGAGCGGCAACGGGAAGACGATTTCTAAACCCAGGTCGAAAAGGTAAACGCCAAGCCCAAGGCTGCTCGAGTTGTTGGGTTTGAACTCCGCGGACTTTCCGCCGCCTGGATCCTGCATGCGAAAGGACAATTGCCGCTGCTTTGTAACCGGCCACAGGAAGAACTTGTCCTTGTAGGACTTGATGTACGATGTGTCAATATCTTGTCCAGTTGCAAGAATGGATGTCAAAAGTAACCCCAGGAGTCCGAAGGTAACTTTGAGCTTCATTACAAAATATATTCGCTCAGGTCCTTATTCTTGATCAATCCCTTCATCCGCTCATCCACCATACCCTTCGTAACTTCAATGGTCGCTCCTGAAAGTATCTTATCGGGGACATCGAACAGGTGCTCATTGAGTAGCCGGCTGATTACCGTCTGAAGTCTCCGGGCACCGATATTCTCCATCTCTGCATTGACATCAAATGCGGTTTGGGCAATTGCTTCAATGGCGTCATCGGTAAACCGGATGTGCACACCCTCGGCTTCAAACATTGCCTCGTATTGTCGCGTCAGTGCATTCCTCGGCTCTTTCAGAATCCGGACAAAGTCCTCTTTCGTCAGGCTATTCAATTCAACGCGAATGGGAAAGCGACCCTGCAACTCAGGAATAAGGTCTGATGGCTTGGAAACATGAAAGGCTCCCGCAGCGATAAAGAGGACGTGATCCGTCTTCAATACGCCATATTTGGTATTCACTGTACTCCCTTCAACGATGGGCAAGAGGTCACGCTGAACGCCTTCCCGGCTCACATCCGGACCGCTCCCCTTTTGATGGCCCGAGACAATCTTGTCAATCTCATCGATAAAAATGATTCCAGTTTCTTCAGCCTTGCGGAGCGCCTCTTCCTTCACGTCATCCATATCGATCAACTTGGCAGCCTCCTCCTCCAATAAAATTTTCCGCGCCTCACCGATCGTTACCTTCCGCTTCTTCGGCTTTTTGGGCATCATCCCGCTAATCATGTCTTGAAGATTCATCATCGAGACTTCGTCGATCATGCCAGCGCCAATCATACCCACATTTCCTCCACCACTACCCTGCTTGACGTTGATTTCTATTTTTCTGTCCTCCAGTTCGCCACGACGAATCTTATCCCGAAAGTGATTTCGGGTACGCTCATTCAATTCTGTTTCTGAAGACGGTAACTCACCCTCACCCAACTCACTGTTCCCGAAATCTGCCGGGCGGGTGCCGTTTGAGCGCATAGGAGGTATTAATGCGTCGAGAATTGTTTCCTCAACGATCTGTGCCGCCTTCTCTTTTACTTCTTCCTTCTTTCGCGTCTTCACCATCGTCACCGCCTGCTCCGCCAAGTCACGAACCATACTTTCGACGTCGCGTCCGACATAGCCAACTTCCGTAAACTTTGAAGCTTCCACTTTTACAAATGGCGCATCAGCCAAACGAGCAAACCGGCGGGCAATTTCTGTTTTACCAACTCCGGTAG
>JANPES010000153.1:0-2710 GCA_031423035.1 Cyclobacteriaceae bacterium | reverse complement strand
TGATTGTTGACGGAACACAATCGGTAGGGGCGTTGCCCTTTGATGTAAGCGTAATCAAACCCGATGCCCTTGTCTGCGCAGGCTACAAATGGTTAATGGGACCATATTCCATTGGACTTGCATATTATGGA
Source organism: Cyclobacteriaceae bacterium (assembly GCA_031423035.1). Lineage (GTDB taxonomy): Bacteria > Bacteroidota > Bacteroidia > Cytophagales > Cyclobacteriaceae > ELB16-189. The sequence continues at coordinate 2,579 of JANPES010000153.1, read as the reverse complement.
GCTTCCTTTGATGAAGGAAAGCCCATTGAGGAGAACTGGATTAACCGTTTGGGAAGCGAAGACTTTACGGGCCTTGTCAACTATCAGAATCGATATCAGCCCGGTGCTTTGCGTTATGAAGTGGGGGAGCACAGCAATTTTATCCTTGTGCCGATGATGCTGGAGGCCTTGCGGCAAGTCAATGCGTGGGGGCCTAAAAACGTCCAAGCCCATTGCCACGCGATCACGCAAAAAGGAATTCAGCGACTGCTGAATCAGGGATTCTGGATTGAGGAGGATGCTTTCAGAGCGAAACACCTTTTCGGTATCCGATTTCCGAAAGGGGTCGCAATGGAAAAGATCAAAGCATTAGTAAAGAGGCGGAAAATTTCAGTCTCGTTCCGTGGTGATTCCATGCGAGTTTCTCCGCACGTTTACAACGACGTGAAGGATTTCAACCGATTGGTTGAGACACTGCTCGGTTAAGCAATTGCTGAAATCATCTGGAGTACAGGGATGGCCAGGATGCGCAGTAACATCTTTCACAGTCCAGTTGCCGGCAACGATTTTCCTGCTCCAATCGGCAGGTTCCAGGCCGTCAAGCAACAAGACGAGCTTTTTCTGCAAGGGTCTGAATAGCGAAAGCGTCTCAATGATCTTGCGAAACTAATTCTATTTAGATTCGTGTTAAAGCAAATCAAGTGAGATCATGAAAGCAATAACGCTGTTTTTGGCCATCTTCTTTTATGGTGGAGCCTTTGGTCAGGAGCTGATCTGGGTTTTTCTCAACAAGAAAGTAGACAAGGAAGAGTTGCCAGAAGAACAAGTAAAGAAGATTATGGATGGACACATGGCCAATATAAACCGGTTGGCCAAAGAGGGGAAATTATTGGCTGCCGGTCCGTTTGAGGGCGGAGGCGGAATCTTTATTTTCAAATCCATTTCTAAAGATGAAGTAAATGACTGGCTATCCACCGACCCCGGTGTGCAGGCAAAAAGATGGGACGTCGAAGTTTTCAAGTACACTCCAAGGATAGGATCGGTTTGTGCCGTAGGAGAGTCGTACGAAATGACCAACTACTGGTTTGTTCGCTACTCGGTGCAGGCCGCACTATCCTCAATGGCCATGATGGAGAAAGCCCTGGAATTGCATCAGGAATACATCGCTCACTGGGCTTCCGAAGGATCCGTAATTGCAGAGGGAATGTTGGATGAAGAAGTGGGGAGCATTCTTGTGCTAAAGAATGAACCCACAGTGGAGATGCTGAAGAATGACCCCGCCGTTAAGAGCGCCACGCTGAATACTGATTTGAAAAAATTGTTTATAGCAGGAGGGTCCTTCTGCGAGCTTAAGCCTTGACCCGTCATTCTTCATCGGCAACTATTGCGAGTTTTTTCCCATCACCACTTATCGCCAATCGCGTAATTCCTTTGAATGGATGGCCTCCAACAACGTTGACTTTCGTCCACGCCTGACCTTTTCCTGGCGTTAGAAAGAACAGTTGATTGCCATCGCTCATGAGAATCCTTCCGTCGGGCAACCAGCAAAGATCATCCCGACCTGGGAGTGTGGATGCCACCGAAGAGATAACCATAGATTGGGTGTCCAGACGTTTGATCATCCAATCCGTTCCAGATGTTTTTTGCACAAAGCTAATTGCAGCTTGACCGGGAATTCTGTGAAGAGACCTTCCAATATCCTGTGCGAGAATGGTATCCTTCTTGGTGGGTAGTCGCAGGTAGTGTAATGTTTGGGGCGTACCCAAGATAAACAGCGCCAGATGGCTGTTATCTGCCCAGACATGGTATCCCACGATCAGGTGATCAAGAATGACAGATGCCGGGCCTCCGTGAATTGGGTATTTTCCGAGGTCTTGTGCATTGTTGTCGCGTTGAATGATACAGGACAGATTCTCACCATCAGGGGTTACGGTGGGAGAGTATTCCCTTTCGGGGGTTTGTGTAACGGCAGCAGATTTGTTTGCCTTGTAATCATAGGTTAATATGTCTGCGCGGCCATCTTCATTGAATGAGGAGTAGTATAATGAAGGCTTTCGAGGATGAAACGAAGGTTGATTGTCATACCCTTTGTGATTGGTGACATTCATCGGATTAGAAATTGTGATCTTGTCTTTTTTTGCACTGATGTCAAACAGATAGATTTCAGAAGCTGTTTGTGCGACAACCGTTATCGATACAGAAAATGCAATCAAGAAAAATGTGACTCGTACCATGTGATCTTGGTTTGGGGTTGACCGGTTAGTTAAGCAGTTTTTTCAGTTGAGGCAAATGGTGGTGCAGATGTTCCCTGAAGAAGATCAGGGCGTGGCGGATATTAAGATAACCAGCTGCCGGGTGTTTATAAATCAGTCGCTTCATAGCGTGTTGGGGAAATTGCTCAAGCAGTCCCTTAAGTTCCTTTCGGACTTTGTCCCATTCCGATTCGATACTTGCGAAGTCACTAAAGAAGGCCGTATTTTCCACAACACGCCGTGGAGCCTTGAATTTCAGACCAGGAAGTCTCTGGGAAATCTTCAGCATCAGCATTTTCACTTCTTCCTTTGTACGGGCAATCCTGTTCTCATCATCAATTTGCATCA
>JANPES010000152.1:0-8081 GCA_031423035.1 Cyclobacteriaceae bacterium | reverse complement strand
CCCTGACGGAGCCCACCGTACTACCATCCAAGATTCCCAATCTTCTGAACAACGGGTCATCGGGGATTGCCGTGGGCATGGCAACCAACATGGCCCCTCACAATCTGACAGAAGTGGTTGACGGCATTGTAGCCTACATTGGCAACCGGGAGATCACTATTCAGGAGCTAATGAAATTTGTTACCGCTCCGGATTTCCCAACGGGCGGCATCATCTACGGGCTTTCCGGGGTACAAGAATCCTACCTGACCGGCCGAGGCCGGATTGTGGTTCGGGCCAAAGCCGAGATAGTCACAAATTCACACGGAAAAGATCAGATCATTGTCACCGAGGTTCCCTACCAGGTGAATAAGGCCCAAATGATCGAAAAGACGGCAGCATTGATCAATGATAAGAAAATTGAAGGCATCTCAGATATTCGTGACGAGAGTGACCGTGACGGATACCGTGTTGTCTATGACTTGAAACGTGATGCAATACCAAATATCGTATTAAACAATCTATTTAAGTATACGCAGCTACAGTCCTCATTTGGTGTTAATAACGTAGCACTTGTAAAAGGACGGCCTCAGACACTCAACCTGAAGGATCAGATAGTTCATTTCGTAGAGCACCGCCATGAAGTAGTGGTACGGCGCACGAAGTTTGAATTGGCAGAGGCAGAGAAGCGCGCCCACATCCTGGAGGGGTACCTTATTGCGCTTGATCACCTGGATGAAGTCATTGCCCTTATCCGCAATTCGAAGGATCCTGATATCGCCAAGATCGGCTTGATGAATACCTTCCAACTGTCGGAGATTCAGGCGAAGGCGATTCTGGAGATGCGGTTGCAGCGCCTTACCGGGCTGGAGCGCGAGAAAATTCAGAATGAGTACAAGGAAGTTATGGCACTGATCGACCAGTTGAAGGAAATTCTTTCCAATGAGACGGTTCGAATGGATATCATCAAAGCCGAGTTACAAGAGATGAAGGAGCGGTATGGCGATGCCCGACGCACACAAGTAGTGGCCAGTGATGAAGACATCACGGTTGAAGACATGATTCCCAATGAAGAGATGGTGATCACCATTTCCAATCAGGGTTATGTCAAGCGGACCTCCTTGTCGGAATACCGAACACAGGGGCGGGGCGGTATTGGTTCCAAGGGTGTATCAACCAAACAGGATGACTTTACCGAGCATCTTTTCATCGCTCACGCGCACAATTACCTATTGATCTTTACTGCACTCGGAAAGGTATTCTGGAAGAAAGTATACGAGATACCTGAAGGGACCAAGGCTTCGAAGGGCCGGGCCATCCAGAATTTGTTGAACATCGAAAGTACGGATTCCGTGCGTGCGGTTCTCAACGTAAAAAGTATTGAAGACGAGGCTTATATCAACGAGAATTTTGTCATTCTGTGTACCGAGCAGGGAGTCATTAAGAAGACATCGCTGGAAGCGTATTCACGACCCCGGGCCAATGGTATTACTGCGATTACTGTACATGAGGGTGACCGGCTTCTTGAAGTGGCGCTCACAAACGGAAAGAATCACATCGTCATTGCCAAAAGCAGCGGTAAGGTGGTTCATTTTAATGAGTCAGATGTGCGGCCCATGGGGCGGACAGCGGCAGGCGTTCGTGGGATAACGCTGGAAGGAACGAAGGACAGGGTTGTCGGCATGGTTTGCATCACCCATCCGGAAGCCAACCTGTTGGTAGTTTCCGAACGTGGCTACGGAAAACGTTCGTCAATTGATGACTATCGGATCACACGGCGCGGCGGGAAAGGTGTAAAAACCATCAACATCACAGAAAAAACTGGCACCCTTGTTGCAATTAAGGAAGTAAGGGATACCGATGAGCTTATGATTATTAACCGGTCTGGAATCAGCATCCGCATTCGTGTGGAAGAACTGCGTGTGATGGGCCGAGCTACTCAGGGGGTACGCGTTATCCGTCTGAATGAAGATGATGCGATTTCGTCTGTAGAGAAGATTCAGAAGATTGAAGAAGTGGAGGGGGAAGTGAAGAGTGAATAGTAGATAGTGAAAAGTGAGAGAAAAGAGTAAAACAGTAACCGGTAACCAGTAACCTGCCTAAGTACCTAAACCAAACCTGAGTATAAAATAGACCCAAAATGAAAAAGACCCTAGTCACATTGCTTGCCGTACTTCCATGCCTGGTATTTGCGCAAGTGAAGCCGAGTATACCCAAAGCCGAGAAGGCCCTCAAGGAAGGCAAGATTGATGAAGCGAAGACGATTATCGATGCGACTGTCGGCAATCAGGAATTTATGGTGGACAAGAAAGGACAGCCCACCAAGAACGCGGCAAAGGCATGGTTCTTGAAGGGCTTGGTCTATTTTGCCATTGACACCACAAAGAAGGAGCAATTCAAATCCCTTGACCCTAATCCCTTTAAGGTTGGTTCGGAGGCATTTGACAAATCCGCGGAGTTGGATAGCAAATCACTTTATTTCTTCACTGACGCGAGCGGCTTGCCTTTGTTGAACGACAATATGAAGGCAACCCTTGGCATAAATTACTACAACAAGGCGATCACCGGATACAACGAGAAGAAGGATCCAAAAGAGGTTTTGGACTACGCTGAAAAAACCTTGTACTTCATTCCCAACGACACCTCTATTCTGTTGTATGCTGGCGGAGTATTTGCGCCCACTGCCGGTGAAGTGGACAAGGGACTTGCCATGCTGGACAAATACCAGAAGGCAGGGGGAAATCTTCCGGAGGTTTATACGCTGATTGCCAATATCTATGTTGAGAAGAAGAAGGATAACGCCTCAGCATTAAAGGTACTTGAGGAGGCGAAAGCTAAGTTTCCAAAATACAGGGACTTCCGTGCGATTGAGCTTAACATTTACCTGGGAGAAAAGAAGTACGATTTGGCGAAGCAATTGGTGGAGAGTGAGATGAAATTAGATCCAACCAACAAGGATAACTACTACCTGTACGGACAATTGAACCGTGAATTAGGCGACCCCGAGAAAGCTAAAGAAGCATTTAGAAAGGCATTGGAGATTGACCCGAAATATTTTGATGCTGCTGCTGAATTGGCCAACCTCTATTGGGCGGATGCCAAAAAATACAAGGACGAAATGGGTAAGATGGGGAATTCAAAAGCCGAAATGGAAAAATTGAAGGCTATGGACGTAAAATATGTGGAATCGCTAAAAATCTACATCCCGTATATCGAAGCATGCGAAAAACTTTCACCAGATGACGTTACTGTATTGTATTCCTTGCTGAATGTTTACGGAGATCTTGACGATCAGCCAAAAATGGCGCGCGTGAAGAAGAGGCTGAAGTCTTTAGGCGAAGAAATCGACTAGATCACATCCTCGATCGTGATACAAATAGCCGGTGTTCCCGGCTATTTGTATTTTTGAGCATGCTTCCCTTTCCTCCGGTCCCCACAAACGGCCTCTTTCGGAATCTTCGGATTTCTCAGATCATCGAGGAAACTGCTGCTGCCAAGACATTTGTACTTGAACCGGTGACCGGAAACTTGCCTTACTTGGCCGGACAATTTCTAACATTCGTCTTTCCCTCGCTGTCGGGACTGTCCCGAAGAAGCTATTCACTTTCCTCAGCCCCCGGCGAATCGCCCTCAATCACCGTCAAGCGAATTTCCAATGGGCTTTTCTCCCGGCCACTACTGGAACAGGCCGAGCCCGGTGATTTACTAACGATCGCAGGCGGGGCCTCTGGTTTTTTTACGTTGCCGCCTGACCGGACATCCTATGACCAGGTGTTCTTCCTTGCAGCCGGGAGTGGCATCACACCCGTGTATTCACTCATCAAAAGCTTGGTGAAAGACAGTTTCCGTTTGCCCGCTGTATTGGTTTACAGCAATTCCTCGCCTGAGAAAGCCATGTTCCGCAAGCCCTTGGAAGGTCTCGCCTCAGCAAATAGTGATCGTCTGAAAATCGAATGGCTGTATAGCAACCATCAGGATCTGTGGAAGGCGCGATTGAACAAACTGGTTCTTGAAAGATTGCTTCGAGTTAATCTGAAAGGCAGCCCCGGCAGAACACTGGTATATCTTTGCGGACCGTTTGAATACATGCGCATGGCAGCCATTGTCTTGCTGTCGGAGGGGATACCCCAAGAAAACATAAAGCGCGAAGTGTTTACGCCTGATATCCCCCGGAGCCCGGAGCGGCCGCCAGATGTAGCGCCACATCGGGTGAAGATTTTGATTGGCGGCATGGTGCATGAGCTTACCGTTAAATATCCTGATTCTATTCTGGCCGCAGCCAGAAAGAAAGGCATTGAACTGCCCTACAGCTGCGAAGCTGGTCGTTGTGGAAGTTGTGTGGCCTCGTGTACCATGGGAAAAGTTTGGATGCGCTACAATGAAGTGCTCACCGATCGGGAAGTAGAAAATGGCAGGGTGTTGATCTGCAACGGGTTCCCCGTGGGTGGAGATGTGGTCATTGATTTTGTGAGGACTTTATAACCACCAAATCCTGTGTTTTATCAGTGTCGATTTTGCTCGTTTTATTAGCTTAGCACCGCATTAAATTTGTTTGGCTGCCATGCGAATGTCCTTCATTTTACTATACTTTCTGTCACTGGTTCCTGCTGGTACCGGTTGGACCCAAGTGCCGGATACGATGGCGTATCGCAAGAATATTGTTAAGCTCAACCTTACAAGTCGATTCTTGTATAATTCCGCATACGTTGTTTCCTATGAACGCATGGTGAAGAAGAACCAATCGTTTGGCATGATGGCCGGATACATCCAGTTTCCAAATGTGTTTCCGAACGGTGGGCGGATCGAATTGAAGCGGGACATGTCCGCATCGGGATTTACCGTTGGGGCAGAATATCGCTTTTACCTTGCGAAGGAGAACCGGTATGAAGGTCCGCACGGAGTGTATATCGGTCCATATGCCAGTGTGTATTTGTTTAAAAATGAGCGCCTGCTAAGTTCTACTGACCCGGCGACAAACAACCAGGCCACGCTGCATTCCGGAATTACGTTTACAAATATTGGCTTTCAAATCGGCTATCAGTTCATCTTGAATAACCGGTGGGCCATCGATATGATTTTCTTTGGTCCTTCTATCACCAACTATTTTATGGACCTGAAGTTAAATGGCGATTTCACACCTTCCGAGGAACAGGAGGTCCTCAACAGGATCATTGACAAGTTTCCTTTCCTGGGCGATTTTCTGAGCGGTGAAGAGCTCACGGCTAACGGCCGAACGTCCAAGTGGAGCGGAGGGTATCGGTATTCGTTGCAAGTCGGCTATCGCTTTGGTTCCAAAAACAAAAAATAGCGTCTTCATAAGGGAACTGCCATTTCCTTTGCCACCCAATGAAAAAGGAATTCCATAAATCCCGGTCTATTCAATATCATTCGTAGCTTTCGCTAACCCTGATACCTTGTGGCTGGCGAATCCTCCTCCTTACGACGCATTCTGACTCCAACAATGGTATGGGGGCTCGGCGTCGGCTATGTGATCTCTGGAAACTATTTCGGATGGAACTTGGGACTTCAGGCAGGAGGCACGTTTGGTCTGGCCATCGCTACATTTTTCGTCATCATCCTGTACATCACCTTCACATATAGCTACGCTGAGCTGGCCTGCGCCATACCCAAAGCAGGAGGAGCCTTCGATTACGCAGACAAGGCACTCGGTAAGAACATGGGATTCCTTGCCGGGATGGCCCAGAACATTGAGTTCATCTTTGCCCCACCTGCGATTGCGCTTGCCATCGGTTCGTACATGAATCTATTCTTTCCCGCTATCGATGCAATCGTCTTTTCAGTTTGCGCATATCTTATTTTTACCGCACTGAATATCTACGGCGTAAAAGCAGCTGCACTCGTCGAACTTGCGGTAACAGCCATAGCGGTGGGCGGTCTACTTGTCTTTGCGTGGACGTCGCTGCCACATGTTTCTATTGCAAATCTTTCATTGAACCCGCTACCATATGGAGTAGCAGGCATTTTCGCGGCAATCCCATTTGCCATCTGGTTCTTTCTGGGCATCGAGGGCATTGGCAACCTGGCCGAGGAAGCAGTGGACCCGAGGCACACCATGTCGCGCGGATTTCTTGCTGCCTTGTTCACCTTGATTGCACTGTGCATACTCACCTTTGTCGGATCTGTCGGCGCCGGTGGATGGGAGGCCGTCGTTGTAAAGAGTGACGGGACAACATCTGATGCGCCGTTACCGATGGCCCTGCAAATCATTCAGGGATCCGAAGGATGGTCGTATACACTTCTCATTGTCGTTGGACTCTTCGGCCTGGTCGCTTCCTTCCACGGACTCATGCTTGCGGCGGGGAGATCCAGTTTTGAATTCGGAAAAGTGATCTTCCCGAACGCATGGATGGGTAAGATTCATCCCAGGTTTCAGACTCCTGCCAATGCCTTGCTTATTAATATGGGAATCGGTCTCATCGCCCTGTTTACCGGGAGGACCGGCGATATTATCACACTTGCTGTATTTGGCGCGCTCTCGCTCTATTGCATCTCGATGATTTCAGTCATCGCACTGCGGAAGAATGACCCTGAGCTTCCACGTCCATTCCGTACACCGTTCTATCCGTACTTTCCTGTTACAGCCTTGACCATTGCCGGAGTAGCCTTGGTTGCCGTGACGATGTATAATTTGAGGGTAAGCCTCCTGTTTGTGCTGATTATCGCCGTGTGCTTTGGTATATTTAAAGTTCGTAAATCGACCGTCGGCATATGACTACCAAAGCGATACTTGACTACGTAAAAAATCATCCATCCGGAAGGGTAAAGGTTGCCTACGCTGACATCGACGGCATCCTGCGTGGAAAATACATTTCTACGGCCAAGTTCCTCGCTATTGCGGAAGGCCAAACTACCTTTTGTGATGTGGTCTTTGGCTGGGATGCCAATGACGTCGTCTATGACAACGGCACCTATACCGGTTGGCACTCGGGCTATCCGGATGCAAAGACGCGCATTGATTTAACGACTTTCCGGAAAATTCCGTGGGAAGGTGATACACCGTTTTTCCTGGGCGAATTTCTCGATGAATTGGGCAAGCCATCTGCTATTTGTCCGCGCCAGCTGTTGAAGCGGGTGGTGGGTGAAGCGCGCGATGCAGGATACCAGCCTGTCTTTGCCCAGGAGTTTGAGTGGTTTAACTTTTCGGAAACACCCAAGTCAGTGCGGGAGAAGAACTACAAGAACCTTGAACCATTGACACCTGGAATGTTTGGCTACTCGATGCTGCGCACCAGCCTGGGTCATCCTTTTGTTAAAGATCTCTTTGAATTGCTCACGCGGTTTGGTATTCCGATCGAAGGCCTCCACACCGAAACCGGCCCGGGTGTTTTGGAAGCTGCTATCCATCATGCTGCCGGCGTGGAATCAGGCGATCGTGCAGTGCTCTTCAAGACTGCGGTGAAAGAGATTGCCTATCGTCATGGGTTGATGGCCACCTTCATGGCAAAGATCAGCGAAGACTTGCCCGGCTGCGGGGGCCACGTACACCAAAGCCTCATGGACAAGAAGGGAACGAAAAACCTGTTCTTCGATGCGGCCAATAAATTGAAAATGAGTGAACTGATGCGCCACTACTTGGCCGGTCAGCTCTATTGCTTGCCCTATTTGCTGCCAATGTTTGCTCCGACGATCAACAGCTATAAGCGATTGGTTGAAGGAGCCTGGGCGCCAACAACACTTACCTGGGGCATCGACAACCGTACAGTCGCGATTCGGGCCCTCACGGGCAGCAGTAGTTCCTGTCGATTAGAAACGCGCGTCATCGGTTCGGATGCCAATCCGTATCTCGCCATGGCAGCGGCACTGGGAGCAGGGCTTTATGGCATCCGCAAGAAGATGAAACTTAAGCAGCCGGCTACGGTGGGAAACGGTTACGTTGATTTTTCGCACGGAACCCTTCCCCGGACCTTAGAAAAAGCCACCGAGAACATGAAAACCTCCCCGGCAGCCAAAGAGATATTGGGAAAAGAGTTTGTTGATCATTTTGTGCGCACCCGGGAATGGGAGTGGAGACAACATTTGAAGTCGGTGACGGATTGGGAGTACAAACGCTATTTTGAAATTATTTGAAATCAGGAGTAAAC
>JANPES010000151.1:0-4732 GCA_031423035.1 Cyclobacteriaceae bacterium | reverse complement strand
GATTTGATAACAAGCCGCGGTGTGAAACTTGTATCCAGTGAAGCCACGAAAACAGCATCTTCTTTACCAACGCCGCCAACGGCAGTAAGCCCTGAATATAGGAAGTGCTTGCCGCCCGGCAGGAAGTATGGCCACCGATGGCTAAACTGATTACGGCTTGTATCCAGCCTGGTTAAGGCAACAGGCTGTCCGCCCGCCGCTGCGACGGTAAAAAGTTGAGAAAGGGCACTATTTGGGCAGAAAGTGATTATTCCGCTTTCGTTCCAGGTTCCCCCGCGCCCATTGGTAACATCGCAAATGACCTGGGACGGTCCTCCCTTGGCTTCAATTTTCTTGAGCTTATCGCCTGCAAAAAATCCTATGAACCGGCTATCCGGAGACCAAAAGGGAAAGGTAGCTCCTTCGGTGCCGTTGAGGGCCTGACCCGAAAGGGCGTTGAGCTGTTGCACCCACAAAAGCGTTTTCCCGGCTGAGTCGTTGGCAACGAATGCCATGAGATGGCCGTCAGGGGACAAGGCCAGGTGTCCGCCAAACGATGTGGTGTAATTTTTTTTCGGCGGCGCAGGAATTATTGACCGATAGGTCTGGAGATCAGTTGTCGGCTCGGTAAAGTGAAAAAACGCCAACGCCAGGAAAGCGAGAGTCGCCGCGATCGATAGTAGTTTGAAACCCAGGAGTGGATTGACGGCAGGAATTTTGAAGTTCCGTTTTGTTTTTGCTCTTGAACGTTGAACCTCCGCGGGATTAGATTCCTTATTGGCCTCTACGCTTTCCAAGGGAGATGGACTTACTCCTGCTCCCTGTAGGCCGGCAATGATCTCCTTGATGGCATTGGCCGTCTTATTGATTTGATCACGGTAGGCGTTTTGCGTTTGCCCTTTCGAGGACTCATCGTCTTTTGGCCGCAGTGGCCGGTTTACGCCTGCGGATTGAAAAGTAAAGTCAATAGCGCGGAGCGGTCCCAAAAGTTCGGTCTCCAGCAGTTTCTTGTCTGTTGAGTCAAGTTCATGTATGCGTATTGGCAATACTCTGCTTGCGGTGTTGCCGTTGGGAATACGGATCTTCAATCCATAGGCATCTGCTGCTGCAATTTTCAAAAAAGCACGGAACTCGTCATTCCAGGCAAAACTCTTCGGATCACAATACGTCTGGGAAATAATGGGGATGAAGATGAGGCACTTCAGTTTCTCCTTGAGCGAATCGTCAACATCGTGTGTTTCCAGCAGCCCATCATGTGGGTTCTCATCAAAGTAAATGGAGATGTCTTCCTTGAAAGTAGCCTCAAGCTCTTTCTTAAGGTTGGCGACAAACTCCGTTATCCAGCCGTCGTACTTGTTGTCTTTCTGACGGTAGCTGATGAAGATGTCGTAGGCATATCCGGGGATGATGGAAGGCATTGTCAAAGATAGTAATTCGTAGTTGCAAGGTTTTAGCAGAGCCATAGGCTCGATCTAATTTTCTAAGGATGGACTTCAGTCCATCCTTTACCATACCCGGAAGATGCATAGAGCTGTAGGCTCGGCACGTCTGTTTTTGCTATCTAACCCTTAAAGATGTCTCGTTCCTAACGGAACTCTATTTGAGTTTTACTTTTTTCAACGGACTGAAGTCCGTTGTTACCATATTCAATCGTTCCTCCGGAACTTGGATTCGTTATTTCCCGCTTTATTAATCGGACAACATTGTTAAATATTTATTGCCATTTTATACGTATATTTCATGCATATATTTCATACTTTGGGGCATATAGATTGAATGATGGCCACATTTACCAGCACCCTCCCTGACAAACTCCTAAGCCAGCTCGCTCAGAAAGCCAAGGCATTATCCCTTCCCAAGAACAAACTCATCGAAGCCGCCCTGACCCTCTATCTCGAGCACCTCGAAAAGGCTGAGTATATAAAATCCTACCGCGCTGCTGCCGAAGACAGGGATATTCAAGCCCTTGCTGAGGAAGGAATGGAAGAGTACTTGAATCAACTCCGTCAATGAAGCAAGGCGAGATCTGGTATGCCAATCTGAATCCTTCGAAGGGAAGTGAACAGGCAGGATTGAGGCCCGTTGTTATCGTTAGCGGCAATCTCCTGAATCAGCACCTGAACATTGTCCTTGCGGTACCGTTGACCACCAAAGTCAAACACTACAAGGGTAACCCCGTGTTGAGTCCAACGAAAATGAATGGATTAAAGAGTGAATCGGAAATGCTGGTATTCCATATTCGATCGATCTCCAAGGACAGACTTACTCGGAGGTTGGGGGCGGTCGAGGCTGCCGAATTAACTCAATTCATGAAGACGTTGAATGAGATTCTGAGATACTAGTGAGCCAAGTCTTTTACATTTTACATTTAGTGTTTTACCCTCTTGCGCGAGGCGCTACGGCGGGCAGGCATTTTGCGGTTATGAGTCGTCCTGAAAAAAGTTGCCCAAAAGACAAAATGTAAAATGTAAAAGTCGCTACAGTCCAATTTGCGAAGCACTTACCTCATCCTCCCATACTTCTTCATCGCTGCTACCAGCCGATCATGCGGAATCGCATAGACCTTGTTCCCATTCACTCCCTCCATCGTCTCGGCAGCGACCATTGCATTGACGATGGCTTCTTCCGTGGCTGAAACAGTGGCTGCAAAAATCGGATTGATCAGGTCGTTCGGCAGCATCTCCAGATGGGCCATTCCGGTATTCCTGGAAACTTCCGGGTTGGCTGTTGAGAAAGCAATGAATATGTCTCCGGATGAATTTTCTCCGCGGCCGCCCATCACACCAACACCCAGCGAAACTCGCTTAGCCACACGTTCCAGCTGATGCGGAAGCAAGGGCGCATCTGTGGCAACCACCACGATGATGGATCCATCTCCGCTGTCTGCTTTGCCCGGTTGTGGCCGGAGATCATTGATTTCCTTTCCGACCGGAACACCGGCAATGTGAAGCAGGTCGCGACGACCATAGTTTGCCTGTACCAGCACACCAACGGTGTAACCACCTTGGCCTTCATCCAGTTTTCGCGAAGAAGTACCTGTTCCGCCTTTAAAACCGTGAGCGATCATCCCAGTCCCTCCGCCTATGTTTCCTTCACTCAAGGGTCCGGATGTGGCCGATTCCATGGCATCAAAGGCATCTTGCTTTGTCACATGGAACCCATAAATATCATTGAGAAATCCATCCCAGGTTTCTGCTACCACCGGAAGGCTGATGTCGCCATAGTCGGCGTTCTTATTCATGTTCTTCGTGTACCACTCGATCGCCGCATCACGAACGACGCCAACGCTGTGCGTATTCGTGATCAGTATTGGAGAACCTAATCCACCGGATTCCTTTAGCCAGGTTGTGCCTGTCATCTCTCCGTTGCCGTTGAGGGTGTGCCAGGCCGCGAAGACACGATCCATGGATCCTTTGCCTTTCGGAAAAATAGCTGTAACCCCGGTACGCACCGGACCTTTGCCGGTCACCAGTTTGCCGTTCCCTGAAATCAACGTCTTGAATCCCACTTCAACCCCTTTCACATCGGTGATCGCATTGTTTGTCCCGGGCGTGCCATCGAAAGGAATGCCGAGATCACGGGCGCGGGGTTTTGGCTTCTGGGCGCTGGCAGCAGATGCAATAATCAATGCAGTAAAAACGATCAATAAATTTCTCATCGTGTGGTTTGGTTTGTCAGGCGAAGAAGTTGCTTTCTCAAAATGGTCAACCCCCGTTGCAGCTGGCTGGTGGTGATGGTCAATGGACTTAACGCCCGAATTACATTCCCCGATGTTCCCGCGGTGATGATCAGCAGTCCGTTTTCCGCGCAAGCCGTGATCAGTTTCTTCGCAAGATCAGCATCGGGCTGATGAGGGTCGCTGTTCTTTACCAGCTCAAAAGCCACCATAGCACCCAGCCCGCGGACATCGCCGATCGCGGGGCACTCTTTCTGAAGTTTCCTGAAGAATCCCATCACCGTGCGACCAACCTTCTTTCCCTTCACGAGGATCTTTATTTTTTTCATGTACCCAATTGTGGCTAACGCAGCAGCACAGGCTACTGGATTTCCCAAGTAAGTTCCTCCAAGCGTGCCTTTGGTTGTCTTGTCCATGACATCGGCCCGCCCAATTACCGCGCCGATGGGCATACCGCTGCCCAGGGATTTCGCCCAGATAGAAATGTCCGGAACAATATCGTAATGTGAGTAGGCTGCCCAGGTTCCGGTTCGTCCAAAACCTGTCTGTACTTCATCAATAATGAGTAGGATGCCATGCTTTTTGCATAGACGGTAGAGTCCTTGCACAAATTCTTTGGGGGCTACCACGAATCCACCTTCGCCTTGAACCAATTCCAGAACAACCGCAGCAACCTGAGTAGCGTCTACTTGAGTATGCAGCGCCTCCTCAAATGCACGGAGTTCTCGCTGCGCAAATTTTGCAAGCGAAAGTCCATCGCCCCTTTTGTAGTAATCCGGAAACGGAAGCCGATACACCTCGGGTGCAAATGGGCCGCAACCAATCTTGTATCCAGTCTTGGATGTAAGTGTCATCCCCAAGAGCGTCCTTCCGTGAAATCCTCCGGTGAAACAAATGATACCCTGCCTGCCAGTTGCCTGACGTGCGATCTTAACGGCATTCTCTACTGCTTCAACACCAGAATTAGTCAGCATGACTTTGGTCGACTTGCCGTGAGGAAAAAGTTTGGCCAGGGTTTCGCAGAGCTCCACATACGGCTCATAGATGGCCACAGGGAAACAGCTATGAATAAGTTTT
>JANPES010000150.1:0-7048 GCA_031423035.1 Cyclobacteriaceae bacterium | reverse complement strand
TTCCGCGAGGCCGTGCAGCGCAAATTCCAACAGGAGAAGTTTTGTGGCAGGGTTTTATCATTTTTGATATTCGTTGATAAGTTCCAACAAACCGGAGACGGAACGCAGTTTGGCCTCGTATTCCGGGTTGGTAATTTCTCCAAGCAGATCGAGGGTGTTTCCATCGCTAAACCATTGCGTGATCTTCCTGTAGGGGCTCTTCTCTTTCTGTTTGCGAAACTTTTCCGGATCTGGAAAGTAGTTGAGGAACTGGGTGCGGACAGCTTTGCCCACCAGATTTTGCGCAACAATTGCCGGGCCTTCTTGCTCGCCTTCATAGACAAGCTCGACTTTTCCTGTTATGGAGGGTACGACGCCAATGAAATCACTTAGTCGCACGATGGCGCTCTTTTCACCATTGATTAGCGAGCGACGCTCTGCGGCCGCTACGAGGGATTCGTATGCTGAGATAGTCAAACGGGCAGACACACCGCTTTTGGCGTCCACGTATTCGCTCTTGCGGGCTTCAATCGCGATCTGTTCGACTAGGTCATGGGCCAATTCGGGGACAGTAACCAGCTTCTTCTGATCGCTGTTGATCTGTGCCTCCTGCCCCGTGATTTTCTTTCCGATAGCAATGGTTTTGGGATAGTGCGTAATAATCTGGCTGTCAATACGGTCTTTCAATGGCGTTACGATACTGCCGCGGTTTGTATAATCTTCGGGATTGGCTGTAAACACAAACTGAAGGTCCAGGGGTAGCCGAAGTCTGAATCCACGGATTTGAATATCACCTTCTTGCAAGATGTTGAAGAGGGCCACCTGAATCCGTGCCTGAAGGTCAGGGAGCTCATTGATGACGAATAACCCGCGGTTGGCGCGCGGGATCAGGCCAAAGTGAATTACGCGTTCGTCGGAATAGGGGAGCTTCAAGGAAGCAGCCTTGATAGGATCCACGTCGCCAATCAGGTCGGCGATGGATACGTCTGGCGTAGCCAATTTCTCAGTGTAGCGGTCATCACGGTGAAGCCAGCCAATCGGTGTAGCGTCGCCCAATTCTTTGATTCGATCGTGACCGAAGCGCGACAAGGGCTTAAGGGGATCATCGTTGAGCTCAGATCCCGCGATAACGGGGATGTATTCATCAAGCAGGTTTACCATCAGGCGTGCGAGACGGGTCTTTGCCTGGCCGCGAAGTCCAAGGAAATTGATGTCGTGTCCGGCCAAAAGGGCCCGCTCTACATCAGGGATGACAGTGTCTTCATAGCCCCAGATACCCTCAAACACCTTCTCTTTCTTTTTGAGTCTTTCTATCAGGTTTGTTCGCAACTCTTCTTTGATGGTTCGGGAAGCATAACCTACTCCCTTTAGTTGTCCCAGCGTCGTAATGTGGTGGATGTCCATGTGGTTTAAAGCGTTTTCCTTCGGTTTTTCTTAAAATCTTCAAATACCAGATGGCCCAGGCCCTCCAGGGTGCTATAGTATGCGTTGCCGTTATTGGCTTTGGTGAATTCACGCACAAAAGCTTTCAGGTAAGGATCCGTGGCTATCATGAATGTGGTCACCGGTATTTTTATTTTTCTGAGCTGGTCGGCAAGATTCAATGTACGGTTGAGAATCTTGGTGTCGAGACCAAAACTATTCTTGTAGTATTGAATGCCCTGCTTGATGCATGTCGGTTTGCCGTCGGTGATCATGAAAATCTGCTTGTTGGCATTCTTTCGTTTCCGAAGAATATCCATGGCCAATTCAAGGCCCGCGACGGTGTTGGTGTGGAACGGTCCCACCTGGAGGTAGGGTAGATCCTTGATTTCGATCTGCCAGGCGTCATCCCCGAATACGAGAATATCCAGTGTGTCTTTGGGGTATTTCTTTGTGATAAGTTCGGCAAGGGCCATGGCCACCTTCTTCGCCGGCGTGATGCGATCTTCTCCGTACAGAATCATGGAGTGAGAGATATCGATCATGAGCACAGTAGAAGTCTGTGCTTTGAATTCATTTTCAACAACCTCAAGGTCTCCCTCCGTCATAAAAAACTCCTCAAACCCATGATTGATCTGCGCGTTGCGCAGGGAATCCGTCATGGCGATCTGCTCCATGGTGTCTCCAAATTCGTAATCGCGTCGGTCGGTAGTTGCTTCATCCCCGCGACCACTGTGTGGGGTCTTGTGCTCCCCGCCACGGGTCTTCTTCAACTTTCCAAAGATCTCTTCCAGGGCCGACTGCCGAAGGTTCTGCTCGCTCTTTGCCTTGAGTTTGAATTCACCTTGGGGACCTTCATCGCTGATGTAACCATTCTTCTTCAAGTCTTCAATAAAATCACCCATGCCGTAATTGTCCCGGGTGAGTTTATGCTGCCGGTCGACTTCCGTCATCCACTGAAGCGCTTCAGAGACATTTCCGGAGGTGATGAGCACCAATTGCATAAATATGCTCAGGAGTCGCCCAAAATCTGTTTTTAGATCTTCTGGCGGAGGCATATATTTTGAGAACCGGTACCCGGGCATCGCTAAGTCGTTGGTTGTTTAAACATAACCAATATTCCAGGGTTTCTGTTTCCGGCAAACCCATCTTATTATTTCCTGCCACTTGGCGCCGTGGCCCCAATTTAGTAGCGATTGCCTTTGGCGCATGCGTGGCCAAACAAAAGAAATGAAAAAAGATATACGAAAAAATGCGCTGTGGTATTCGTGGTTTTTACCTCAGTGACCTATTATCTAACACGAGGAGGTCGTGCGCAAATCTACACTTCAGCTTTGGTGGGATGTTTGTCGGTCATCGTTCCGTAGATGTAGTCCCACAATGGGGAGGAAACCCCATAGACACCGACACCATCCTTATAGTGATGTACTGCATGATTGACCCAAAGCACTTTCAGAAAATTTCTGGGTGGCTGATAGGCATGTACCATGTAATGAACCGAGAGGTAAGCTGCATATCCTGCGAGGAATCCGGGCAGAAAGGAAAAAACAAGATCACCAAGAATCAACCGGAAAATGAGGAGCAATGCGGTCGAAAGCGTAATACTCAGAACAGGTGGCATTGCCAGTCGTGTTTTGTCTTTTGGGAATTCGTGGTGTACACCGTGCATCGTATACTGCAGATCGGCACGCTGCTGGGTGGTTGGAGCCAGATGGAAAATGTACCGATGTACATTGTACTCCGCCCAGGTAAAAGCAAGCAATCCCAGAGCAAACATGGCGATGGTAGTTGCGGCGGTAAGGTTGGTATGGGTAATGCTCCAGTACAGCAGTCCGCTGGAGTAGAGGAAAAAAATGATTAAGGGTACAGAGATATGCGTGCGCGAAAGTTTCTCCAAAATGGGGTTCTGGAAAAGTTGTTTCGTGCCTCTGTTTTGGGGTTTTATTTCGATTGCCATATCCTACTTCATCTACGGAGGGCAAAGGTAATCTTGTCCATCGATTTTGTCAACCCACTTTGACCCAAGAATTGGCTATTTGGCATTTTTTGCAGCTTTTTCAATCACCCGTTCATACACGCGTTCGTACAGCGGTAGGATATTGGTAATATCGAACTCCTTGGCCCTTTTTAGTGCATTTTCCTTGAAAGTGGGGAGGTTGGCTTTGTCAAGAATAAAGAGGGCTTTGCGGCTCATGTCATCCACATTGCCCACATCGCTCATAAAGCCCGTGATCCCCTGTACATTTAGCTCGGGCAAGCCACCAGCATTTGAGGAAATGAGGGGCACCTCGCAGGCCATCGCTTCAAGTGCTGCGAGTCCGAAACTCTCCTTTTCTGAAGGCATGAGAAATAAATCGGCAACAGACAGCACCTCCTCAATGGCCTCGAGCTTTCCTAAAAAGCGGACATCATTTTCTATGTTTAATTCTTTGCTCATGGCCTCTGCCTTGGCGCGCTCTGGACCATCACCGATCATAAGCAGTTTCGAGGGAATTTCTTTGTGTATGTTAGCGAAGATCTGGATGACATCTCCAATCCGTTTCACTTTCCGGAAATTGGAAGTATGGACAACCAGTGCCTCCCCGTTAGGGCAAATGGCTTTCTTGAAATGATCCTTCTTTTGTTTCTTGAATTTGTCTAGGTCAATGAAGTTTGGAATCACATCAATATCGATATCTATCTTGAAGTGTTCGTACGTTTCCCTGCGAAGGTCCTCCGATACGGCAGTTACGCCATCTGATTGATTGATGCTGAATGTTACGACTGGCTCATAGGAGGGATCTTTACCAACCAGGGTAATGTCTGTTCCGTGGAGGGTCGTCACAACCGGGATAACAATACCTTCAGACTTGAGGATTTGCTTAGCCATGTACGCAGCTGAAGCATGAGGAATGGCATAGTGCACATGCAGCAGATCTAATTTTTCATTCTTGACAACGCTTACCATCTTACTCGCCAAGGCGAGCTCATACGGCGGATATTCGAACAAAGGATAGGACCGGAAATCTACTTCATGGTAGAATAGATTTTCATTCAGAAAGTCAAGCCGGGTGGGTTGGGAATATGTAATGAAATGGACATGGTGCCCTTCCTTGGCCAAGGCTTTTCCCAGCTCGGTGGCAACCACCCCGCTACCGCCAAAAGTGGGGTAGCACACGATTCCGATATTTATTTGATCCACAGGCATTGGGTTTGCGTATTAACCATCATTTAAGGGTTTTGGTTTCAATTATTTGTCTGCGCAATAGGTGAACATTGACTGGTATATGACCTCCTGAATGCGAGAGCGGATATTTTCACTATTAAACTTGCTGCCGCGACCTGGATGGACACGGTTGGACAGGAAGACGTAGACCAGGTTGAATTCCGGATCTATCCAAATGCAGGTTCCGGTAAAGCCGGTGTGTCCATAAGTCGATGTGGAGGCATACCGCGACGTGGGACTGCTCCAATCACTTTGAATGGGCTTGTCCCATCCAAGCCCCCGACGGCTCGGCTTGAACTGTTTCTTGGTGAACCATTCAACTGTTTCCGGTTTGAAGTACTGATGACCTCCATAATTTCCTTTCTGCAATAACATTTGGCCAAGTTTAGCCACATCTCCAGCGTTGCTAAACAAGCCAGCGTGCCCGGCCACTCCCCCCAGCATGGCGGCGCGCTCATCGTGAACCGTTCCGGCCACCAAGCCTTTCCGAAAGAGCGTATCCTTTTCGGTAGGCGCGATCAGCGACAAGTCAAATCGATTTAATGGAAGATACCCGGTAGTCCAGGCACCGATTGGTTCGTACAGGTTCTGATCCAGGAATTCGTTGATCGGTTGATGCAGTAACTTTTCAGCAAGCACATAAAGAATCCAGGGGCCCAGGTCGCTATACCGGAAGGAATAGGGAGTACGTGAGGGCTTTTCAAGCAAGTTAGACTCCAACGTCCACTTCCACAGAGAATCCTTGAGGTGAGCTGATCCGAACAAATCTGGCCCTACCTGCAGGGGATAGGCATCACTCCTTGCATTACTGTAGTAATAGGAATTGAATTCACCCTTGCCATCCATTGTTTTAGGCCATAGTGGTATGAATGGCAGCAAGCCGGATTGATGTGTCAAGAGATCAATCAGGGTGAGATCCTTTTTGTTGGTGTCTCTTAGTTCAGGCAAATACACCGATGCCTTTTTGTTAATATCAATGAGCCCTTTTTCTTGAAGGAACATCATGATTTGAACAGTTCCAAGCACTTTGGTCATCGAAGCCAAATCGTAGATCGTCTCTTCCGTTACGGGTTGCTGCTTTTCATAGGTCAGCCAACCGACCGCTTGTTCAAATACTACCTTACCGTCTTTGGCAATCAATGCATAACAACCGGGTGTGGCTTCCATGGCGACCGCCTCCTCCATAATAGTTTTTATTTTTTCCAGAGACCGGCTGTTGAATCCCACTGCTTCGGGTACGGAATACGCTAACCTGCCGAGCGACTTGGTTTTGATCGATGTGCCTGCAACCCAGTGGTCTGTCGACAATGGGAGCGACCCTTTTGAGGGCAATGCCCCGAAGATGATCTGTGCGGCCACGGATGGCATATAATCCTGGTCGGTATAGGCGGCTATGAGCGCAGCTGATTTTGTATATCGGGAAAGTGAGGCTGGATTTCCAAAATGAACGATAATGACTTTGTGTGTAGTGGCAAGCTGATCAATCCATGGCCTGACCATTGCTTCAAGTGCACCCGCATAGGGAAAGATCCCAATGATAATCACATCGGCAGGTTCAAAGTCAAACGCTGCGGTGTCTGAAGCGTTTGTAATGCCATAGGATCGAATGGGAGCGAACTTCTTCAGCGCGTGGTTCAGGTCGTTAGATGATCCGTTGCCGATTGCTATCGAAACGAAAGAAGTCTCCTCAATAGATTCTATGGGAATTAGCGCATCAGTATTCTGAACAAGGGTTACAGCCGAAGACGCAATTGCCATGTTGATCAGCTTGTAATCCGGATCCTGAAGCCGCCGATACAAATTGTCTGTGTTGATAGGCAGGTAGGTGTTGAGTCCTGCAACATATTTAGCTTCAAGTAATTTCTTAACGCTCGCATCCAGCTGTTCTTGAAGAAATCTGTTTTTTCTTACCTCTCTTGAGATTTTCTTTATGCCAGCCGTCGAACTTATGGGATTAAAGATAACATCGGCACCTGACTGAAACGCCAGCAGTTCGGCCTCTCCTGCCCGTACCTTGCCTCCTTTTCTCTGAATATTCCTCGCATCCGAAAAAACCAATCCACGGAACCCGAGTTTCTTTTTCAGAATATCAGAAATGAAAGCCTGAGATACAGAGGCTGGCACAATTCCCTGTTCACCCTGGATGGAAAAGTGAAGGTAGCTGGTGGAAATTCCACCTACCTTATTCGTAATCAGTTGTTGAAAGGGCTGCAGGGTATTGGTATCGATACGGTTGAGATTCAAAACAACCATGGAATCACCGAGCGACCGCTCGTTGCCCAACCGCCTTGGGAGATGCTTTGCCACGGCCATTATTCCTTCCGACTGCATGGCCCGGACAAATGTCGAGGCATGATATTCGATCTGTGTTGCCGAACTGCCGAAGTAGCGCAGATAGTCACCCTCAAAAATTTCGCCATCAGCGTTGGGGGCTAAATTGAT